>CALMSP010000024.1 GCA_937872405.1 uncultured Saprospiraceae bacterium | reverse complement strand
CGACCACCGAGATCTACACTCTTTCCCTACACGACGCTCTTCCGATCTGTGGTTTCCTTCGGTAAAATCAAGCGAGGCAATCGCGAAGTGATTATCACGGCTAAAGATGGCCAGAAGCGCAAATATCTGATAGGCTTATCAAAGCACGTACTGGTGCAGGATGGCGACTTTGTTCGCGCCGGCACACCGCTATCGGATGGTTCAGTGGCGCCACGGGATATTCTGAACATTAAAGGCCCATTTGCGGTACAAACCTATTTGGTAAATGGCGTGCAAGAAGTTTACCGCTCGCAGGGTATTACCATCAATAATAAGCACATCGAAATCATTGTACGTCAGATGATGCGCCGTGTGCAAATTGAAGACCCCGGCGACACGCCTTTCCTCGAAGGGGAAGCGGTGGAGAAGTACGATTTCGTAGAACAAAACGACTGGATTTTTGATAAAAAAGTGGTGACAGATTCTGGAGATTCCAGCCGATTAAAGCCCGGCCAGTTGGTTACTCTGCGCCAGTTGCGGGAAGAAAATTCTTTCCTCAAACGCAATGATAAGAAACTGGTGGCTTACCGCGACGCTGTATCGGCTACTTCCAGCCCGTTATTACAAGGTATTACGCGCTCCTCATTGGGTACAGACAGCTGGATTTCAGCGGCATCGTTCCAGGAAACGACAAAAGTGCTTAGCACTGCGGCCGTTGCAGCTAAAAAGGATGAACTCAACGGATTGAAAGAAAATGTAATCGTTGGTAAGCGCATACCGGCAGGCACCGGCCAGCGCCAGTATGAGCAATTGATTGTAGCACACAAGGATTCAATCCACGAGGTGGAAGCCCGTCGTGCGCAATACGAACTGGAAGAAGTAGAAGAAGAACTTTAAGTGACAAAAGAATAGACGATACATCACCCTTTCTGGTTTCGACTGGAAGGGGTGGTGTGTTTTTGTGAAATTATAACCAGTGTTGGCAACCTTCGTCGAGAAGTTGAATAATCGGATTTGGATTTTTAATAGAACTTGTCTAACTTTCCGTTCTCATGCAGCGATAATCGGGAATTTTCGCCGGCGCCAGTCGCCTTCCCAAGTAGCACCAAGCCATCAGAAAATAAAGTCGTATGCCTGACTATCCGATGCCAATATGTGTAGCTATTATAGATGATATGTGACAACTTCAGACACCTTGGCCAACACCCTTTGTGCGCAACCGCGCCCGTGTGTGGTGCTATCAGACGTATCATTGCCTGATCGTGGTGGGCTGGAGGGGCTTCGCGAGTTGTGTACAACTTTCTCTGATATTCAAGTTATCATGCTTACAGTACACGACGATTTTCCAACTATACAAGCGCCTGTGTGCAAGCTGGCGCGCGAGCTTATGTCCTGAAAATCAATGGTAAAGAGGAATTACTTCGGACGGTACTGGATGTAGCATGGGGACGGCGATATATTGATACCCAAGTATTGGATGATCTGTGGGGATATACACTTCATCAGCTTGAATACCGTGGATACCCATCGTAAAAATGTTATCACCAAACTGGGGCGCTAAGAACATTACAGATGCTGTGCGCATTGCTATGAAACGTGAACTGCTCGGAACCTGAACTTACGCCGAATTGCAAATAGCCAATCATGCAATCTTATCTAAAATTGTCAGAAGAAGTAGCGGCTGCCTTATCCACTGGCCGCCCTGTCGTCGCGTTAGAATCCACCATTATTTCGCATGGAATGCCTTATCCACAGAATGTAGAAATGGCCATAGCTGTAGAGCAGACTGTGCGAACGCACGGCGCTATCCCTGCTACTGCTGCAATCATGAATGGGCAACTTCGATTGGGCCTCCATGTCACCGATATAGAGCGCATCGGAGTCGCAGGCAGTGCTGTCATGAAATGCAGCCGTCGGGATATTCCCTTTGCATTGGTACAAAAATATGACGGCACAACTACTGTAGCCGCTACCATGATTATCGCAGCGCTCGCTGGTATCCGCATTTTTGCCACTGGCGGCATCGGCGGGGTGCATCGTGGCGCTTCCAAAACCTTTGATATTTCGGCTGATTTGGAAGAATTAGCCCGTACCAATGTAGCGGTAGTCTGCGCCGGTGCAAAATCCATTCTTGATTTACCGCTCACGCTCGAATATTTAGAAACGCAAGGCATACCGGTAGTAGGCTGGCAAACCGATACTTTTCCGGCCTTTTACAGTCGCAGTAGTGGCTTACCTGTAGATTACCGAATAGATGATGCTAAGATATTGGCAACTGCCTTACAAGCAAAATGGAAAATGGGCTTGCAGGGCGGGGTAGTGATCGCCAACCCAATACCCCTTGCTCATGCTATGCCCGCAGAAAGGATAGATGCAGCCATTTCGCAAGCGCTTGCCGAAGCTAAACGACTGAATATCAACGGGAAGTCGGTTACGCCTTTTCTGTTGGCTACTATAGAGCAACTTACTGGCGGCAGTAGCCTAAAGGCAAATATTGAGTTGGTACATAACAACGCGCAATTAGCAACACAATTGGCAGTTGCATACAGCATCTTAGAAAATCAGATTTAATACCATTTTAAAAGTGCTTTGGCGAGCAGTAAGCGACAATGATAATCCGTCCATTGTGCAACAATGAATACGTCTTTATTTTTGAAAATGACATAACTTCATCATTTTCAATTGAAAATAGTGTAAAAATAGGTTGACCGGTTTCTAATTCAGCCGATAATCCACGCCGAGTTTTTCTAATTCAGCTACAAAGTCATTGTTAGCCAGCACTTTACGCTCTTTGGCGAGCATGTTGAGGCGCAGGCGGTTGACGCTGTCCACGA
>CALMSP010000023.1 GCA_937872405.1 uncultured Saprospiraceae bacterium | reverse complement strand
GGCGCAGCCGCCCCACTTGGAGGCGTATCGCTTACGCTTGGCGCTTTTGTCGGCGGCTCTTTAACGATACGTGGCAACAGCAATAACATGCCGGCTAATATTTTGATTCCTGATGTGCAAACAACCAATGGCGTGGTGCATGTAATTGATCGCGTGTTGCTACCCTAAAACAATCGTACCCATGTAAACCCCGTATTCAGAAAATTTTAGGTTTTGAGAACGATGTAGCCAAGTTGTGTCGCTTCCGTAATAAGTAGCGGCACAACTTTTTTTTGTGGAAATATGCGCTGTTTTTAGTTAAAATAAATTGCATTCAATTTTCACAAAGCGTTGTTTTTCAAATTTTTATAAAATTTTAAATTGCATATTATACACTATAACGATTATCACAACTTGAAAGAAACCTGCCCCTTCCAAAACAAAAAGCGCACTAAAAGGGCTGCTGTTGGCGCGGTCGTTTTATTTTTGCGCTATGAGACAACGCTTGCTTTGGTCGGTCTGGATGGCGTTATGCGTTATACTGTTGGGTTATGTGATCCAGCGGAGTACGTTTTTTCCGCTACTGCTCAGCTATGGCGCCTTTTTTGTCGCGTACATTCTAATATTTGGCAGTGCCCGTTCTATCCAGGATATTCGGTATTATATGCTATTCGGCATAGCGCTGCGCCTATTGCTGCTACCTGCTTTCCCCATCCTTTCCGATGATGTCTATCGCTTTATCTGGGATGGGCGGCTGCTCCTCCACGGGTGGAATCCATTCGATCATCTTCCTATCTATTTTATTGATAATCAAATACTTACAACACAGCTCACTCCCGAATTGTACGCGCTGCTCAATTCTAAAACCTACTATACCATTTATCCGCCGGTACTGCAGGGCATATTTGCTTTGAGCGTCTGGTGCTTTCCAGATAGCATTTATGGCGCGACACTTGCCATGAAGAGTACGCTATTAGCCGCCGATGCTGGTAGTATTTTTCTACTCGATCGGTTGTTGCAAAGGCTTAGTATGCCGCGTCGCTATGTGTTATTGTATGCGCTTAATCCGCTCGTGATCATTGAAATTGCTGGCAACCTGCACTTTGAAGGACTCATGATTTTTTTCCTTCTGGGTAGCCTGCACTTTTTGAGTCAATCCGGACAAAGTCTGCGGCAAGATACATTATCCGCAACGAGCATGGCCTTAGCCATCGCCACCAAGTTATTACCGCTTATGTTACTTCCTTTCCTAATTCGTTATCTGGGCTGGCGGCGCAGTTTTCGCTATTTTGCTATCCTGGGTACGGTGCTGTTGCTACTCTGGATTCCGTTGTATAATCAACTGTTTATCAGTCATTTCGGCGCAAGCCTCAATTTATATTTCCAAAGATTTGAATTTAACGCAAGCGTATTTTACCTACTCAAATATATTGGTCAAGCCATCAGTGGCAACAACTTGGTGCGCCACCTTGGCCCATCGCTGGCACTGCTGGCAATGAGCAGTATCATAGTGTTGGCAGCATTCCGGCGCCAACATCACCTTCCGGCCTTGCTCGAAAATTGGCTGTTTGCGCTGAGCATTTATCTGCTATTAGCCACTACGGTGCATCCGTGGTACTTAGCTACGCCGGTGGTTTTGAGTGCATTCACGCGGTGGCGCTACGCTATTGTATGGTCAGGACTCGTGTGGCTGAGTTACAGTCATTATCAGGGCAGTGGTTTTCAGGAGCGCTATTGGCTTATCATATTAGAATACCTGGGTGTAATGGCTTACATCATTTATGAATGGCGGCGGCGGGTGTTCTTTACAAAAACTTAATATTAATTCAATGGATTTATCACCGCATTTGGTTTAGTTTTAGCCAAACCAAAAAAGATAATAATTATGCGTTCGATTTTTCTTTATATGCTGCTGCTACTGCTACCGATCCATGCGTCCGCACAAAAAGCCTTACTCCAATCTGGCCCGATGGTAGGTTATTCTCAAATGCTGGAAGTGGTGCTCTGGGTACAGACCAAAGAACCCGCCAAAGTGCAAATTGCTTATTGGGAACAAGGCAATCCGGCGCAGCGTATGCTTACCGACCCAATGCGCACAGAGAAAGCGTCCGCCTTTACGGCTAAGCTCATTGCTGATAAGGTACAGCCCGGTAAAACATATGATTATCAATTGTTTATAAATGAAAAACTCATAGCATTTGATTATCCAACTACATTCAAAACACAAACCCTGTGGCAATGGCGTACCGATGCGCCTGACTTCAAAGTAGCGCTGGGCAGTTGCACCTACGTGAATGACCCACCCTACGACCGCCCTGGCACGCCTTACGGCGGCGAATATGATATTTTTACCAATATCCATAAAATGCGCCCCGATGTGATGCTTTGGTTGGGCGACAATGTCTATCTGCGGGAAGCTGACTGGTACTCGCGCACAGGCATTATGTATCGCTACACGCACTCGCGCTCTCTGCCAGAACTACAGCCACTACTGGCTTCGGCGCATCATTACGCCATCTGGGATGATCATGATTTTGGCCCTAACGACTCCGACGGTAGCTTCCCGATGAAAGAAACGACCTTAGAAGCCTTTCGTTTGTTCTGGGCGAATCCGACCTCTGGTATCAATGGACAGCCGGGCGTTACCAGTCATTTTCAATGGAATGATATAGACTTTTTCCTGCTCGACAATCGCTACCACCGCAACGCCGACCTGCGCCGCAGCGGCGAGCGTGCCATGCTGGGCAAGGAGCAAATCGAATGGTTGATAGATGGTCTGGTGAATAGCCGCGCCCCCTTCAAAATGATTGCCATTGGCGGCCAGGTGCTTAGCACTTCACCGGTACACGAGAATTACATCCATTTTTACCCAGAAGAACGCGCCTATCTGCTGCGCCGAATCGAGGAAGAAAACATCAAAAACGTAATTTTCCTCACCGGCGATCGCCACCATACCGAATTAGACCGCTACACCAATGCGGGTGGCAATGTCGTCTATGACCTGACCGTATCGCCGCTTACTTCCGGCTTTGCGCGCAACGTGGAAACGGACAATACCTTTCGCCTTGAAGGTACCTTAGTGACCCAGCGCAACTTCGGGCTGTTGGAATTTTCTGGCAAACAAGTTGAACGTATGCTCACCATTCGTATCTTTGCCGCCAATGGACAAGAATTGTGGAACCAAGTCATTAAATCACAGCAATGAACATGAAATCAACACTTTGGATTGCAATGGTATTTGCCATAGTAGCTTGTGGTGGCAATAAAACACCTAAAGAGTCGGATGACAAAGCACAACAGGTTGTAAAAGAGGCAATTGTAAAACATGGCGGCATTCGTTTTTTGAAAAGTATTGTGCGTTTTGAGTTCAAAGGCGATCAGTACAAAATCACGCGCCGTAGCAGCGCTTATGCCTACGAACGCACTTCTGGCGCCGACCCCACCCTGCGCGATGTTCTTACGGATACGCGCTTTCGGCGTGCCCGCTTTCAGGATGCGGTAGAAATGTCGGCACAGGACAGCCTTGCGGCGGCTAAATCCCTGCTATCGGTGGTACAATTTGCCCAATTTCCTTATTTTCTGAATGACTGGCAGGCCATCAAACAGTACCTCGGCGAAACCACGATCAAATCGGAGCCTTACCACAAAGTGAAGGTGACGTTTAGTGAAGGGCTAAACGCTGGCGATACTTACGTTTTCTGGTTTCATCGCAACAACCAAACGCTGGACTATTTAGCTTTTGATTTTGAAGTGGACGGCAGCGGCGCTCGCTTTCGTGCAGCCACCAACCCGCGCGAAGTAGAAGGTATCCGCTTTGCAGATTATGTAAATTACAAACTGAAAACGAAAAAATTCAAAGTAGAAGAACTCGATGAGCTGTTTAATAAAGACGAACTCGAGCGCGGCACTACGGTCGAATTACAAAATATCCAAGTGGATCTAATTGCTAATTAAATACGCCGCTACACAGCACGCCAAAGCGCGTAAATGCTTGATTTTCAAAATTATACGCGCCTTGGCATATTCTAAAATAATGCCCTGTTGAAAATTCTCTTCATTCGATTTTCCTCGATTGGCGACATTGTGCTCACCACGCCCGTCATCCGATGTGTCAAACAACAGCTCGGCGCAGATATCCATTTTCTAACTAAACAATCCTTTCGGGCAGTTTTGGTGGCGAATCCTTATATAGATCGGCTTGTTACAATTCAAAGCGACGTAAAAGAAGTGTTATATAGTTTGCAACAAGAAAAATATGATTATATATTAGATTTGCATCACAATACGCGAAGCTGGCAAGTAAAGCGCGCTCTGGGGGGTAAAAGCTACAGTTTTAATAAAATTAATATAGCTAAATGGCTGATAGTCAATTTTAAAATTAATCGCTTGCCCGCGGTGCACATCGTGGATCGCTATTTGGATACTGCGCGCACGCTGGGAGTGTATAATGACGGACGGGGTTTGGACTATTTTATTCCCCCCGAAGATGAGTTGCTTGTGGGCAGCCCCGAATTTCAGCAAATTTTCATGCCACCAGCCGCTTTGCCGTTTTCGTTCATCGCCTTTGTTATTGGTGCAGCCCACGCTACCAAGCGCCTACCCACGGAGAAGATCATTTCCATTTGTCAAAAAATTCGCCAACCGATCATTTTATTGGGCGGCCCGGAGGATGCTGCTACCGGCGAACAGATCGCCCAGGCTGCGGGCGCGCATGTATATAACGCTTGTGGGAAGCTGCGGCTCAACCAATCGGCATCCTTAGTGCGGCAGGCCGCGCAGGTGATCACGCATGATACCGGATTAATGCATATTGCTGCGGCTTTTCGCAAAGATATTATCTCCATTTGGGGCAATACGATACCAGAATTTGGTATGTACCCCTATTATCCGCAAGGAGAAAATCGAAATATCTCATTGGAAATCAAGGGGTTAGCCTGCCGACCCTGTTCCAAAATCGGCTATGCGCGCTGCCCGAAAGGCCATTTCCGATGTATGCGCGCTATTTCTGAAACCCCTTTTGAAGCCCTCATCTAAAAGCATGTTTAAATTTCATACTTTGGTCTGCAAATGTTCATCTATGGAACCTCAC
>CALMSP010000022.1 GCA_937872405.1 uncultured Saprospiraceae bacterium | reverse complement strand
TTAGCAGGCAAAGCAGTGCGAAAGTGTGTTGTTTGCTAAAAAACATGATGTGGATCAGGTTTGGATGTAATTTTCAGTATGTATTATTTACTTGTCCGCTTATTTCATGATATCCTGTGTCATAAAGACATGATCGTTCCAGCCGCGAATGGTTACGCTCACTTTAAGAGTGGGCGCATTCCAGTCAATGCTGAGCACTCCAAAATTTTTGTCATTTACTAAATTGCCGATGCGATATCGGTTGGCTTCGCCAACTGCACCAGTGTAGGCATGGGTCATACCGCTGGAGGTAAGGTCATAGAGGGGATAGGGCAACCCTGGCAATTCCAATCTAGAAATTTCTGCAATATGACGATCACCACTTAGCAGGATAGCCCCAGCTGGTTGGGTTTTTACTAACAACTCAAACAGGCGCTGCCGGGCGGCAGGAAAGTTTGCCCATTTTTCGTAAGGATGTTCTTCGGGAATGATCTGAACACCGGAACCGATGAGATGAATCTGTGCCGTGCTTTGGATTAGTTCAGCTTCGAGCCATTGCCACTGGGCTTCACCGAGTACATCGCCAACTGGGTTAGGCAGGTAGCGGCGGCTTTGGTCGCCTTCCCCTTTTTCCAATTCGTCGCGGAAATAGCGTGCATCAAGCAGGATGATTTTCACCTGCTGGCCGGCTGGCCCAAAAGTATAGCTCTGGTAGGCTCCTTCGCGCGTGCGTACGGGCGCATTGGCCGGCACGTCCAAAAAATCAAGCATTAGCGCCTTGCTTTCTTGTTTTTTCGGATAGTTTTTATCCCCGTCGTTTACGCCATAATCATGATCATCCCAAATGCCAATAATAGGGGTGGTAGCACGCAATTTTTGATACAACTCATTGGATTTCTGCAAATTATACTTTTGCAACATTACATCCATATCCTCGGTATCCCCGTAAATATTATCACCGAGCCAAATCCATAGGTCGGGTTGAGTGTGGAGCACATCCTGCCAGATGCCTTGCGGCAGATCCTGCCGGTTGCAGGAGCCGAAAGCAATTGTTTGTAAAGGCTGCACAAGACCACGGCCTTGCGGTTCGGATAGGTTTTGCGAGATTTTGGGCTGGCAGCCACACAGGAATAGTAGTATAATAATCCCAAAAAGGCGATTCATCGGTTGTGTTTTTGCAAAGAAACAAAGGAAACATTAACTACAGGTTAATTCCAGTTCTCCGTTGGCACGAAACACGTAGATACCTGCGTTAGCCAAATATCCAAATAGTGTTTAAAGCTGGTTGCCGCAAGCATTTTGGATACGGCGCACATCATCTCTTAAAAAAATTGTACCTTGTTGTAACAAAATCAGACTATTCGCGTACTTGAAAGGATTCACTGATTGCTATATCGTTATTTAAATTGCCTCTTACAAAAATTAAGAACCGATGGAAAAAATTGCTACCCTCCAGTCCGTTGCTGTGATGCTGCTTTTAGCTACCTGTTTACAGGCACAATCGTCTTATTTTCAGCAAGAAGTACATTACAACATCGAAGTGACGCTCAATGACCGCCAGCACACACTCAGCGGCACCGTGGAGATCAACTACATCAACCACTCGCCCCATACTTTAGATAAAATATACATGCACCTTTGGCCCAATGCTTACGCCGACCGCAACACGGCTTTTGCTCGGCAACAATTGCGCGCCGGCGACACAAAATTTCATTTTGCAAATCAGGAAGAACGCGGTGGTTTCTCTGGACTTGATTTTACTATAAATGACGAACGTACACGCATAGAACTGCTGCCCAACAACCCTGACATCGGCGTGCTCCGCTTGCCCAAGCCATTAGCACCGGGCGCTAACGTTCGTATCAAAACACCCTTCCGATTGAAGATTCCTGCATCTTTTTCGCGGCTCGGGCACGTTGGTGAATCGTATCAAATCACACAATGGTATCCCAAACCCGCAGTATATGACCAGCAGGGCTGGCACCCCATGCCCTACCTTAATCAGGGCGAATTTTATTCGGAATTTGGAAGCTTTGATGTGCGCATTACCCTGCCGGACAACTACGTAGTAGGCGCTACGGGTACATTGCAAACCGACAGTGAAATTGCTTTTTTACAACGTAAAATGGAAGAATCCAACGAACGATTGCTACTTCCGGTGAAGGACAAGAAATCCGATAACGACGACGCGGACTTTCCGAAGTCGAGTGAAACGATGAAAACGCTTCATTACAAAGCCGATCAGGTACATGATTTTGCTTGGTTTGCTGATAAACGTTTTTATGTGCAAAAAGGGCAAGTGACCCTATCTTCGGGGCGCACCGTAGATACTTGGGCTATGTTTACAGACGTAGAGCGCAATCTTTGGAAAGATGCCATTAATTACATCAATCGGTCGGTGTTGTTCTACTCTGAGCATGTAGGCGAGTACCCTTATCCGCACGCTACAGCCGTGCAAAGCGCGTTGAGCGCCGGCGGTGGCATGGAATACCCCATGATCACGGTGATCGGGGAGGCGGGTAGCCCCCGTAGCCTTGATATTGTGATTACTCATGAGGTAGGGCACAATTGGTTTTATGGTATCTTGGGTAGCAATGAGCGTGATCACGCATGGATGGATGAAGGGCTAAATTCTTATTATGAAAAGCGCTATACCCGCCAATATTATGGCAGCAATAGTGATTTGCAAGCCCTACCCAAATTCATTATGAGCGGTAATAATGTGAGTACTACCGAATTGATTTATCTCTGGCAAGCGCGGCGACGGCAAGATCAGGCGCCAACGACGACCTCCGACCAATTGACCAGCATCAACTATTTCCTGAGCGCTTATGAAAAGCCTGCCGTAGCGTTACAACATTTGGAGGCATACCTTGGCACGGCGATGTTTGATGCTGCGATGCAACAATATTATCAGCAATGGCAATTCAAGCATCCGCAGCCGCAGGATTTTCGGCAATCGCTGGAAAGCAGCACGAATAAAGACCTAAGTTGGTTGTTCGATGGATTGCTGTATTCCAATAATCATCTCGATTATGCTATCTCCGGTGTGCAAAATCAAAACGACACTTATGAAGTAATAGTAAAAAACAAGGGTCGAATCGCTGCGCCTTTCCAGTTGGATGCACTCAAGGATGGTCGTATTGTGCAAAGTCAATGGTACGAAGGCTTCGAAGGCTTGCAAACACTGAGTTTCCCAGCCGGTGACTACGATCTGATCGTACTTGATGAGCAACGCATCCTGTTGGATGTTAACCGAAACAATAATAATATCCGCACTTCTGGACCATTCAAAACCATAGAACCGCTGCAAGTAAACCTACTGCCGCGCCCCGAAGACAGCAAGCGCACCCAGCTATACTGGCTACCGGCTATGGGCTGGAACAATTATGACAAATACATGCTCGGCGCAGCGCTCTATAATACGACGGCGCCTTATCGCAATCTGCGGTTTACGGCGATTCCCATGTATAGCTTTGGCTCAAATGACATCGCGGGCTTAGCCGATATGCAATACTATTTGTATCCCAATACGCCGGCCCTACAACGCATCATCATAGGCGCCAATGGACGCGTATTTCATTATGACCGCAACTTTACACGCAATTATGACTTGCAGTACGTGCGCGTGGAGCCTTTCTTGCGTTTTGAACTGGGGAAGCTACCTGCCAGTAATCTTTATCAGACCATACAATGGCGCAGTATTTGGCTCAATGCACAACAACCGATCTTCAGCGATATGTTTGGCAATTTTATTCGCACCGATTGGAATGACACGTTTATCCATGAGTTGAGCTACGGATTAGAAAATCGCCGCAAGCTCAATCCTTATAGCCTGCTTGCAGCTGTGGAGCAACAAAGCTACAACGACCTTCGCGGCAAGCAGCAGTATGTAAAAGCGTCATTAGAATGGAATAGCAGCTACACCTTCCAGCCCAATAAAAGTTTTGATGTACGGATTTTTGCAGGCGGTTTCCTCAGCAACACCCGACGCAATGCTGGCGGCATTTTCCCTGGCGCCTTCAACCTGACTTCGCAGGGTTTCAATGATTATCGCTTCGACGACTGGTACTTTGGGCGCAGCGATCGAGAGGGTATCTGGGCGCAGCAGGTTAGCATCCGCGATGGTGGCATGAAAAATGTCATTGGCACAGGGTTTAACCTAGGCCGTAGCAATAGCTTCATCGCAGCGATCAATTTAAAATCCAGCCTGCCCAGTGGATTACCCTTCCATAAGGTGCTCAAGCCTTATTTTGATATTGGCTATTTTGATAATGCCATGCCGACTGGCGTCAATGACAGCTTCAGCGATCAGTTGCTCTGGAGTGGAGGTCTGCAACTTGAGTTAGTGCGGGACATTTTCAATATTTACTTCCCGCTCATCAATTCACAAAACATTCAGGATCGCTACGCCGAGCAAAACAGTTACCTCCAACGGATGAGCTTTTCGCTCAATCTGGCGCGGCTCAATCCATACCGTTTTCTGGAGCGACTTGCGCTTTGATTACATCTGCAAATGGTTAACTTACACTCAAATTTCACCAAAATCCGACTTCCGTATGCGTGCGATTCAGTCTGTGCAGGTTTTCTGTGGTGCTAATAAAGGAATAGACCCACTGTATGAACAAACAGCCCTTGAATTAGGCCAAACCCTTGCCCGACAAGGTATTCGACTGGTGTACGGCGGCGGCAACGTGGGTCTGATGGGCAGCATTGCTGATGCGGTGCTGGCGCATGGTGGCCAAGTGACCGGTGTTATTCCTGATTTCCTGCGCCAGCGAGAAGTCTGCCATGAGCAACTTAGCGAGCTAATTGTGGTGCCAAGTATGGCCGAGCGCAAGCGCATCATGGCGGAGCGTTCGGATGGCGTGATTACCCTACCCGGCGGCTATGGCACACTCGATGAATTGTTTGAAATGCTCACCATGGGGCAATTAGGGCACAAAGTACAACCCATTGGTCTGCTCAACGTCAAAAGTTTTTTCGATCCGCTAGTCGCACAGTTAGATCGGATGCAAGCCGAGCAGTTCCTCAAACCAGCGCACCGCGCATTGTTGTTGGTGTCAGATCATGTAGATGACCTGCTTACGCAAATGGAGCATTATGCACCCCAAATGGCTACCAGTAAATGGTTTTTGTAATATTCCCATTTTTAGTCATATAATCTGCATCATTTTTTAAATCATAAAAACCTGAAAATCAGATTTTCAACCTCAAAAAGCCTATATTAATCGCAAAACCAATGCGTATAATAAATTAGTAATGGATCAAAACGGCGGATGAGATTTCGTAAATCTTTTCGATTTGCGAAATCTAAGAAGTAACACAACTGATTAGCCCCATCGCCAATAAAATTCTTTATAGCATATCATAACTATATTTTAGTTGCAGCGCTTGCAAAAAACCGCCACACATGCTCTGCTTTTCGGTTCTTTGCTGTAAATTGCATGTCAAACCTGACCAAATATGAACCGAATTGTAACCCTCGACGAATTTATCATTCACCGGCAAAAGGACTTTCCATTTGCTTCGGGCGAACTCACTGGGCTACTGCGCGATATTGGCGTGGCTGCCAAAATCGTCAACCGCGAAGTAAACAAAGCTGGGTTGGTCAACATACTGGGCACTGCCGATGCCTCCCAAAATAGCACTGGCGACACCGTGCAGAAGCTCGATCTATATGCCAATGATAAACTCATTGAATGTCTCAAAAACAGCGGTGAGTGCTGCGGCGTAGCATCCGAAGAATTTGAAGACTTCATCCCCATACCGCCAGTGGCGTCCAAAGCATCCAAATATGTGGTGGTGTTCGATCCGCTCGATGGCTCTTCCAATATTGACGTCAACGTATCGGTGGGTACTATTTTTGGTATCTATCGTCGGAAAAGCAACCCCGAAGGCGCCTGCACCCTCGAAGATTTTTTGCAAAAAGGCGCTGATCTGGTAGCCGCCGGATACGTGTTGTATGGCACCTCTACCCTATTGGTTTACACCACCGGTCGCGGCGTCAACGGCTTCACCCTCGATCCTTCCATTGGCGAATTTTGCCTTTCGCATCGCGATATTCAGATCCCAGCACGCGGCAATTACTACTCGGTGAATCAGGGCTACTACCTCAAATTTGATGTCGAAATGCGTCGCTACATTGACTATTGCTCTGACATGAACCTGCGCCTACGCTACATCGGCTCCATGGTGAGCGATATTCACCGCATCCTGCTGCAGGGGGGCATTTTTTTGTATCCACAGACGCGCAAGTATGCGCAGGGCAAGCTGCGATTGGTATATGAATGCAATCCGCTGGCGTTCATTGTAGAACAGGCGGGTGGTAAGGCCATGACCTGCCAGCTGCAGCGGGTGCTTGACTTGGAGGTTACGCATTTGCATCAGCGGGTAACCGTTGCGATGGGTTCGCCAGATATGGTGGATGAAATGAAAGCCTTCGTAGAAAAATATAGCGCCTTACCAACTTTCAAGTAAGGATCACTCCACCGCGAACGCACAAAACGCCCCCTGTAGCATAGCTATCTGTGCCGCACAGGAGATAATTTTGCCCGTTATCTAATGAAAAATGACCAAAAACCACCCTTATCGTACCGCTTCATAATTAGCCCGTGTACGCCTTGCCTCGATTGTTATCTTTGTCGCAAGTTTTCTCATAGTATGTTTGTTTCGTCCTACACCTTGCTCCCTTCTATGGTGTAGGATTTTTTGTTTTTCGCTGATTTTCAACTACTTATGTCCTTTTCACAACGCTATTTCCTTATTCTAAGCCAAAGCCGCCATACGAACTCCGCTTTCTGCCATAGCCTAAATATAGCTTTTCAATTGTACGGCGAATATGTTACTTTACACCGTGTAGTTTTCTCATAGTATGTTGTTGCTCCTGCATCCGATTTTGCCTCCCCAGATGCAGGAGTTTTTTTATTTCTACCTTTTCCAAAAGAAAAAATCCGTTATTTTTACTTTAAAAAATGCAGCAGATCAATCTCATCAGTGATACCATAACGCGCCCTACGCCCGCTATGCTGGAAGTGATGATGCAAGCGGAAGTTGGCGACGATGTATTCGGCGAAGACCCCACTGTAAAAGCCCTCGAAGCGAAGGTGTCCGCACTTTTTGGCAAAGAAGCGGCTCTTTTTTGCCCCAGTGGTACCATGACCAACCAAATTGCTATCAAAGTACATACACAGCCGCTGGACGAGGTGGTCTGTGATGAAAATTCGCATATTTTTCAATACGAAACCGGCGGTTATGCCTTCCACTCTGGCGTAGCGGTCAACTTGTTGTCAGGTATCAATGGCAAAATTAACGCAACGCAGGTAGCCGCGGCCATCAAACCCAGCTACGACTGGCTGCCTCGCACGCGCTTGGTGGTGCTGGAAAATACAACCAACAAAGGCGGTGGCAGCTATTACACACTCGATGAAATTGGCCCCATACAACAGCTCTGCCAAGAGCACGCACTCCGCCTGCACCTCGATGGTGCTCGCCTATTCAATGCTTTGATAGAAACCGGCGAAACACCTCAGCAAGTAGGTGCTTTGTTTGACAGTATTTCTATCTGCTTATCCAAGGGGCTGGGCGCTCCAGTCGGTTCACTGCTCATAGGCAATGCCAACTTCATCCGGCAGGCGCGGCGCGTGCGCAAGGTAATGGGCGGAGGTATGCGGCAGGCTGGCTACTTAGCGGCAGCTGGTATCTACGCACTCGACCACCATGTACAACGCTTGCGCGACGATAATGATCGTGCTCGACGCATCGGACAAACCTTAGCCACGCAGCATTATGTAAGCTCCGTGCGCCCTGTGCTGACCAACATTGTTATTTTTGATGTAAAGCCCCCGCACACAGCAGCTTCTTTTCTGAAATTGCTCGCTGAAAAAGGTATTCGGGCTACTGCATTCGGGCCTCAAACGATCCGATTTGTGACACACCTCGATTTTACGGAAGCTATGCTCCAGCAAACGCTCGCCATTTTAAACGAATTAGGCGCCTGAAAATATCATAAAAACAATTTGACTTGTAAGGAAAGCCATTGAAAATCAACAACATGCGGGCACGTCCATACAACATGGTACAATCAAAACCGTATAAATATACCGCCGTTACAATATTTTCAAGATAGTGTACATCTTACACCCTCTCTTCCTTGTAGAATTGATGGAATTTCAGTAAATTGCGCTGCCCTAATGATTTAAAACTAAGCAAGCAAAAGCATGACCGGATTTGACAATTTTTTCAAATCAGCCTTTACAGTTGATAATGTAATATTCGGTTTTGATGAAGGCGACCTCAAAGTGCTACTCATCAAGCGCGGCGAGGAACCGCACAAAGGTATGTGGGCACTGCCGGGCTACTTCGTCTATCCAAAAGAAGACCTCGATACCGCCGCCAATCGTGTGTTGGAAGAACTCACGGGCTTGCGAAATGTATTCCTCGAACAAGTGAAAACCTTTGGCGCAGTGAATCGGCACCCTTTTGGTCGCGTCATCACAGTGTCATATTTTTCACTCATCAAAATCGAGGACTACAGCCTGCAACCTGCATCCATCGCGCGTAAGGCGCAGTGGCACTCGGTAGCCAAAGTGAAAGAACTTGCCTTCGACCACAACGATATTCTCAGCGCCTGCTTTAGCCGCCTAAAATGGTTAGTACGCTTGCGCCCAGTAGGATTTGAACTCTTGCCGCCCAAGTTTACCCTCACCGAATTACAGCATCTATACGAAGCCATATTAGAAACCAGCCTCGACAAACGTAATTTTCGTAAAAAAATTCTCTCTATGAATCTGCTCGTTGACCTCAATGAATGGCAGGAAGGTGTAGCGCACCGCCCGGCTAAACTCTACCGCTTCGACCCCGATAAATATCACCAATTCCAAGCAGAGGGGTTCAACTTTGAATTGAAAGAAAGCAAACGCAAAGAACGCCGTAGTGCTGGCATAAATCCATAGCGCTGATAATCAAATAATTACAAAAAATAAATCTAAAAAACGATCGCAAATAAATAAACTTCTCGTCACCTCTTGACAAGTTTGCTTGAGCGGTGTATCTTTGTCAAAAATTAACCAAAAAGTTAAATTTAAAAACCAATCATGCCTAAAGACGTTTCGAC
>CALMSP010000021.1 GCA_937872405.1 uncultured Saprospiraceae bacterium | reverse complement strand
GGCGGTCACGGCGGTATGAAATTCATTGTCAGTACGATTGCTTAACTCGGCGACTGGCACGGCTGTTGTCCACTTATCATTCTGATAATGAGACACATAAATGTCCTCCGAAGAAAATTGTCGAGGCTGTGCATAGCGACAGAAATACAGTCGTTGCCCATCCGCAGAGATAACCGGATTGTACTCATCGGCGTTGCTATTAATAGCGCTACCCAGTGATTTTTTAGGCAGATCGAGCGCCGGGGCGCGCAGCATAGCCAATAGGCTATCGTAGTGGGCGTAGCCCGCGAAATTGGTAGCGAACAATTCTGTTTTACGGGTAGCTGCGACCCAATTCTTATTGCGGACATCCGAAGCGATCATCTTTTGTAAGTATTCAAATGCCCCTCTATTGGGCGCGGTGCGCCGAATGTAGTTGGCATAGGATTCGATCTGTAGTTCTTCTAAAACCTGCTCTGCAAAAGGGCGCAGGAGGCTCTGCGGGTTATTATTTGTAAAAGTTTTTAATGCGGTGCTATCCCGAAAATTTAGTTTTTCAAAAGTCGCGGCTGCGGCATCGCGTGCGTAGATGTTGGTCGGAAAAGTTTTCCTAAAAACGGCAAACTCCGACCAGTTTTTATTTGCCATGTAGCGCTCCAATTGCAGTCGGTCAGCTTCGCGGAGCAGATCGGGTGAATATTTTTTGAAATCTGCGCCGTATTTTTCGTACAATTCGGTCAGCGGCTTTATACCTGGAGCGGCTTTGGCCATGGCCAGCGCCAATTGATTGCGATGCTGAAAAAGCGCACTGCGCTCTGTGGAAGGAAAGCTGAAGTTGGCCAGTAGGTCGTCCATGTCCGACAGCTTGTTTGACTGTAAAATGCTATTCTTAGCCTGTTGCAGCATGCGCTCACGAGTAGCACGGATGGAGGCGCTGGTGATCCCTTCGTCTTTCCAAGCGTTTTTATCTTTAGCGGCATTGAGCAAGTCCGAGCATTTACTGATGTATTGTTGCGCCTTTACCAAGCTACGCTGTTGCCAGTTAGAATCTACGTGCAGCAGTGCCAACCCGTAGGCAGCCGGAAGTTCGGTTTTGCGGTTTCGGAGGTCTTTTTCAAAAAGAGTTTGGGCAGTTTCATAATCCCCTTTGAGCAGGGCTTCCATGCCGGCGTTTTGCGCTTGTAGTAGAAAACAGGTGGTTGATAGTAGCAAAATGCAACATATCGAAACAAGAATCGCGTATCTTTTCATAGCCAAATGGTGGTTGATAAGGGTTCGTGGATAAAGATACGCGAAAGTTCTATAAAAAAACAATTATAGATAAATAATAGCTTTGCAAAACATTACCAATGTTTAATATTTTGATAGTTAGTCGCCTTTTTTAAATAAAAATCACCATTTAACTAAATGCGAAATTAAGTAGGTCATACGTCGTGACGATACCTACGAGTGTACCATTGCGATTCACAACGGGCAGGGCACGGAATAGATTTTCTCGGAAGTAGCCAGCCGCAATTTCGACCG
The DNA here is from genome assembly GCA_937872405.1 of uncultured Saprospiraceae bacterium. GTDB lineage: Bacteria > Bacteroidota > Bacteroidia > Chitinophagales > Saprospiraceae > JADJNW01. The sequence continues at coordinate 3,416 of CALMSP010000021.1, read as the reverse complement.
AATCCTCTGGGAAGATCGTTGCCACTTGGCGGGTCATCACTTCGCGCACTAAGAGGGCATGGAGTAGCGCATCATTGTAGGCTTCACTATGGGTAGTACGGAATACCGTGAAGGTATTGACCAATTTGAGATAATCTGTTTCGCTGATGATGCCGACCACCTTGCCATTGTCCTGCACTGGCACATGATGAATAGGATGCCTATTGAAAATATCGCGTATCTTATCCATCGTGTCATTAGGTGCCACTGTGATCACGTCCGTCGTCATAATTTGCCCAACAAGAGTGGTTTTGTCCATGGTTATCAGATTTTTGTTGCCGTTCAGAAAATATCGTTATCATCCTCGCGGAAGGCATCCGTTTCAAACATTTCATTGGTATTCAAGGAATTGTGCTCCTGCTCCTGAGGATAGTCGTAGCCGTAGCGCAGCAGGTCGTGGGAGGTGATGATACCGAGCAGTTGGTTGTCCTCCACCACAGGCAGGGCATGAAATTTGTTGGACAAGAAGATGTCAGCAGCCAGCCCAATGGTATCGTCGGGGTCGAGCGTCATTGGATAGGTTGTCATAAAGTCTTTAGCCGTTAAGGATTGGTACTGTTTTTCCGTCCAGGTTTTGCCTGTTGTTTGCTGCGGTAGGATATAAGACACCTTAAAGAAATCTTCCTTACTGATGATGCCCACCAGTAGCTCTCCTTTTTCTACCACAGGTAGATGGTGAAAATTATGGTTGTTAAAAATGTCAAACACTTCCTTAGCACTGGCATTAGGATACACCGTTACCAATTGGGTACTCATGATGTCTTTTACAGGTCTTTCCGCGTTCATGAAGGTTCAGTTTTGATGTACAGAATAATAGCGTTCTGGTTGTTGCGTGGCGGCATTATCTTTAGCAAAATACGTAGCTGAGGCATTAAAATTGCCAAAAACACGCAAAATATCCAGAAAAATTGGTTCAATTTTTTCACAAGCAGCTTCCACCAAGCGGCGGTCGGCGGCATCCAGTGCCGTATTTATCTGCGCAATAATATGGCTCATCTCGCGCAGACGCTGCTGAAGGAGCCCCAGCTTTTGGGCATCCAATTCAAACATATCCGCATCTGCGGTTTGCGCCAGTACCTGCTGCCAGTAGGTATTCATGGTAGCGGCCTGCTGCTCCAGGTCATCCCATTCCAAAAGGCAGAGCATCTCATCACCAGCGGTTTCACGCAGCACATCCGTACTGTATTGAAAGTTGTACAGGTAATCAAGGTAATAATCGAGGTGCTGCCGTTCGCGCAGGGTGAGCAGTTCGTAGCGCACATGCTCCAATTCTGCCAATGCAATATCTTGGCAATTAGCGTCAATGGCATAATAAGCGTCGCCCAGCCACTGGTCAATGCGATCAAACGTCTCCTGCCAATCTTTATCTTTGTTAGTATAGTAGCTGCTCTGATCCTGTAGGCGTTGCCAGCGAAATTCTAGATAGAAAATTGCCCGCTTCGCCTGATGCATATCGCCGGCGTATGTGTACAGCAGTACTGGCAAAAAGGCCTGATCAAACTGCGCCATACCTTTGCGCACTTCTACGGGTTGGCATTGTAAGGTGCTGAATAGCAAGGTGACCAACAGTGTAAGAGGCAATAAGGCTTTCATGGTGTATAATTTTTTTTATAATAAATATTTGTTACAAAAGAACTTGCATAATTTTCAAATTATTGGTTTTCAGTGTTTTAAAAATTAAAAATGATATTTTATAAATAAGCACATCATTTCCAACAAAAAAGAACATTACATGACATTGTGTTTTCTTAATGCACTGCTTAGCAATATTTTTATAAAATTAAAAATAGCTTTTTTGCTAATAAAACACTGGGCAGGGAGTGACAACGCTCGCACGCCGCCACTCCACAATAATGCCTGTGTGTATGCTTATGAAATGGCTATGCGTTTGACCTCGCTTTCGGGTTCGCTAAGCACTTTTTTCGGAATCGTTAGTTTCAGCAGCCCTTCATGGTAGTTCGCTTCTATTTCATCTGCCTTGATGTTGTCGGGTAGCCAAAATGAACGGCAGAATGAACTGTAGCTAAATTCGCGCCGCGTGTAGCGGGTATCTTTCTCTTCCTTCTCCGACTTCGACTCTGCGCTGATCGTCAAGATGCCTTCTTTCACTTCTACCTTAAAATCGTCCTTTTTCATGCCTGGTATGGCCACTTCCATCATGTAGGCGGCCTCGCTTTCCGCAACGTTGACAGCAGGTAAACCTTTCAGCCCCTTCCACCAGTTGGCAAAGTCGTTATCGTTGCCGAAAAACGATTCTGTCAGGGCGTTCAACGATGGGAAGAAATCGCTTTTTTTCCAATTAATGAGTGACATAATACCCTCCGTTTTATAGATTTGACAAACAACTTTATAATCTCCAAAACTATACTTGAATGGATGGAATTTGAATGATTTTCATCAATTTTACATCTGATTTTCATCACTATTCAATGGATGCATTTACCATTTAACCACCACGCCGATTGTATTCACTAAAGATTGCAACTGCTTACTGCTAATGCCTTTTAGCGCCTCCATATGTAGGATGTGCCGGTAGCCGCTTGTGTACAAGAGTTGTACCCGAGGCCCAAGCTCAATGTCAATGCCTGCTTCGGGTTGCAGCCACCAGAGGTTTGCTCGCTCACGCCCTTGTTGCTCTTCTGACAGTAGCCATTCGCGCGCCACCCGCCCCAGAGCGCCCTTCAATCCTGTGTATAATGCTATATACTCGCCAACAGGATGGCGGTAGTGCGCGGCGAGGCCAACAGCAGCTAGATCAATCTGATACAACTTACCAGCCTCACCCGGACGCAGGGCATTGAAGGTGCGCATACCATAAATTCCTAAGCGCCAATGATCCTGCACAATGCCCGCTTGCAAGCCAATGCCAGTGCTGACTGTTGCATCTAACTCGCTGATTTCCAAAGAAGAAAGTAAAAAACCACCGCGCACTGGCGCCGATTGTGCCGTGGCGGCTAAGGTAATGAAGGTCAAGGTTATTATGAAGAAGGTTTTCATGATGCGCTTTATTTTGCTCTGACGAAAATCTACATTCCTTGCTCAAATTGCACCGTTCTATATTTCTAAGCAATGACAAATGCCACCGTAGCAAAGCAAAACTTGGTTTGAAACAGCTCTTTTTCTATTTTTGCGAACAGTCATTCGTCGCGCACCCACGCATGTGAGTAGCAACACCGCAACGATTGCAACAAAAACGGCTATGCACACTTTTTTGAAAGTGAATACGGCTCACTTTTGATTAAATTTTTTGATTTTAAATTCTGATAATCAGTTTTTTATAAAATAATTTTGACTTAAAATAAGCCAGTACAAATAAAACCACTTATGAAACTCGAACATTACATCCTCGGTGCTTGGACGCCCTTTGAAGGTACTGA
>CALMSP010000020.1 GCA_937872405.1 uncultured Saprospiraceae bacterium | reverse complement strand
CGGCGGGCACTTGGGACATGTGTTTATAGGAGAGCGTTTTACGTCTAAAAATACCCGCCATTGCGTGAATTCCGTTTCGATGAAATTTTACACCACTGCTGAATGGGAAGCCCGCCAGCAACAGCGTATTTGACAGAAACCGCGGTATTCGCTTGCGGATGCTTCTGGAGTAAGGAGTATTTTTTCAGTCGAGCGCGGGGCGTGCTGGCGACGCGGGTGGGCTACACGGGCGGGGGGGTAGCGCACCCTACCTACAATGCGGTGCTAACCAAAACAACGGGACACGCCGAAGCGGTAGAAGTACAATTTGACCCAACGCAAACTTCCTTCGAGGAGTTGACGCGCTTGTTTTTCACGCTTCACGATCCAACCATTGACCGGCGTAGCGGTGGTGGGCAGTATCGCTCTGCTATTTTTTACACATCTGATAATCAAAGACTTACAGCAGAAGCCATCGTAGCAGAATGGCAATCCCAAGGGCATCCAATTGCCACGGTGTTAGAACCCGCAGGCACATTTTGGCCCGCTGAGGATCGGCATCAGCAGTACTGCGACCGTCATCAGATCACACCGCGACAGTACACTAAAGCCACACATTAAGCTCCTTCGACCTTTGTTTCAAACGTTTTTTCTGCTTCTAATAGGCGATGCGTGGGGCATTTATCACCAATAGCAATAATGCGTTGCTGCTGCTCTGCGCTCAGTTTGCCACTAAAATGTATCCTCGAACTAAACTTTGGCTTCTGTCCCTTAGCGGTTTCCAAGTCAATGTGCACTTGGATATCGCCAGTGTCCCAGCCTTTCCGTTGCGCGTACAGGCGCATCGTTGCCGCTTTGCATAAGGCCAGCCCAGCCAGCACCAGCTCGTAAGGATCAAGCCCTTGGTCCTGCCCACCAGTGTCAAGGGGTTCGTCACCGATAATCGTGTGTGTTCCGTCGGTAAGGCGGGTATAAAAATTTTCCGCACCCAGTGTAGCCGTGATAGATGTAATTTCCATATCATATGATTTAACCTGTGATAAACAATTTATAAACATTGTAAACAAAAGTATGCCTATTGTTCATTGTTACAATGGCAGTTTGATATTTCGAGATATCCAAATACAGTATTTGACTTAAAAACGACAATTTATATTTAAACATTTGATGTACAATGGTTTAAAATGAATGTTACGCATCACAGCGGGTGTACAACAACGGTTGGTAGCATGAGCGGCGAGCACTCAAATGCTTATTTTTAAAGGTACGGGCTTATAAAAAGATGTAATGACATATAATAATTGTGTGCTGCCTGACAAAAAAATGAATAACTTTTCCAACGGTGAACGCTTGCTTAGTAGGTCTGTTAAAAGGTCATTCTTTAACACCAAAATTCTAAACAGTATGATTTCTTTTTTCCAGAAGTTCCAAAACCGTATGTTACAAGCAACCTGCCTGACGCTGGTACTGACGCTTACCAGTTTTACTGCAAATTTTGCCCAACCAAGTACCTGCGCGGCGGATGCCGGCACACTGAACGCTATTGACGTCTGTTTCCTAAGCAACCAAGTGATTCTGAAAGCTACGCCTGCCGGAAATGCAGAAGTACCAGCAGACTTTGAAGTTCTGTACGTGCTGACCAGTGGAAGTGGTCTGGTCATTGAGCAAGTATCGGCAGAACCGATGTTTAGCTTGCCAACTTCCCCTGCAGGATTATTCACCTTGCATACATTAGTTTATAATCCTAACACGCTGGATCTCAGCATTGTAGTACCAGGTACGACAACTGGCTTCGATGTGAACAGCCTGCTGGTACAAGGTGGTGGCAGCATTTGTGCGTCATTGGATGTGCAAGGCGTGAAGGTACGCTTTGGTACTTGCGATGATGATGGCGCTTGCATTGCTAATGCTGGCACACTCACGCCCGTACCTGGAGCATGTCTGCTCAATGGCGTGGCGAACTTAAAAGCAGAAGTAGCCACAGCGCCTGTGGTACCGAATGGCTACAACGTACTGTACGTGTTGACCCGCACCGACGATCTGATTATTGAGCAGGTGAACGCCGAGCCAATGTTTGCGGTAAATAGTGCTGACAAGTACCGGATTCACACGTTGGTATTCGATCCGAATACACTGGATCTGACCATTGTAGTACCTGGTACCACCACAGGCGTGGATGTGAATGGTTTGTTGATACAAGGTGGCGGCGATATCTGCGCAGCGTTGGATGTAGCAGGCGCGGTATTTGAGGTAGCTGCTTGCCCAGCAGTATGCGAAGCCAGAGCGGGTCGGGTAGTACGCGATAACGAACCCTGCTTAGAAAACGGCAGAGCTACTTTGCGTGCGCGCGTGGCAAATCCGGCGAACATTCCAGCAGGCTATCAGCGTTTGTATGTATTGACTTCGGGCAATGACCTGATCATCGAGCGCGTGAGTGCGCAGCCTATGTTCGAAGTGACACGCCCTGGCATATTTACCATTCATACGTTGGTATTTGACCCGAATACGCTGGATCTGAGCATTGTACAATTGGGCGTGACCACTGGCTTTGACGTGAACAGCTTATTGATACAAGGTGGCGGCGCAATTTGTGCCTCGCTGGATGTGCAAGGTGCCCGATTCAACATCAGTCCTTGCATTCCGGTATGTGCTGCTAATGCCGGCAAGCTGCGCGCCGAAGGCAACCCATGTTTAGAGAATGGCCGTGCGAATCTGCACGCCAGCCACAGCGTTAATCCCTTTGTACCGCAGGGCTTCCGACGCATTTATGTACTGACTTCCGGTGATAACCTCGTGATCGAACAAACCAGCAACCAGCCAGCGTTTCAGGTGCGCCGCACGGGCGTGTTCACCATTCACACGTTGGTGTACGATCCGAATACCCTGGATCTCAGCATTATTGTACCAGGTGTGACCACTGGCTTCACTGTCAATTCGCTCCTTATTCAAGGTGGCGGTCGTATCTGCGCATCATTGGATGTTACAGGTGCCCGATTCAATGTTAATAATTGCCCGCCAGTATGCACGGCTAAAGCTGGCCGACTCCGTACAGACAACAATCCTTGCTTGCAAGGTAGCTCTACGATGCTGCGCGCACGCTTCACCACGCACCCAACCGTGCCACAAGGTTTTCAGGTGCTGTACGTACTGACTTCGGGTACCAACTTGGTAATTGAGCAAGTAAATACCCAGCCAATGTTTACGGTGAATCGCACGGGCATATTCACTATTCACACTTTGGTTTACAATCCGAATACCCTCGACCTGAGTATTGTAGTACCAGGCGTGACCACTGGTTTTAATGTGAATTCGTTGTTGATACAAGGCGGCGGAAGCATCTGTGCGGCATTGGACGTAGCTGGTGCAAGATTCAATATCAATGCCTGCCCGCCTGCTTGCAGTGCCAATGCGGGTACGCTCACCGCCGAAAATGCACCTTGCTTGCAAAATGGTATCGCTACGCTCAAAGCACGTAACGTCATGGCACCGGTAGTGCCGCAAGGTTTCCAGGTGCTGTACGTACTGACTTCCGGCAGTAATCTGGTGATTGAGCAAGTGAGTGCGCGGCCGTCCTTCACCGTGCGCCGTACAGGTTTATTCACGATCCACACGTTGGTGTATAATCCAAACACCCTCAATCTGGGCATTGTACGCCCCGGCGTTACAACTGGCTTTGATGTAAATGCATTGTTATTGCAAGGCGGAGGTAGCATTTGTGCGGCATTGGATGTAGCGGGCGCGAAATTCAACGTCGGCAATTGCAATGCCCTGACCAGAGGGCTAAATGCTTATCCAAATCCGGCGAGTGACTTGGTAAATGTTCAGTTTGACAATCCGGGCGATGCCAGCCGCATCACGGTGCAACTTCTCGACCAGTCGGGCAACTTGCTAAAAACGTGGGAATTGGACGGTCAAACCGAGCAAACTACGCTGAATATCAGTGCATTAAGCACAGGCGCTTACAACCTGATTGTACGCTATGACAATCGCATGGGGCAAACCCTGCGCATCGTAAAGGCGAATTAAAATTTCCTTTCTTATAATAAAAGAGCAGTCGTTCTGATATGGAGCGGCTGTTTTTTATTTTTTGTAATTGCTTATTTACACGCTTATAAAATAAATTTCATAAAACGCTGAAAATCAAAATATTAAAGTATTTACAACACAAATCTATTCCACAATGAGTACCTATTAAAAAATAGCGATTCGACTGTAATAAAAAAACGATACAACCATTATATACTTTAATTTGTTAAATTCAATCTCTTGTAAAGTAGCGCCGCACAATAAGAAATTGTATTCGGAAATTAAAATTATATATGGAAGCAATAGCGACTTGGAAATACCAATATGAAACAATTAAGGAAGACCCCTTTGCTGTAAAAATGTACACCCTGCCCAATGGGTTGCAACTTTTTCTAAGTGTCAATAAAGAAGAACCCCGCATTCATACACAGATTGTGGTGCGTGCCGGCTCTAAGCAGGACCCTGCCGATGCCACTGGGCTGGCGCATTATATGGAGCACATGCTATTCAAAGGTACCAGCAACATCGGTACACTCAACTGGGAACAGGAAAAGCAATTGCTGGAAAAGATAGCCATGTTGTATGAACGCTACCGCCAAACCGAAGATGAAAACCAACGGCAGCGTATCTATGAAGAAATTGACCGCGTGTCGGGGGAAGCAGCAAAATTGGTAGCGCCCAATGAATACGACCTGTTGGCTACCGCCATTGGCGCGAAGGACACCAACGCCTACACTTGGGTAGAACAGACGGTGTATATCAACGACATTCCTTCTAATGAATTAGAGCGCTGGATAGCCTTGGAATCGGAGCGTTTTCGTATCCTGGCGCTGCGCCTCTTCCATACAGAATTGGAGACGGTGTACGAAGAATTTAATATCGGGCAAGATCAAGACTACCGCAAGGTAGGCAACGCAATGCGCGCAGCTCTTTTTCCGAAGCATCCGTATGGCACGCAGACCACGATCGGCAGCGCCAAGCACCTGAAAAATCCGTCGCATGTTAAAATTCAAGAATATTTCTCGACTTACTATGTGCCCAACAATATGGCACTGGTGCTGGCTGGCGACTTTGATCCTGACGAGGTGGTGGCCTTAGCCGAGCGCTATTTCGGCGATTATGAGCCAAAACTGGTTCCTCCCTTTACCTTCGAAGAGCAACTGCCTATCACAGCACCCATTCGTCAGGAGGTATTCGGTCAGGAGTCGCCTTTTATACAAATAGGTTGGCGATTTGGCGGATGCCGCAGTCAAGATGCGCTATTGTTGCTATTGGTGCAGGGCATTTTATACAATCAGCAGGCAGGCTTATTTGATATTTTACTCAATCAGGAGCAGCGGGTGCTGGAAAGCCAAGCCTGGGTACGTCAGTATGCCGACTATGCGATACTCGGCCTGCACGCCGAACCCCGCGAAGGGCAGTCGCTGGAAGAAGTAGAGGCACTGTTATTGAGTATAATCGAGCGCCTCAAACAGGGTGAATTTGAAGACTGGCTTCTGGAAGCTATTGTACGCAGCTATAAGCTGGATGAATTGCAGGAAACAGAATCCAATCAAGCGCGCGCACACGTTTTGGCGCAGCAGTATATACTTGGCGTACCTTGGAGCGATTATGTACATCAACTGGAAGCACTGGAAAAATTGAGCAAAGCGGATGTTGTTCGTTTTACTCAACAGCACTTGCAGCACAACTACGCTGTAGTGTACAAACGGCAAGGTGCCGACCCCAACGTGGTGCGCGTAGAGAAACCCCCAATAACAGCCGTTGACCTCAATCAGGGCGCTATATCTACATTTGCAGCACAGTTTTTAGCTACAACACCACCCCGCTTGCAGCCGGTTTTTCATGATTTCAACGATATGATTCAGCGCTTGCCCTTGCAGAGTGGCCTTTGGCTGGATTATGTGCGCAATGAGCAGAATTCACTATTCCGGCTGGATTATATTTTTGAAATGGGCAAGAACAGCGACCTAAAATTAGCGTTGGCGTTGCGATATTTGCCATACCTCGGCACGAATCGTTACACACCAGCACGCTTGCAGCAAGAATTCTTTCGGCTGGGTTTGAGTTTTGATGTGACCGTGCAAGACGAGCGCGCTTATGTATCGCTGTCTGGTTTGGAAGAATCGCTCACAGAAGGCATCCAATTAATGGAACATATCCTGGCAGATGCACAAGCGGATGAAGCCGCCCTACACAAGCTCGTTGCGGATGTGCTACTCAAACGTGCCAACGCTCGACAAGATCGCAACGTCATTCTGCGGGAAGCGCTGGCCGGGTACGCTCGCTATGGCGCTGATTCGCCCTTCACTTATCGGTTGCCGGCGGAAGTATTACAAAATTTGCAAGCCTCCGAACTTGTAGCGCGTATCCGCCAGCTTATGCATTATCAGCATCGCATTTATTATTATGGGCAGCAGCAACCACAAGCGGTGGCGCGCTTGTTGGAGCAGCAGCATGCGGTACCGCAGCACTTGCTACCGCCGTTGCCTTCCAAATCATTTCAGCAACTGCCCACCGAGCAGAATCAAGTGTTTTTCCTCGAATTTCCGATTGTACAAACCGACATCATGCTGGTGTCGCGCGGCACGCCCCATTTCAATCTGGAAGAGCACTTACATCGGGAGCTGTACAATGAGTATTTTGGCTACGGCCTGTCTTCGATTGTATTTCAGGAAATCCGCGAATCCAAAGCCTTAGCGTATTCCACTTATGCTTATTATTCTTCGCCGCGCCGCAAAGATCATGCCCACTATCTGCAGGCTTACGTTGGTACGCAGCCCGACAAAATATCAGATGCTGTACCTGCATTGCTCGATATTATTCACCAGATGCCCGTAGTGGAAAGTCAGATCGAAAGTGCGCGTCTTACCATTTTAAAGCAAATGGAAAGTGAGCGTCTTTCGCGCCGTCAGGCATATTGGGCGGCACTATCCATGCGCGATTTGGGCTTCGAGCATAGTCTGGCTCCTGATTTGTACCAAGCGATACAAGATTCGGATGTGCTTACGCTTACCAATTTTCACCAACGCTTTGTACAAGGGCGCCATTTCACATTTTTGGTATTGGGTAGCAAGGAGCATGTGAATCTGGACTACTTAGCGCGTTTCGGTACGTTGCGCGAACTAAGTATAGCGGACGTATTCGGGTATTGATGCTGCGATATGGCATCTCCCATTCCCAATTGAAATAGCCACGGCCGGCTTTACAACACTCTGTTTTTCAATAATTTACAAATAAAAAAATAGCATTATTGCTTGGTTAAACGAATTTCTACCCGACGGTTGGCGGCACGAGTGGTGTCGTCGGTGTTGGGATATTTGGGGCGATTTTTGCCAAACCCTTCTGCGCGTATAGCGCTTGGGCTACAGCCTTGCGCAACGAGGTAAGAACGCACCGTTTGTGCTCGACGCTTGGACAGGTCAAGATTGTAGGTATCCGAACCGGTGTCGTCGGTATGTCCTTCCACCAGTGCATACAGCTTTTGGGTTTTAATAATGCCCGCCAAGCGTTTTAAATCTTCCTGAAAAGCGGGCTTAATGGTGGCTTCGTTATAATCGAATAGCAAGTCCTGAAAAGAAAGTGAAACCTCTTCGCCAGGTTTTAAGTTACTTAAATCATTGACTGTCAAATTGATAGTTGTTGTTTCGCCTGCTGCCTGAATGGTTATTGGCGCAGAAAAGATGCCGTCTTTTTCAATGCGCACTATTGGCCGATAGATCGCCGGAATGACAATGGTGTAGCGTCCCGTGCCTAATTCGGTTTGCGATTCTGAAATAAGAGCGCCCGACAGCGAGTCTCGAACGATTACTTTAGCGCTTTCCTTTGGATTCAAACCTTCCACGATACCAGAAATGACAAGCACCGAATCAGGCCGCATAGATGCTGGCAGTAGCACTTCGAAAATATCTTCATTGCCGTTCACTTCTGCCGAAAAATAGGCCTTCCTGCCATTGGAGGTAATTTTGTAGCCCCAGTCGTCATCTGGTGTATTGATATCCTTACCCAGATTAACCGGCTGGCTCCAGTTGAGCCAAGTGTCATCCAGGCGCGTGGTTTTGAATACATCCATGCCACCCAAGCCGCCGTGCCCATCAGAACTAAAATACAATGTGTGCATATCCGGATGCAGGAAGGGCGAACGCTCCAGGAAGGGCGTATTGAGCGTAGGGCCTATATTTTGCGCGGGGCCCCATTCACCGTTGGCTTGTTTGAAGCTGACAAATAGGTCGCGGTTTTGGCGGCCTCTTACCGGGCTTGCCTCCTCGCCATTGGAAGCGAATAGCATCACTTGCCCATCGGCACTGATGACGGCGTCGCATTGCCAATTCTGCGCGTTGATGGTTTCAGGAAAAAACTGCACTTTCGACCAGCCGTTGGTGCCTTTGTCGCTGTAGCCTAATTTGCCACTGATAAATACAACAAGCCGGTTGCCATCGGCGGGCACGGCGGGGGGGAAAATATTTTTTGGAAGGATGGTTTAACCTGCGGCGGGGGCGGGCGTGTTTCCCCTTTAATTTTTTTAATAAGACAC
>CALMSP010000019.1 GCA_937872405.1 uncultured Saprospiraceae bacterium | reverse complement strand
CACGTATCAAGCCGCACCACGCGCCACCGTTGATTCCAGACCCCGAAGTGGTGAATAAAGTGGATAAGCTCTTTGCGAAGGGTTGAAAAGTTGAGGGGTTGAAAGGTTGAGGGGTTGAAAGGTTGAGAGGAGAATTGTAAGAGGGTTTACAGTTCAGAATGTAGGGGGTTTGCGTTTTTGTTTTTCCTATTACGATGTGTTAAATCAAGCGTCATAATCTTTGCTTAGAAGATTTAAAACCGGCAAGAGTTTTCTATCTTCACGGTTGTTATTTGAAAAATAATAAATGTGAAGATGTTTGCCGAAAAGCATTACCCAGATTCTTTACTCCAAGAAGACTTAGACGATTACCTTGCGCGCGGCTGGTATCGTATGGGACAAAGTATTTTTACCACGCACTTTTTGTGTTTTGAAGAAAAGTTTTATTCCGCTATTTGGATTCGGCTGAACTTACACCAACATGATTTTAATAAACATGCACGCAAACTAATGCGCCGCAATGGGCAGCGTTTTCGTATGGAATGTGCCCGTGCAAAAATTACATCCGAAAAAGAAAAATTATATCAGCGTTATAAAAAGAACTTCCCTGGATTATTAGCGCCTTCCTTGCTATTTTCTTTGAATGATGGCGAAGAAAAAAATATTTACCAAACATATTCTATCAATATTTATGATGCCGATCGGTTGGTAGCAACGAGTTTTTTTGATGTTGGCCGCCACAGCGCTGCCAGTATTATGGGCATTTACGACCCCGATTACAGTCGCTACAGCCTTGGTTTTTACAGCATGTTGGGTGAAATGATTTTTTGTCGGCAAAATCATGTTCAATTTTATTATCCAGGTTATATCGTACCCGGCTATCCGCGATTTGACTATAAAACCCGCATTGGCAATGTGGATTATTTCAACTTGCATAGCCGCTCCTGGCTGCCGTTGTCCAGCTTGACGCCAGAGCACATCCCACTCATCCGAATGGAGCAAAAACTGCACGAATTGCAGCAAGCGCTGCAGAAAAAAGGAATTCCGGCCCGCCTGCTGCATTATCCTTTATTCGAGGCAAATTTGTTCGCTTTTTGGCAAACCAATTATTTTGATTTTCCTGTATTTTTACATTGCTACCCGCACGAATCATCAGATTCTTTTATCACAGTCGTGTTCGATATACGCGATGAATCCTATCATTTACTACAGTGTAGCCCACTCGATGATTTGATGTTTTATGTAAATGATGCCTACACCAGCATGTTTGACCGCGAGCGCTTTTTTCTCGAACTCATGGTCATCAAAAATCATCTGCTGCGTACGAACAATCCTGAGTACCTACAAGTCGCCTTGTTGGGGTTAATGCTGTCAAAGAGGTTGAAATAATATCACCTCAGGCGCTAAACGCTAAATGACATAAGATTCCGAAAATCAAATGATTTCAAACTAAGGCGCGCGGTCTTTTTATTAAAAACGATATAATATTAAAAAAAAACACCAAATATTTACTTCCTGCCTTTTGCTTGCAATCCGTACATTTGCTGTTCGTATAAGGCTTCTACGCTTGCATTTTTCAAGCTAAAGAACGCCGTCAAATCAATATCGGTGTTGGCGTAAGCAGGCTCTATAGAATTATAAAAAGATTCTACGTAGCGCATCATATCGGTGCGAGATGCGGCACTTAATAATTTCATTTGTTTGATTGTGTGCAGCAAATGCTCTTTTTGAGTCATAAAATAAGCCAGCGTATGCCGCATAGAGGTTTGCTCGAAGCTATTGCCTAAGTACAGCCGGTCGCGTATGCTATACAAACCTTTATCCGTTTGGGGCAGCGCATAAGAAGTATTTACCAGCCCGGCGAAGTCGAAATCATAAGGCACAGGTATTACCTTGCCTGTGCCCGCGTGTAGCACTAATTTCACGTTGCGCAGCATGCGTAGGTCCCAGTCGGCATTTGCAATCATATACTGGAACAACGCGGTTGTCATCTCGTCGGTTTTGGAGATCGAGTCAGGTGCCACATTCATCACCTCATATTCGCTGCCGCCAAGGCGTGCTGCCATCTCATCCGTATTTTCAAGCAGGATGCCATAGCGTTTGGTTTTTCCGATTTTTCCTTGCGTATCTACGTAGGTCACGCGCACCAATTGTGCTCGTAAGCTATTGGGGTTCAGTTGATTATATAGTTTGTAAATTAAATATTCTTTGAGTACGTTCTCATTACCAGCTTCCCGATCATCCAAACAGTGGGTGACCAACTTCAGGTCATTAAAATCACGAGCCAGCCCAGCGGCATCGAGGTTTTTCTTAGCAAATTTGAGCTTAATTGGCGGGAAATCGCATACCCGGCGGCGAAATTTACCACGAGTTTGTACTTTTACATCGTAGTTAATTTTGGCGCCCTGTGCATCATAATGCGTAAACGTAGCATCGAGGTAAGCCTCAGAGCGGCGATTGTCAATCAATTGCGCCAAATCCGCGTGGATGCTGATATCCACTACTTCCTGGTGTGCGATCGTCTGAAAAATACTACCCAGGCGCTCTTGATCATTGGATGCACTCTTGGCAAAGCCATAAACGCCGAATACCGGCAGGAATAGAGAAGCGTAAGTGATAATAATAAAGCGGGTGATCATGGTTTATTATATTTGTGAACAAAATTGCAGCATGTGGGTATATATTTCCACTTTTTTCGATGTATATCGTGAAAGATTCGAGAAACTGCTGCAGGTTGCTTGCACGATCCTATTTTTTAAATTGCTTAAATTCAGGCAAAAGCGTAATTTTGACGAAGGTATTGCACAAAAGTCACAGCAAATTTAAAGCCATTCCGAATAAAATTCCAAAAACCTGCAATTAAGTATTTGTTAAAAATACTTTGTTTTGAAAACAACATTTAAAGAGGAATGTTTTTTTGTTTGAAAACATTTTGACGATACCGAATTTGTACACTTTGAACCCCGCCAATGTGGATTCAGCGAAAAAAAAATAGCAACCAAGCGACTTTTTAACATAAAATACGAGTATGGCTTACAGCAGGGTCATACGCTGGTTTCTTCTAATACTGGGCATACTTGGCTGCCCGCGCCCCCCGCAAGAAACAGGAAGCGTAACTATCACTACACACTATCCGCCGGAGCAGCAACCTAAAAACATCGTGTTGCTCATCGGTGACGGTATGGGCGTAGCGCAGGTCACCGCAGCACTTTATAGCAATAGCAATCGGCTGGCCTTAGAAAAATTTCCGGTTATTGGGTTTCACAAAGCCTATTCTTATGACGATCTCATCACGGATTCGGCGGCAGGAGCCACTGCCTTTGCCTGCGGGGTGAAGACTTACAATGGTGCTGTGGGGCTTAACGCTGATACCCTGCCATGTCGTACCATTCTGGAAGAAGCACACGAACGAAAGCTGGCTACAGGCATGGTGGTGACGTCGTCGTTAGTGAATGCTACACCGGCAGCATTCATCGCGCACCAGCCGCTGCGCATTTTTTATGATCAGATTGCTGCCGATTTTCTCCAAACCAATGTGGACCTGCTCATCGGCGGGGGCAAGCGCTACTTTGATCGCCGCGAAATTGATGAGCGCAATTTGTACGAAGAACTCAAGCAAAAAGGCTATCTTGTTTATGATTATATGAACTATGAGCTAAATCAGATCGAATTTAATGCCAAGAAAAAATTGGTCTATTTCACCGCAGACACCGACCCCGTGTCGTATGTGTCTGGGCGCGACTATCTGCCCTTGGCTACCAAGCAGGCCTTGCAATTTCTTGACAAACGCAGTGACAAAGGCTTTTTTCTGATGGTGGAAGGCTCGCAAATTGATTGGGCTGGACATGCCAAACGCGGTGATCTATTGGTGCCAGAAATGCTTGACTTTGACCGCACGGTGGCCGTAGTGCTTGACTTTGCCCGCCGGCATGGCAACACCTTAATAATTGTAACCGGCGACCACGAAACCGGCGGACTGTCCATTAACGAGGGGTCGAAAATGAACAAATTGAAATTGGCTTTTACCAGCAATGCGCACACCGGAGCGCTCGTTCCGGTATTTGCTTATGGACCTCAGGCGCATTTGTTTAGTGGCATTTATGAAAATACGGATATTTACCATAAAATGCGTCAGGCGCTTGATTTTTCTGATTCTACCTCAGCGGCGAGCTTTCCGCAAAAGTAACATAACATTATACAATAGTGAATCTGGCGTGTCGAATATTTCAAAAAATGAAAGTAATTTTTATAAAAAAATCATATTTTGTTTTTATATAATGTTTTATAAAACTCAAATCGTTGAAAACCGCTTTTGACTTTTCTTTGTTGGGATGTCAAAGGTAATCGTTTATAAAAAAAAACTTCGAACGCATGAATGCTTTAACCACCAGTGTTAGCGCGGATAGCCTGCAGCTTATTCGCGAAAGCGCGCGCGACTTTGCCGAAACCTGGATACGCCCGTATGTCATGGAATGGGACGAAGCGCAACACTTCCCAATGGATTTGTTTCATCGAATGGGGGAATATGGTTTTTTGGGGGTATTAGTACCCGAAGAGTATGGCGGCGCTGGGCTGGGCTATCAAGAATACATCACGGTCATTGAAGAAATCGCTAAGGTTTGTGGCGCCATCGGATTGTCGGTGGCAGCTCATAACTCCCTGTGTACCAATCACATACTGATGTTTGGCAGCGCCGAGCAAAAAGCAAAATACTTACCCTTGCTCGCTAATGGGCAATGGATAGGCGCTTGGGGCCTCACCGAACCCAACACCGGCAGCGATGCTATGCGCATGAAATGTGTAGCGCAGCAGGATGGGGATTATTATGTGCTAAATGGTACAAAAAATTGGATTACGCATGGCAAATCGGGGCACGTAGCGGTGGTGGTCGCTCGTACAGGCGAACTCTTAGATAGTCATGGTATGACGACTTTCGTTGTGGAACGTGGTACGCCGGGTTTTTATGCAGGAAAAAAGGAAAACAAACTCGGTATGCGCGCTTCGGAGACTGCCGAAATGATCTTCGATAATTGCCGAATACACAAAAGCCAAATGTTAGGGAAGGAAGGGGAAGGTTTTATTCAGGCTATGAAAATTCTTGATGGTGGGCGCATTTCTATTGCGGCGCTATCGCTGGGTATTGCTAAGGGTGCTTATGAGGCTTCGGTGCGATATGCAAAAGAACGCGAGCAGTTTGGGCAGCCCATTGCCAACTTTCAGGGTATTGGTTTCAAACTGGCAGATATGGCAGTCAAGATTGAAGCGGCGGAGTTGCTTACCCGTAAGGCTGGCTATCTGAAAGATCGAAATGAAAAGACGACTAAATTATCCGCTATGGCTAAATATTATGCTTCCGAGATTGCTGTGCAAATCGCTACGGATGGCATTCAAATACACGGCGGCTACGGCTACACGAAGGATTTTCCGGTGGAAAAATTTTACCGCGACGCTAAGCTCTGCACGATTGGGGAGGGCACTTCTGAAATTCAGAAATTAGTCATCTCCAGAGAGGTGTTACGCGAACAATAAATAGAATTTTTGAAGCGTATCTATATGATTTACAAATAGATACGCTTTATTTTTTTCGCGTTTTATAGCCAAGGTTGGAGTGCTTCAGCTACTTTCCGGTCGTTGCTTAGGCGCGGCACTTTATTCTGGCCACCAAGTTTGCCTTGGGTTTTCATATATTCGCGGAAAGCGTTACGCTGTAAAGGTCTGATTTTCAGAGGCTGAAGAATACCGCCCTTAATCAGGTCTTCGTAGTAAATGTTTTGCCGTACCATTGCTGCGTCCAGCCGAGCGGCAAAAGCATCCAAGCTATCCGGTAAATTATCAAATTCGATAAACCACTCATGGTAAGGCGCGCCTCCTTCCGATGGTGTAATTTGTGGTGCAACGGTAAATTCTACAATTCGAATATTAGCATCATTCGCCACCGATAGGAGCGCTTCTTCTACTTCCTTGCCAATCACATGCTCGCCAAAAGCCGAAATAAAATGCTTGATCCGCCCACTTACTACAATCCGGTACGGATTTTTTGATACGAATTGTACGGTATCGCCGATGTTGTATCCCCACAAACCGGCGATATTGTTGATAATCAGCGCATAACTGACGCCTATTTCTATCTCTCCCAACGACAGGCGCGTGGGATGCTCCTGGAAGATTTCATCTGCTGGCACGAATTCAAAAAAAATGCCCGAAGCCACATTCAAGAGCAGACCTTGGCTGTCGGGTACATCCTGAAAAGCAATAAAACCCTCCGACGCCGGATACGTTTCTAAACTATGCAGGCGCTTCCCTACTAAGGTCTCCAATTGGGCGCGATAAGGTTCAAAATTCACGCCACCGTACACAAACATAGAATAATGCGGATAAATGTCTTTAACGTACTTTTTACCACTGCGATCCAGCAAACGCTCATAATACATCTGCACCCAAGGAGGAATGCCACTGATGAGGCGCATATCTTCGTGCAAGGTTTCATCCACAATACGTTCTACCTTGGTTTCCCAGTCTTCAATGCAGTTGGTGTCGTAGGTTGGCAATTGATTCGTGCGTAGCCACGCAGGCACCTGGTGATTTACAATGCCCGACAAGCGCCCAGTAGGGATACCGCCTACGCGCTCCAATTCTGGGCTACCAGATAGGAAAATCATTTTGCCATCAAGCCAATCACCTTGGTCAGTGCGCGCGAAAAAGTTGAACAAGGCATTGCGGGCTGTGCCGAAGTGATTGGGCAGACTGTCTTTCGTGAGTGGAATGTACTTCACGCCGGATGTGGTGCCCGAGGTTTTCGCAAAATAGCGCGGAAATCCTTTCCAGAGCACATCAGCTTCACCCTGTTTAATGCGTTCGATGTACGGGCGCAACCCTTCATAATCGCGGATTGGCGTTCGTTCACGGAAATCTTCGTAGCTTTTGATGCGATCGAAATCATGCTCTTTGCCAAAGGCCGTGCGGCGGCCGGTTTCGATCAGTTGCTTCAATATTTTTTGTTGCGCCTTCACGGCATTACCCGACCATGCGTCTATATCGCGGGCTATTTTTTTTGCAATCGGTTTGATGATGGATGCTCGAAATCCCATGAAAATGGATTTTTTTAGATCAAAATGTGCTTGTCCAATTTGATTTTCCAAAGGGCAAAGTTAATGAATATTCTGCATTGCGCACTGCTGCCGCAGGAATATGCGCAAGCGCTTGATCGCAGCAACTAATTTTTAATAAAACATGATGTATGTATTGCCATGTTCGGTGCTGGGTCAAATGAGTGGATGTGATTTCGTAAATCTTTGAGATTTGCGAAATCTGAACAACAAAACAACCATTTTGACCCACTATCGCCATGTTCATCAAAATGTGTCATAATTTGAATGTATTTTGACGAAATTATAAAATTTTGGTAATAAGAATGCCCTCTCGTGCATGACAAATGTAAATTGTAATGCTAACAGGCACGCTACTTCTTCACTATCTTTGCACTAGCAAAATAGTACCCGCATGTCCCAGATTCGCTATCGTTTGGCACCTACGCCCAGCGGTTTTTTGCACAAAGGCAATGCATTCAATTTTTTACTCAACTGGCTGCACGCGCGTCGGGCGGGGGCTAAGGTACTGTTGCGCATTGATGATTTGGATGCTGCACGTTGCCGCGATGCGTACTTGCATGATGTTTTTGAGGGCTTGCAATGGCTGGGGCTCACCTGGGACGAGGGCCCACGCAATGTAGCGGATTTCAAAAAGCATTGGTCGCAAACGAAGCGCTTGCCGCTGTACGAACACCAATGGAAGCGCTTGGCGCAGAATGGGCGGCTATTCGCATGTACCTGCACCCGTAAAAGCCTGCGCGAGGCTGGCTATGGTCATGTATATCCGAGTATTTGCAAAGATAAACATCTGCCCTTGCATCCGCATTTGCCGTGGCGCGTGCGCGTGCCCGCAGGCAATAGCGTTGCAGTAGTTGATGAGTCGGCAGGGATGCAGTTGATCAATATTCATGAAGCGCTCGGTGATTTTGTTATTAAAACCCGCGAAGGAACACCCGCTTACCAGTTGGCATCTTTGTGCGATGATGTGCATTTTGGCGTTACACATATCATACGAGGGCAGGATTTGTTGGTATCCACTGCTGCACAATTATATCTTGCTAATGCATTGCAACTTGTTGATTTTCAGTATATAAAGTGGTATCATCATCCTTTAATTACGGATGCGACCGGACAAAAATTATCCAAATCTGCTGGTAGCGAATCCTTGCAATACCTACGCACGAACGGTTACGCACGTTCGGCTATTTTACATGAATTTGCGCATTGGGTTGGTAACTATCCTGTGGGTAAACTCTATAAGCCGGAGGATTTACGTTTTTTATTATAAAAAGTGAATAACTTAAAAAAAAACGGTGCGGAGCAAGAATGTTTATTCTGTTATAATTTTTATAAAAAACTGATTATGAATAAGTTAGGGTAGGGGTTTGGCAGCAGGTGAAATCAGTTGTTTTACTTGCCAGATTTCGCAAATCTTAAAGATTTACGAAATCTCATCCACCGTTTTGACCCATT
>CALMSP010000018.1 GCA_937872405.1 uncultured Saprospiraceae bacterium | reverse complement strand
CGTAACGGTAACCAACGCCGCTGGGTGTACCAATACCGCCACTGTAACCGTCAATAATGCCCCACCGCCGCCCGTAACTATTACACCTTCTTCCATGTCAATTTGTTTGGGCGGTACAGCCAATCTCAACGCGACACCTGGGTTAGCTTCCTATGCTTGGAGTACCGGAGAAAGTACACCTTCTGTCACTATTTTTAGTTCAGGGCTATATACAGTGACTGTCACGAACGCGGCCGGATGTACGAATACTGCTTTTGTAAACATTAGTCAGGCACCCTCGCCTAACCCAATGATTACGGGCGCGAATTTTATTTGTGAAGGAGGGCAAGCCATCCTTGATGCAGGCGTACATAGCACTTATCAGTGGTCAACAGGAGCGCCCACCCGTTTCATTACAGTTACAGATCCTGGCTTTTATACGGTAACCGTAACCAATGCTCAAGGCTGCCAGGGCGTTACGTCCCGCGATATTAATTTAGTTCCAAATCCTACACCTTCCATATCTGGCCCGTCAGTGATTTGCAGTGGCAATAACGCCATACTTGATGCTGGCGCAGGTTATAGTAGTTATCAGTGGTCAACGGGCGGTGCTACCCGTCAAATTACGGTGAATAGCGGCGGCACTTACAGGGTAACCGTTACCAATCCGCAAGGCTGTAGAGGAGAGGATGAAATCAGCCTGAGCAGCGTACCCCGCCCAAGCATTACACCCATTGCCGATGTAAGCGCTTGTGGTACTTACACGCTACCGCCCATCACAGGTACGAATCTTACCGGCAATGAGGCTTATTTTACAGCACCCAACGGCGGTGGCGCTCGCTTTGAGCCAGGCCGCATTATCAGTAGTACAACGTTTTTGTTTGTTTATGATGGCGAACCAGGCTGCAATGACCAACGTTCGTTTACCATTACAATCAATCCTAAACCAACTATTAACCCCATTCCTAACCAATCGGTGTGCGGACTTTACACTCTGCCAGCAATAACTGGTACTGGACTTACGGGCAATCAGGCTTACTACACTGCACCTAATGGCGGCGGCACGCGCCTCAATCCAGGCAATGCCATTACCACCTCTCAAACGATCTATATATATGACACCAATGGCCCTTGCAATGATCAACAACAATTCACGGTAACTATTACGCCTGGCCCGAATGTAAATGACCTTCCAGATGTGGTCGCCTGTGGCAGCTTTACGCTACCTGTAATCACTGGCATAAGCCTTACCGGCAATCAGGCTTATTACACCGCACCTAATGGCGGCGGCACACGCCTTAATTCAGGTGACGTCATTACCACCTCCCAAACGATCTACATTTACGATGGTAATGGCGCCTGCGCCGACCAAGAATCTTTCACGGTATCCATTGCTACAACGCCCACTTTAACAGCTATAGCTGACCAAACTGCTTGCGGTTCTTTTACGTTTGCAGCAATTCAGGGTACCAATTTGAGTGGCGGGCAAGCCTATTATACCCAGCCCAACGGCGCGGGCACACGCTATCTACCCGGTGAATCTATTACCACTTCTGGTACATTCTATGCGTATGACGGCGCTTCTGGCTGCTCATCTGAACGCTCCTTTGTAGTCAACATTGCCGAAGTCATTGATATTGAACCCTTTAATAGCTTAAGTACTTGCGGTACATTCTTGCTGCCGCCCATTGCCGGAACGAACCTAAGCGGCAACCAAGCTTACTTTACCCAACCCAATGGTAGCGGCACACGCCTCAACGTGGGTGATGCTATCACAACGACAACCACCCTATTTATTTTCGATACCAATGGCCCTTGTAGCGACCAGGAATCGTTCACCATTACTATCAACGCAGAACCCGTATTGGATGCTGTGAATAATGTCACTACCTGTAGCTCTTATACCTTACAAACAATCACCGGGCAAAATTTAAGCGGCAACCAGGCCTATTTTACCCAACCCAATGGCGGTGGCATACGCTTCAACCCAGGCGATGTGATTACCAATTCGCAAACGCTATATATTTATGATAATAACGGCACCTGCGACGATGATGTCTCTTTCAATATTGTTATCCACAGCTTGCCGCAAGTTAATCCTGTTGTACAAAATATCACTTGTGCCGCTTCCGCTAATGGGGCAATTAGTCTGAATGTAAATGGCAATGCACCTTTCCTATTCAGCTGGAATACAGCGGCTTTAAATGGACAACAAAATGCAACTGGCCTTAGCGCTGGCTTATATCAAGTGACGATAACAGACGTCAATGGCTGTTTTACGACGGTAAACGCTACCGTGCTCGAGCCGGATCCACTTACACTGACTTGTGCGCAGCTGACGCCGGTGACGGGCTTTGGCGCTACCGACGGGCGAGCGCAAATTACAATCAGTGGGGGTACGGCACCTTTCATTATCACTTGGACTGGAGCTGGCACAGGTACGCAAATAGCTGATAATCAAGGTGTTCAGGTTGTAGAGGGTTTGGCGGCGGGTAGTTATAATGTGACTGTACGCGACGCCAATAATTGTACAACGGTCTGCACATTTGTAATCACTGCACCTGGCTGCAACCTCGAAGTGAACTTCACACAGCAGAATCTCACCTGTTCTGGCGATACGAATGGCCGGATCAATCTTACCCTTACGGGTGGAACGGCGCCTTTCAATTTCGATTGGAATGTGGATGCCCTTGACGGGCGGCAGAACCCCACAGGCTTAGGCCCTGGCAATTACAGTGTGATCGTAACCGACGCCAACGGCTGCACCGATGCCGCAGATATTGTGCTTATTGCAGAAAATGAAAGCCCAACCATTCAAATAGCTGGCGATGGCAATGTATGCGAAGGTGATTGCTACAATTTTGCGTTCACGCTTACTGGTGCGGCGCCTTTCGTGCTCCAGTATGATGTATTCAATGGCATCAGTACCCGCTCGTTCTTTGAAAGCATTGCAGAAAATGTACCGCTTGAGGTTTGTATTGGTGGTTTTGGCGTGCGCGATGGCGATCTGGAGGTGCGCTTTATAGCGGTACAAGATGCCAACTGCCGTGCCGTTATTATGGAAAATCGCATTGTAACAGTACGCCCAACCGAGCTGATATTCCTCAATGAAACCCTTTGCAGCGGCGATAGCATCGTTGTAAATGGCGTTGTATATAATGCGAACAACCCCAACGGTATAGAGGTGCTGGTTGGCGCCAGCCAGTACGGCTGCGATAGTGTTGTGAGTATCAATCTCAACTTTTTGCCTGCTCCCGTCACCACTATCAATTCTACCTTGTGCCAAGGGGAGTCCATTACAGTAAATGGTAATATTTACGATCAGAATACGCCTTCGGGTATCGAAAGGATACCGGGTGTTTTTGCCAACGGCTGCGATTCGATCATTATCGTAAACCTCAATTTTATTAGTCCTGCTATTGTTAATATTGACTCCACGCTATGCGCTGGCGGTAGCCTTACCCTGAACGGTACGCTATATGATGCTAACAACCCAAGCGGTACAGAAATCATTATCGGCGGCGCCGCGAATGGTTGCGATTCGATTATCAATGTCAACTTAGACTTCCGCGCACCGGCGGTTTTTCATATTGTGAAAAACCTATGTTCGGGGGATAACCGCGCAGAGTATCGGAGGGCATACAGAGATAATAAAATAAGCCGGCCGGGAATACACCCTGGCGCGGCGCTCGGCGGCTGCGATTCGACGATCAATATCAACCTGACTTTCATACCAGCCATTATTGAAAATGTGGCTCAAACGCTTTGCGCGGATGAAACGCTGCTTGTGAATGGTACGGTCTATGATGCTACCAACCCTAATGGTACTGAGTTGATTCCCAATGGAAGCGTTTCAGGTTGCGATTCAATCATCAACGTCAATCTGAACTTCCTGCCGTCGGCAACTTCGGATGTTGATGCGGCCCTCTGTGCAGGTGAAAGCCTTATCGTCAATGGCATAGTGTACAATGCGACCAACTCAATTGGTGTTGAAACTATTGCAAATGGCGCGGCTAATGGCTGTGATTCGATTATCAATGTGCGATTGACTTTCCTGCAGCCCGTCATCACCGACTTAGCACCAAGTCTCTGCCCTAACGAAAGCCTTGCCGTGAATGGCAGGGTATATGACGCTACCAACCGCAGCGGTGTAGAAATTATTACCAACGGCGCGGCCAATGGTTGCGATTCGATCATCAATGTTAATCTGAGTTTCTTGCAACCGGTAGTGACAGACTTCAGCCCCGTGCTTTGTTCCAACGAAAGTGTGCGCATCAATGGTACCTTGTACGATGCCAATAATCCAACGGGAGTGGAAACTATTGCCAACGGGGCATCTAATGGTTGCGACTCGATTATTACAATTAATCTGAGCTTCCTGCCACCCGTAATTTTCGATTTCAATACGATCCTTTGTGCCAACGAGCGCCTTACGGTAAATGGCACATTGTACGATGTTACGAATCCGGCTGGTGTGGAAATTATTCCTAATGGTGCCGCCAATGGTTGTGATTCGATTATTAATGTCAACCTGAATTTCCTATCGCCAGTCACGACAAATGTCAATTCAACGCTGTGTACAGGGGAAAGTATCAGCGTCAATGGAACCGTTTACGATGCTGCCAATCCTAATGGTGTAGAAATTATTCCCAACGGTGCCGTCAATGGTTGCGATTCGATTATTAATGTCAGCCTGAACTTCCAATCGCCCATTGTTTCTGATTTCAATGCAACGCTGTGCGCGGGCGAAAGTGTTGTGATCAATGGTACGATCTATAATGCCAACAACCCTACAGGCGTAGAAACCATCGCTAATGGCGCGTCTAATGGCTGCGATTCGATCATCAATATCCAACTGCAATTTATCAATGCGGTGAGTACCCAAATTGTACAAACCCTTTGCCTTGGCGAAAGCCTCACCGTGAATAGCAGGGTGTATGATGTAAATAACCCCAGCGGCACGGAAACCCTTGTTGGCGGCGCCGCGAATGGTTGTGATTCGATTATCACGGTTAGCTTGAGTTTCTTACCGGCAGTACGCGGCGCCATTGAAGGAAACACCAGTATCTGTGAGGGGTCAGAGGCTACGCTTACCTTCCGGCTTAGTGGCGCGCCCCAATTCACCGTGCGCTACAGTGGGGGCGGGCAGTCCATCGAATTAGCCGACATTCGAGACGGGCACACGGTGCGGGTATCCCCAACGATAACGACCACCTATCGCATCGAATTTATCGCTGTGACTGGCACCACCTGCCCCGCGGTGATAGAAGGCGGCGCAACGGTACAAGTAAGTACCCTGAGTGCCCAGGCTGCTGTGACGACTAATTTTGGTGGCTTTGGCGTGAGTTGCGCAAACAGTCAAGATGCTACTTTGCAGGCAACTGCGTTAGGGGGCATCGCGCCTTTTTCTTACCGCTGGAATACCAATGCTACATCCGCGCAACTGCAAAACGTAGGGGCTGGTGATTACAGTGTCCTCATTCAGGATGCGGCAGGCTGTGAGGCTATGGCTACCGCTATCGTTACAGCACCGACAAGTATCAACTTGAGCAGTAGTGTTCGTGAGCCGCTTTGCTCTGGTAGCAATAATGGCGCTATTATCATACAAAACATCACGGGTGGTGCAGGGCCTTTTGAAGTATCCTTGAATGGCAGCACCTACCGAGCTATCAATGAATTCCCATACGAACTACCCAACCTGCGCGCTGGCGCTTACACGCTCTATGTACGCGACGTAAACGACTGTGAAGTGACGCTGCAAACGGCAATCGCCGCACCAATTGAGCCGCGCCTCGAATTAGGTGACAATATCATCGTCCGACTTGGCGATAGCGCTACGATAGAGGGTCAAACGAATTTCACACCAACAAAAATTGAGTGGACACCAACGACCTTCCTCTCTGATCCGCAATCGCTGCGCACGGTAGTAACGCCAACCGAAACGACCACCTATCGCCTCACAGCCTTAGATGACAGCGGCTGCCGTGCTACGGATGTCATTACGGTATTCGTGAGTAAAGAACGCCGCATCTTTATTCCCAATGCCTTTTCACCTGATGGTGATGGCTCAAATGATGTTTTCTACATTAATGGTGGGAATGAGGTCGTCAAGATTCATGAATTCCGCATATTTGATCGTTGGGGAAATCAGATGTTCCAACGCCGCGCATTCCAGCCCAATGATCCGGCTTTTGGTTGGGATGGCACCTTCTTAGGGCGCCCAGTAAACGTTGGTGTATATGTATATTATGCCAGCATCGAATTTTCAGATGGAGAGGTAGAAACCTTCAAAGGGGAAGTGACGGTGCTACGTTAATTGCTTAAAAATCAAGCCCTCGTGCGGCCTCAAACCGAGGTGTATCCTGGCGGCGGCGCCAGCGAAAGCGATCAGCAAAGGGGTTTGGCCGGCGTTCCAATACATCTGCAATGATGGGGCCGAGCACTGGCGCGAATTTAAAACCATGCCCACTGCCGCCTGCTGCTACCAGCAATCCGGGGCGTTCAGGATGATGATCTATGTAAAAATCGCCATCCCAACTGTCGCAATAGAGGCATAATCGGGTTGCTACGATAGGTGCATCCAGCAAGGTCGGTAACGATTGGGAGAGGAAGGTACGCAGCGCTTCAAAATAGTGAGCAGGCATGTCCTGAATCATATCAGGATGCTGCGTGATACCAATTCCGTGATTGGCAATTTTTACAATGCCCGCCGCCTGAGCCGGAAAGCCGTACCAACCTGTGCAAGATATATCCGCGCTCCAGCCAGGAAACACGTCGCCACGAAAAGGCGTTGGATCTTTCGGTTGTAAATGAAATACCGGTTGGGCCGTTACCTTCAGGCAGTCGCTTAGCTCTGGTACAAGCGAGGGTGTCCAAGCCCCAGCGGCTACGATAGTATGCCTTGCCTGATACACCTGCCCCTGCGCCGTTTTGATGCCAATTACCTGATTATCAGCCTCCAACAAATGAACGTTTCCAATATTTTCATAGCATTGAACCCCTGCGGCCTTAGCCATGCGCACCAATTGTGCTACCACTTCCCGGCTCTCTGCCCAACCACCACGAGGATTGTAATAACCATCCGGGTACAACTCGGCACGCCATTGTGGGAATCGCCGTTTTAAAAAATCACCCTCCAAGCGTTGTAAGGCATAGCCTCGCTGCTTCAGTGTTTGCATACTTTGCATTTCAAACGAATGGAAGGGCATGGTCTGTCGCACCAGCAGTAGAAAACCCGTCTGATGATACAAGGGGCGCGGGAAGATACGATTCCAAGTATCCCAGCCTTCGAAAGCCTGATGCATCAAATCGGTATAAAAAACATCAGCGCCATAATCGCCCCGAATCATTTTGGTGATATCCGAAGAGGAGGCTTGCGGATGAGGCAATACGTCTCGATCAAAGAGCGCTACTGCGTAACCGCGCTTACTTAGCTCTAAGGCTGCGGTAACCCCAAAAACACCGCCGCCAACAATTATCACCTTCTTTTCCATCGGTGCCGGTCGAATTTTTTTTTGAATTGCTATCGTAAAAAAAATCTCAGGTCTGCTGGCCAAAGGCCCATTGCAAAAAGTCAGGCATAACGCGTGCCCATGTTGGGAGGTTATGTTCGCCACCGATCACTTCCAAGTAGTGGATGTCGTCGCCTTCCCGATAGCCCAAGCGTTGGAGTGCCCGAATGACATCGAGCGTATCATCAATACTGTCAATAACGCCATTTTTATTACTGTCTTCGTTTTCATCTTCTGTACCGGTTTGCAACCAAAATTTCAAACCTGGTCGCTGAGTGCTTTGAGCCAGCATATCCTGCACAATGCGGTGCGCATCGGGGTTGGTAGGGTCAGAAGGCAAAGAGCGCCACCAAAACGAACCCGAAAACACCCCTACTTTGCTAAACACCTGCGGATGATGCCAAGCGATGTCGAACGCCGAAAGCCCACCCAGCGAGAACCCACCATAGACCCAGCCCGCATCCGTGCAGCGATAGCGGCGGTGCAGCGCTGGCTTCAATTCGTCTAAAACAAACCGCGTGAATTGCTTGGCCTTACTGCCTCGATTTTTGTAATCCTCCTGAGCGGCCACACCATATTCGTGCATCCGATCTTGAGTGGCATGGATAGCAACAACAATAAATGGTTTTACTTTGCGCTGCTGGTAGAGCTGCTCCAGAATAGACGGCATTTGAATAGCCTCCATGTCCTGCCCATCATTAAACAACAATACCGGATACGGCTGCGACTGGCTAAAGTAGTCTGGTGGTAAGAATACATCCACGCGCACCGCACGTTCCAGCGCGCGCGAACGGAAGTTTTGGATTGCTTGTATCTCCAGCCCGCCCGAACGAGGATAAAAAATGCGCACACGCAGCGATGACAATCTATCATGTATGTTTCTAAAAAAACGCATGCATCAGGCTGACTTGGATTTTAAATGCATCACATAATCTTTTGAAAAACAAAGAAAAACAAAATAGTGATACATCTAATATTATAGTGTTGTTAATATAGGCATCCGCCCAATACTTTCATAATAAAAGCCTTCTTCGGCCATTCGATCTAAATCATACAGATTGCGGCCGTCAAAAATAGCTGGCTGGCGTAGCAATTCGCGCATAACCTTAAAACTGGGGGTTCGGAATACGCTCCACTCCGTCACAATAGCTAATGCGTCTGCGCCAATCAGTGCTTCGTACTGATCGTTAGCCAACTGAATCCGGTTGCCATAAATTGCCTGCGCATTGGCCATAGCTTCTGGGTCAAAGGCTTTTATAGCGGCGCCGGCAGCCAACAATTCGTCTATGATGTACAAAGCGGGTGCTTCGCGGATATCATCGGTATTGGGCTTGAAGGCCAAACCCCACATTGCAATGGTTTTACCCTGCAAATCTTGCTTGAAAAAAGCGCTAATTTTTTTTGCTAAAATCTGGCGCTGCCCTTCATTCACTTGCATCACAGATTTTAGGATTTTAAAATCGTACGCAAAGTCGCTCGCAGTTTTGGCTAAGGCTTGCACATCTTTCGGAAAGCAACTTCCCCCATAGCCCACGCCAGGAAACAGAAAGCGCTTGCCGATGCGCGAATCGCTGCCGATGCCAATGCGCACCATATCTACGTTTGCACCGACCCGCTCGCACAGATTAGCAATCTCATTCATAAACGAGATGCGAGCCGCAAGATAGGCATTCGCGGCATATTTGGTCATTTCCGCCGAGCGCTCATCCATAAAAAGGATCGGATTACCTTGCCGAACAAAGGGTTCGTACAATTCGCGCATGAGCCGCCGGGCCCGTTCCGAACTGGCACCAACCACCACGCGGTCGGGCTTCATAAAATCTTCTACGGCTACACCTTCGCGCAAAAATTCAGGGTTGGATACAACATCAAATTGATCCGCTGGAAGATTTTTTACTATAATAGCATGTACTTTTTCGGAGGTTCCTACTGGTACGGTACTTTTATCCACAATTACTTTGTAATCCTTAATGATATGCGACAACTGCTCGGCAACACCCAAAATGTAAGATAAGTCGGCAGAACCATCTTCGCCAGGTGGCGTGGGCAGCGCCAGAAAAATAATATCCGCTTGTTGCACCGCTTCGCTCAAATCAGTGGTAAAGGACAGCCGCCCTTGGCGCGTGTTGCGTTCAAATAAGACATCAAGGCCAGGCTCGTAAATCGGGATATCGCCCTGCCGAAGGCGCGCAACTTTTTGCTCATCAATGTCCACACAAATGACCTGATTTCCGGTTTCGGCAAAGCATGTGCCTGTTACAAGCCCTACGTATCCGGTACCAACTACTGCAAGATTCATAATGCTTTGAATTTTATAGGTGTAAATTTTTTTATTTGCGGTTTGCAAAGGTAGGGATTTATTTTTAATACCTGCCGTCTCACGGCGCATCCATTTGGAGAAAACGCTATATAATAATGCCGGTCACACCCCAAGCATAACATTATACATTCACCTCTTCCAGTTCCTGTAGCTTGCTCAATATCCAATTTTTATCGGCCAACATTTTACAAGCATCTATATCGCGCCTGATTTGAATAATCGCCTTTCGATTGCCCAATATTATTGTAGATAATTTCCGCACAAAGCGTAGCACATTTAGATATTGACGCCGTACCTCCTTAGAAATAAGTTTATTACGCATCAAATATATTCTAAAACTATCTATCATCGAATCTAATGCCAAAAACTCATTTAGTTCATAATATGTTTTCAATAACATGAGCTTTGCGCCCAAGGCATAATCCAAGCTTTCATATTCTACCTCTTGCAGTAGCGTTATTACTTTTGTGTAATATCCTTGTTGAAAATAAACTTTCGCCAGATTATATGTCAGTGCATTGTCCTGTGCATCGGGCGGTAGCGCAGGGGTGTGCGTTTGTATGAACTGCTCCACCCATTCAAATGCCTGAATTTGCAGTCCAACTGATACAATTAGCTTGTAGTGTTGGGGCTCCAGCACGCCCTCATCGTCCAGCAAGATGCCCTTATCGAGCAGCGCTTGATACACCGAAAATAATTCTTGGAAGAATCGTGTTTCGCCGACATTTATTTTTTTGTGAATACAATAATTAATCAGGTGAATATAAAAACTTTTCGCTTCTGCTTTTTTAAAACAAGCTGCATATTTGTTTATAGCATATTTAGCATCATAATAAAATGTTTCTTGATCCGGGTGCATTAGCATCTGAGCGATCAAATAGTAAATCCGAATAGCAGGCACCGCCAGATGACGGGAGGTACAGCTGTTTTCGATTGTAGCGAATGAAAGCGTATCATATTTTGTATCAATAGAAAGAAAATCTTTATATCCTAAAAAATCGCAGTAAAATTCGAGCTTCCGGCTAAGGTAAAAACAATCTAAATGAAAGCCAGCATCATTTAGTTTAGTCATCATATCTGGGCTGCGTTCTGATAATTCCATTTGCCGATACCCCTGTCGCTCTATCAAATACTGATGGAAATGAAAATCCGCATCTTGTTGCGCCGATTTTTCCTGTTCTGTTTGTATCTGCCGCATTAGGCCAGCAAAATGCAGCGCAAATCGTGGATGATGCAGGGTGTCGAGCAGCTCCGCACGGGCCCGCACAGATTTGCGGCGGCATTGCTCAATGGCCAGAAAATCAAGTAATTGTGTGATAAGTGCTGAAATAAGCCGCCGCATTTGCCCATCTTGATAAGGCTTATCGCCAAATATTTTTTGCCACACCTGCGTCTTGTCATTTGCTGGTATTGGTTCTAACAAAACCTCCAGCAGCGCAGCTAATTCCTGCTGCTCATTGAAATACGGCGACGCAAGGAACTTCCTGAAGCGATTTCGAGCAGGAACATTCAGGCTGGCGAGAAGCGCTTCCAGTTTTTTACTAATCATGATATACTATTAAACTTACAAAATTGTCGTTTGCCGTCAAAAATTTGTAAAATATATGATTTCGCGAATAGAAAAACGCTATCTTTGGCTAAAATCTGTATAAATTTTCAGTAGGGCGTTAAACATGCCTCCCTGAAAACGAGGTTTTTAATTCAAAATATTCTTGCATGCGTTTCAACCGGTTTACGTTCATCGGAATATTCGGCACTATGCTGCTTGCCACGTCTCTACAGGCGCAGCATGAGGTAGCTTTTTTATACCTGAAATTTCATACAGACAAAATATATGTCCTTGATAATCAACGAGTAGAGTTTACAGCCAGCATCATACTTGGTCAGCCCGATGCGCCCGCCAAAGATATATACGCGCTGTCTTTCGACGTCGTTTTTGATGCCGATTTAGTGCTTGCTGATGCAACCACTTTTGTGTATAACACGAGTTCTTTCTTGGGTAGTGCCCACGAGGTTGCCATTTTGGAAAAAGGACAAGCCGCCGACAAAGGTATTTTACAAGTGACAATCAATCGCCTTGGTGGCAAAAATGTGAGTGGCTTCGGTGAAATTGGGCAAATTCGATTTATCACCGTCGGCGATATTATTGGCAGTCGGGCTGGTGAGAGTACGCCATTCCAAGCAAAAGTCATACCACTTCATCTGCTCAATGCGGATGGCGAAGCAATACCGATTGAAACGGATGAAGCCGGTGATACCGTGATCCTTATCAACGATATCCTGGCTTTGCAGCGCGCATCGGACAATCGGTTCATGCAGGTGTATCCGAATCCGGCAGGGCAGTTGTTGCAAATTCAATTTAATACCCTGCAAACCAGGCGATTAGAGCTTTTCAATGCTACGGGGCAGCGCGTGCACATGCAAACGGTTCGCTCCAATCGAGCGCAAATTTCTACGGCTGGCTTCCTGCCTGGGTTGTATGTGCTTAAAGTGCATACGGAAGCGGGCTATTTGGTGAAGCAGATTATGATACAAGGTTATTAAAAAACGGGGGTTTTATTTATTTTTTTTAAACAAATTCGCAACGTTTACTAAATAGATATTCGTAGTGGCACCCTGCTTTATTACACAATTGTATGCTCATTCATAGCGAACCCCAAAACAAATATTCCAACGCAAAATCGCTACCTAAAGTGCAATCGTGTTCGTGCAAGGCAAGTTTTTAATGTCATGAATTACCAATCCAATCCACAGTTAGAACTCGCTTTCGACTACGTCAGCAGTACCCATA
>CALMSP010000017.1 GCA_937872405.1 uncultured Saprospiraceae bacterium | reverse complement strand
CAGCCTCAATATTTTCCTGAATGGACAAAATATTTGCTCGTTATCTCCCAGCCGGGTAGTGACAGACCAGGCAACGATTTTTGATGGAACAATTGATTTTGGAGGCGGCTCTGGTGGTGATTTTCCTAACTTAGAGGGGCAGTCAAGCTGTGTGATACTGGTAGATAATCCAGCACAGTTAGCAGGGTTTATTGGTGGTATGCAAACCTGCATAGATGCTTTGGCAATAGGAACTTCAACTGGTACAGGCGCTGGCAACTTGATTACCCAGTTTAATACGGAGGCTGGCGTGGGTATTGAGGCTACATTCCTTAGCTTCAAAGCTACGGGCACACCTTTTTCTCCGACCTGTGCAGGCGGTACCAATGGTGGAGTAAACCTAACAGTTACCAACAACTTCAACGGTATGGCTGCGAATTTCTCCTATGAATGGAAAAATTCTAACAACCAAATCGTAGGTATGAGCAAAGATTTGAGTGGCGTAGGAGCTGGTACTTACACTGTAAAAGTGACTTATACCAACCCAACTACAGGTAACTCGAATTCCTGTACTTACACTTTCATGATCGAGGATCCAACCCCCGTAACGTGCACTACTTCCAACATCGTGGATGTGAAGTGCTTTGGACAGAGTACGGGGTCTTTTAAAGTGAATGCTTCGGGCGGTGCTGGCGGCTACATGTACAGTAAAGATAATGGCATGACCTTCCAGGCAAGCAATGAATTCAAGAATTTGCCAGCGGGTAATTACACCGTTGTGGTGAAAGACATGAATGGTTGCTTGACGCAAATGTCTTGTCCGGTAGAAATCAAAGAACCAACGGCTCTGGGCTGCAGTTTCGTAGAGCAGAAAGATGTGGACTGCTTTGGCGGTAGCAATGGCTCGCTGAAAGTAACGGGCACAGGTGGCACCTCTCCTTATAAGTACAAAATCAAAGGTGCTTCTGGTGGCTTCCTAAACAATAATGGGATATTCACGGGGCTTAGCGCAGGTAAGTACACCATTGAGATTGAAGACAAGAACGGCTGCAAAACGGAGTGCGCTGAGATCGAGATTAAGCAGCCAATGGATATTTCGGCTATGGTAACGCCGACTAATGCTGCTTGCGAAGGCGTGAATACGGGTACGATCACCGTAAGCAACGTAAGCGGGGGCACACCGGGCTATACATACAGCATTGATGGCAACAATTTCCAAGCAAATGCAACTTTCAACAATGTAGCTGGTGGCAATTACACAGTAACTGTAAAAGATAGCAAAGGCTGTACGAAGACCTTCCCAACAATGGTTGGTTTCAATAGCGCGATCAATTTCGACGTTGCTTCTACCAAAGAAACTTGCGGCAACGATGGTACCATCACGATAAGCAATGTAAGTGGCGGTTCGGGTGGATACACCTATGCACTCGATAATAATCCATTTGGCGCCAGCCCTAATTTCAATGGGTTGAAAGCGGGCAACTACACTGTAAAAGTGATGGATAGCCAAGGATGTATGACCTCGAAAATGATCGAAGTAGGGCGCGTACCGGCGTTGTCATGTAGTTTGCAAAAAACCGACGTTAGCTGTCGGGGAGGCAACGATGGCACAATTACCGTTACAGGTAGTGGTGGCAAGGAGCCATATCAATATAAATTAGGTAATGGCAGCTTTGGTACCAGCAATGCTTTTACCGGTTTGACGGCAGGTGAATACACTGTTACTATTAAGGATGACAATGGTTGTGAATCTACTTGTACGATCATGGTCGGCCAACCGGCACAAGATCTCTCTTGTAGCACCTCGGTTAAAGACGTGAAGTGTAATGGCGATGCTACTGGCGAAATCACGGTGACAGCAACAGGCGGCAACGGTGGCTATCAATATAAACTTGGCAATGGCAATTTCCAGGGTAGTAATAAATTTACTGGATTGACAGCTGGTGACTACACCATTACAGTAAAAGATAGTAAAGGCTGTGAAACAACTTGCAATGCTAAGATCAAGCAGCCAGACGCCATTACTTGCAATTCAGTGGCTCAAACGACCACTTGTGCCGGTGGTGGTGACGGTAAGATTACGGCAATGGTAATGGGTGGCGTAGGCCCTTATATGTACAAACTTGTCAAATTGCCAGGTGGTACAGAAGTAAGACCATTCCAATCCAGCAATGAGTTCCTGAACCTACCTGCGGGTCAATACGATGTTGTGGTGAAAGATGCCAATAATTGCGAAACTTCCTGCGACCCGATCATCGGAATTGAAGTACCAGAACCTGCCCCAATTATTTGTACGGCAACACCTACCGACGCTACCTGTAAAGGCTTCGGCGATGGCATGATCACAGTAGTGGTAAACTCTGGCGGTGTGTCTCCATTTACATACAAGTTGGGCAACGGTATGTTCCAAGAAAGTAATAAGTTCAATAATTTGGCCGCAGGTATGTACACCGTTACCGTAAAAGATAAAAATGGCTGTACTTCTACTTGCATGGCCGAAGTGAAGGAACCAACGCTGTTGACGTTTAGTATGCAGGTTGACTGCGAGCGCCAAGGCGAGGGTGGTGTAGCTGTGATCCTTAATATCATGGGTGGTACGCCACCTTATCGTTACCAAGTGAATGCGGGTAATGTATTTAATGTGCCTAACGACAATACAATCTTCCTGCAGCTGGGTCAAAAATCAACAGTGAAGATTTTTGATAAAAACAACTGTTCCGAACAAAAAGACGTTACGCCGGTTTGTTGCTCTTTTGCAGCAGAATGTAAACTCAGCAGCACCGAGCAGCAGGTAGAAGGCTGCAATGTGAGTGCTGTACCTCCAGCATTTACCAAGCCAAGCGATGTGTTCAAAAATATCACGGAGATTCCTTGCGGTACGCTGCGCATGTTCCATGAGGACGAGACAAGCGGTACGCTATGCAATGGAGGCATTCTGGTGACACGCACCTACACGCTGTACGATGATGCCAATAATAACACACAACTCGATAACAATGAGGAGTCCGCTACCTGCGTGCAAAAATTCCGCGTGAAGGATACGACTAAGCCAAGCGTGTCGGGCACTTTAACGGGTTGCTTCAAAACCGAGCAGGAAGCAAAAGATGCCGCTATTGCCGCTACCACTGCAATGGACGTATGCGATCCGAACCCGATGAAATCGGCTACCGTAACCAGCCAAGGCAACTGCATGTTTAAGGTGAAAGTAACGGCTACCGATGCTTGCGGCAATAGTGAATCTATTGAATACACGGTGAAAATTGATGGCGAAGCGCCTAATTTTACCGTACCAGCCGACACAGAAGTCAGTCGCAATAATCAGTGTGGTTACGATGCCAGCCCAAGTGTAACTGGTAATCCGACCAATATCACAGACAATTGCGATGCCAACCTCATGGCTACTCATAGCGATGAAATCCAACCAGATGGTAACAACTGCAACTTAGTGATCAAGCGTACTTGGAAAGTACAAGATAACTGTGGCAATAAGACAGAAAAGGTGCAGACAATCACCGTGAAGGATAATACACCTCCATCGGTTATGAAAGGTGAAATTGCATCGTGCTACCCGACGAAGGAAGAAGCGGAAGCAGCAGCTATTGCTGCTACCTCAGCGTCTGACAATTGCTCGGCTAATCCAAAGAAAACGGCGACCACCAGTGGTACTTGCACGGCACAAATCACAGTCACGGTAGAAGACGATTGTGGTAAGAAGTCCAGCGTGACCTACAACACGCGCATAGACAACACCAAGCCATCGGCGACGAAAGGTACCATTGCATCGTGCTACGCGACGAAGGCGGAAGCGGAAGCAGCAG
>CALMSP010000016.1 GCA_937872405.1 uncultured Saprospiraceae bacterium | reverse complement strand
AAATTTTTATCCATTATTTCAATGAAATGCCATCATACATTTGACATCACAACCACCGAACCAGCATCAAATGATATTCAATAATGTTAAAAGGTGTTCTTTGTATTTGCGTCCCATCGGAAGGTTATCAGCGCCTATGCCAATTATATTATCCCGAATATCTATCTTTTCAATAGCAGCAAAGCGTACGATGTAACTTTTGTGTATCTGAATAAATTCCTGCGGCGGTAGATGCGAAATAATCTTTCGCAAGGAAGATTTCACAACGTATTTTCGATCCTTACTGTGTAGGTAGCAATAGTTGCCATCTGCATGAATCCACCGGATGTCACTGAAGCGCATTCGCAATAGCGCGTGCTGTTGCCGAATGAAAAAAATATCGTTGTGCTGTACGCTGCCACCGCTTCCTTCCACATTGGAAGAATCGGGTTGAATAGATAGCACCATGGTAAATTTGCTTTTGTGCCACGCTAAAGTAAAGAAAAATTTGGCGTTTTTGGAATTTTAATGCCTTTTTATGACGAAAAAAAAAGTAGAAAGTCACGGCTTAATTGTTGTTGCTCATTGAAATTAATTTTTCAATAAGTACAAATGATTGAAAATGAAAGCGTTATACGATATTTGTAAAAAGGCGGCACGGACTCAAAATATATTTTTCTGGTGACCTGTGACCGAATGCGTCCCGATGCGTCCTAATAAATATAGCGACGGAGCATAACGTATTACCGAGAAAACGACCACACAAAGTAATAAAAAGCGGCCCAGCACGGTAGTGTGGGGTCGCTTTTGACATCAAGTACGGGTACTCATTTAAAAGCCTACCTTTGGCACTACATACCGAAGGAATTGCATATTTTTACTCCATGCAAAAGTACTCGGTCATTCTGTTTCTATTCCCCTTGTATCTGGCGGCCCAACAGCCAGATACGCTTCGCGTCGAACCGCCTGATATTGTACAGGAGATTGTAGAAGATTTTTTGCAAAACACGGATAGTGAAGGTATTTTTGATTTCAATACCCTTTTTGAGCAATTAGAAGACTTTCGGCGCAACCCGCTCAATATCAATCGGGCGAGTGAAAATATGCTGCGCGACCTAAAACTGCTCAACGATTTGCAAATATTGGCATTGATACGCTACCGAGCTGAAGCAGGTGAACTTATTTCTATATACGAACTACAAGCTGTACCCAGTTTTGATCTGGCTACCATCCGACGTATTTTACCTTATGTTACCGTGAGCGGCGAGGTGGATGACTACCGCATACCCGTATTGCAAATGCTGAGCGAGGGCAATAACGAGTTGTATCTGCGCTGGTCGCGTATATTGGAGCAACAACGCGGCTACACCCCTTCGCCTACGGGTGCCAGTCGCTATCTGGGTGATCCCAATCAAGTGTATGTGCGTTTCCGGCATAGCTATGGCACGCGCCTGAGTTATGGATTTACAGCGGAGAAAGATCGCGGAGAGGAATTTTTCAGAGGTAGCAATCCACAGGGTTTTGATTTTTACTCTGCCCATATTTTTATTCGGGATTATAATAAACGGATCAAAGCGTTGGCCTTAGGCGACTATGCCGTAAGCCTTGGGCAGGGGCTAATACTATATACTGGGTTTGGCATCGGTAAATCATCCAGCCCGATGACGATCAAGCGCACTGGGCGCACTATTCGACCTTATACCTCCGCCAACGAAGTCAACTTCATGCGCGGCGCGGCGGCCACGTTGGCTCTTAGCGAGCATATAGAAGCCACGCTATTTGTATCCAATCGTGGGCGCAGCGGCAATGTACTTGAATTGGATACGCTTGACGCCGATATTGAGGTGCTCAATTTTACATCACTTGATGAATCGGGGCTACATCGCACCCCAACCGAAATTTCCAGAAAAAATGCTATCCAGCAGTTCTCCACCGGCGGTAGCTTGCGCCTGAAAAATAATAAGGGTCATATAGCACTGAATGCTTTATTCGACCGATTTGATAAAAATCTGGTACGCAATGTACTGCCGTATTCGCAATTTTATTTTAGTGGGCAGCAGCTCTTCAATACCAGTCTTGATTATTCTTGGATTTGGCGTAACTTCAATTTTTTCGGCGAAACGGCCAGAAGCGACAATGGCGCAGTAGCTACAACCAACGGATTGCTCTTGGCCTTAGACCGTCGGGTAGATGTTGCCATTTTACAACGTCGCTTTCCGCGCAATTATCAGGCACTGAATCCGAACCCCTTTGCAGAAACGACTGGCGCGCGCAATGAACAGGGGCTGTACCTCGGCCTCGAAATGCGACCGATACGCAATTGGATGCTAAGTGCTTACTTTGATGTGTGGCGGCACCCCTGGCTGCGTTTTGATGCAGCAGCCCCTTCGCGGGGGCACGAGTACCGGCTACGCTTGAGTTACGAAAAGCGGCGGCGACTGCGCACTTACATGGAGATCCGCGACGAAATCAAAGAACGCAACGCGCCGAATACTGGGCAAGATGTGCTACGCCAATTGGCTAATCTGCGTACTTTCCAAACGCGCTTACATGTTGAAAATCAACTCTCCCGCACCGTGGAGCTACGCAGCCGATTGGACTGGGGTTTTTCACAAGTTGGCGACAATCCTAAAAGTACCGGATTTGCAGTTTATCAGGATGTAATTTTTCGTCCGGTGGGTTTTCCTTTATCGTTTAACGCCCGATTCGCCATCTTTGAAACGGAGGGTTTTCAAACGCGCTTTTACAGTTTCGAGAACGACTTGTTGTTCAATTTTTCTATACCCGCTTATTACAATCGCGGCACCCGCTTTTACCTCAATGCCCGCTACCGCGCTACACGCAACCTGACGCTCGAAGCTCGAATCGCGCAAACTTACTGGGCAAACCGCGAAACAATCGGCAGCGGATTGGAGGAAATCAATGGCCCTGCACGCACACAGGCCAGCGCGCAAGTACGGCTACGTTTTTAAAGATACCTGATGCCAGATGATAGGCGATAGCTTTTCGACTACTGGTGCAATATTTTAATATATAAAATACTGAAATTACAATTGCTTGGCTAAATAAAATACGTCTCTTCTGGTATCTGGCATCTTACATCTAAAATCGCATTATTGTTTGTTTTCTATCAATTGGCGCGTGGCGGGCGTTTGACGCAAAATTTCTGATCGGGACACACCGGATTTTTCCAAACGACGAATCACTTCTTGCACCTTTTCAGGGCGTTGCAAGGTAGCATACAATTCGATTAGAGTAGTATTGGCTTCGAGGTTAAGTGGTTCGTGTTGCAGCGCAGATTCGGCAGCTCGAATAGCTGTGGAGAAATCCTCCAGATTCTTACTGGCGCTTGCCAGCCGATTGAATGCTTGTACATCATTAGGGTTGATGCGCACCTGTTCTTGTGCTTCTTCGCGGATGCGTTGCTGCTCTTCCGTTTTAAACTCCAACTGTTGCCACTGCTTCCGAATAAGGGGGTCATCTGGCCTGAGTTTTCTGGCGGTTTCGAGGTCTTTTCGAGCCGTTTCGAGGCGATTGATCTTCATATAGATGGTACCGCGCATGGTTCGGGCGGATGGGTCGTCGGGGCGGGTTTGGAGTTGGGTATCTAAGTCGCGCAGTGATAGGTCATAATTGCCCTGTTGGAAAGCTAAAGCCGCACGGTTATTGAGCGCCAGCGCGTAATTCGGATGCTTTTCCAATACTTCGGAGTAAGATTCCAGCGCTTTTTCCGGCTGATCAACTGCCAAGTGGCTTTCCGCCAATAGCATACCACGCAGCAGGGTACTTGCAGAATCAGCAGGTTGGGCACTTTGTAGCAACTCAATTGCTGTCTCTGGTTGCTTATTTTCAAAAGCCACAACCCCGAAAAGCAATAAAATAGCTTGCTCTATGCTACCCGTGATGGCGCCTTGCGTCGTGATGCTCGAAATGGACGTAATCGTGTCCACCTCTTCGCGTTCGGTGATGCGCAAGCGGCTGAGCGCAAACTGCTCGCCCATACGCAAAAACTGATATTGTATAGTGATAATAGCCCCTTCCTGTTGGGATTCTTCGGTACCCATGATCACCAGATGTACGCCACAATTGTTGCCAATTTTTGAGGCTTGAGTAAGGCTGCCGGGCAGTTGGTTGTCATCATCCTGGTCGTTGTAGATGCCTACTCCCGCCGGAATACCATAGCGCTGCCCTAATTGCTCCAGCCGCCGCCGCAGTGCCTGATGTGTGCTGAGCTTGCGCTCGCCGAAGTGCTGGAATCGAAACAATAGGATATTGAACACGGCATCTGTGGAGTAGGGCGGGCACTTGTCGGATGCTTGGGCGGTCGTCGCCGCTGGTTTTTGGAGCGTTTGCACTAAAAAAAATCCCGCTACTACCAGCAACATTGCCGCCGCCACAAGCCAAAGCCATCGAGGCTGCATACGCGCTGCTGGCGTACTGGTGGCACCTTTTTCTAATTGCTCCAGCATCATTAGCGCTTGATGGGTGGTCTGATTATAGATCAGACGCGCATTATCAAAACTAATAATACCAAGCACTTCGTCTTGTTTTGTTTTTTGCCATTGTGACAATAGCTGCAGCACCGTCCGATGCATCGTTTGGTAGTCCTTGTTGGTAGCCAGCCAGGCTAAAAGCGATTCCAGCGCAGATTCGGTTTTGGCTTCGCGGATTTGACTTTTGACGGATTCGATGAGCGTTGCTTTATCCATTAGGGTCTATTTCTTTAGCGAATATAACCTTTTTTTAAAGTTATTTAGTACCTCGCAGTGTTCTTTTTAAAATATAAATACCTATTTCAAAATGAACATAGGCAATGTGTCAGGTAAACTAAAAGCCATTTTAACTGGTTACATTTCAGAAACTTGAATGCGGATGAATCGCTTACAATACGAAACCAGCCCTTACCTCTTACAACACGCACACAATCCGGTAGATTGGTATGCCTGGAAGCCGGAAGCTTTTGACCAAGCCCGTCGTGAAAATAAGCCAATATTAGTAAGTATTGGTTATTCTACTTGTCACTGGTGCCATGTAATGGAGCGCGAATCCTTTGAAAATGAGGATGTTGCAGCTTTTATGAATGCGCATTTTATCAATATAAAAGTGGATCGAGAGGAGCGCCCAGATGTGGATTCTATTTATATGGAAGCCTGCCAAGTGATTTCTGGGTCGGGCGGATGGCCACTCAACTGCTTTTTGCTGCCAGATGGCCGGCCGTTTTTTGCTGGTACGTACTACCCGCCCCAGCCGGCCTACAACCGACCTTCTTGGATACAAGTATTACAAACTATTTATCAAAACTATCATAATCGGCGAGACGTCGTAGAGGAGCAAGCCGAACGGCTTATGGCCATTATAAAAAGCTCAGATACCGTATTCCTTAATGATCAGGTGCTTACGCAAAATCAGGAATTATTATTCTCGCCAGTTTTGGCACAAAATATTTTTCATCAGCTCAAGAATCGGTTTGATCGTGAATATGGTGGCTTTGGCAATGCCCCGAAATTTCCGGGTAGCATGGCTTTGTTATATTTGTTGCAGTACCACTACCATACCCGCGAACCGGATGCTCTACAGCAGGTCTTGCTTTCGCTCGATTGTATGATACAAGGCGGCATCTATGATCAATTGGGTGGTGGCTTTGCCCGCTACGCTACGGATCGCGCCTGGCTGATACCGCATTTCGAGAAAATGCTATACGATAATGCGCTGTTAGTCAGCCTGTTAAGTGATGCTTATCGGGCACTCCCGGAGTCGGACGAAGCGCGGCGCAATCGCTATCGGGAAACCATCGAAGAGACACTCGCTTTTGTATTGCGGGAAATGCATAGCCCAGAGGGCGGCTTTTACTCGGCGCTGGATGCCGACAGTGAAGGCGAAGAGGGGAAATACTACGTGTGGGACAAAGCGGAGGTAGATGCGATACTGGGGGATGAAGCTACGCTATTTTGTGCTTTTTACGACATAACAGAAGCAGGCAACTGGGAGCATAAAAATATTTTGTGGAGGCCGAAGTCATTTGAGACCTTTGCCCAGGAGCAGGGCATCCCAATAGCTGCGCTTCGACAACGCTTGCAGGCTGGGCGCGCACAACTATTTGCCGTAAGGCAGCAACGCATTCGACCTGGCTTGGATGACAAAATACTCCTCGACTGGAATGGGCTGATGTGCACGGCTTTTGCTAAAGCCCATGCGGCATTGGGGGTGCCGGAGTACCGAACGATAGCAGCGCAAAACTTAACTTTTTTATTAGAAAAATTTCAACAACCCGATGGTCGGTTGTATCATACCTATAAGGCGGGTGTTCGGCAGTACGATGCTTTCTTAGATGACTATGCCAATCTCATCGAAGCGATGCTACACGTTTATGACATCAATTTCGATTTGCAACTATTAGAACGCGCCGCCGCCATCACCGAATTGGTGCTCGATCAATTTTATGATGCTGGAAGCCATTTGTTTTTCTTTACATCCGATGCCCAGCAGGATATTCCCTTACGGCGTAAGGAATTGTACGACAATGCAACACCTTCCGGTAATGCCACCATGATTCATAATTTGTTAAAACTGAGCGTATTAAAAGATCAAAGCGCTTGGAAAACGCAGGCGACCGATATGCTAAAAACGATGCGCGATGCCGTAGAGCGCTACCCCTCTTCATTTGCGCGTTGGGCTAATGGGCTGTTCTGGCTGGTGTATCCGGCGCCGGAGATTGCGGTCATTGGAGTTGATTTTAAGCATAAATCTCAGAAAATAAATCAGTTATATATACCCAATAAAGTACTAATGGCTGCATCTGACGCCGAAGCATCGTATCCCTTATTGGCAGGTCGAAATGCAAGCGATGAGACAAATATTTACATTTGCCGAGACTACGCCTGCCAAATGCCCGTTCAAACTGTTGAGGAAGTGAAAAAAATGTTAGATATTGGTTGAGCATTAGCCGAATTGTGAGGTGTAGCTACCTCCACGCTATGGGGTATCATCCAAGAAAAAAAACTTACATGAAATACACGGCCACGCTACTTATTCTGACGTTTGCGTTGTGTGCGTTGCAGGCACAACAACCCGCGCAATACAGCCTCTACATGCTCAATCCATTAGGCTGGAATCCGGCTTATGCTGGCTTGGATAATTCCCTGAGCATCACGGGGGTAT
The DNA here is from genome assembly GCA_937872405.1 of uncultured Saprospiraceae bacterium. GTDB lineage: Bacteria > Bacteroidota > Bacteroidia > Chitinophagales > Saprospiraceae > JADJNW01. The sequence continues at coordinate 24,590 of CALMSP010000016.1, read as the reverse complement.
TCCGCAAGCAGTGGGTAGGTTTGGAAGGTAGCCCAACCACGCAGAACCTAAGCGCGCATCTGCCTTTGTACATTACTAACGGCGGATTTGGAATAAATGTAGAAAATGAAACGCTTGGCGCGCGCCGGTGGACGGCCGCTTCAATTGCGTGGAACTATCAAAAGCCATTAGGCACAGGACTGTTGTCCTTAGGTATGGGTGGCGGTGCGGTACAGCAGCAGCTTGATGGCTCCAGAATTCGTACTCCCGATGGCGTTTATATCGAACCGGGTAATTTCAATCACAATGATATTCGACTTCCGCTTGGCGCTGAAAGTGCTAGTGTATTGACCTTCAATGCTGGGGTTTACTATCAAAATGACTGGCTTGATGTAGGCTTTTCAGCACGCAACCTCAATGAGGGTAATGCTACATTTAGCACCGTTAGTTTGCAATTGCGACGCAATTACAATTTCAACCTGGGGCTTCATTTCAACGCTGGGACTGCGCTTACACTACATCCTTCCTTACTTATCCGCTCGGATTTGCTCGAAACCCAAATGGATTTTTCTGTTATCGCTCGATACAACGACAATATGTTTGCTGGGGCTTCGTTTAGAGGGTATAGTTCTACCAGCGTAGATGCGGCCGTCATTATGGCTGGGTTCAAACTCAGCGAAAATATGACCTTTGCTTACGCCTATGATCTGACGCTGTCAGAATTGCGCACAGTGAGCAACGGCTCGCACGAAATAGCACTGCTATACAACTTGAACAAAATAATTGGCAAAGGCGCGCTGCCGCCTATTATTTACAACCCCAGGTCTTTGTAAACAATACGACCAACTTCAACAACAAAGATGAACACCCGAAAACCGTCATGGTGTTCCCTTAAAATTTTCAGGTCGAATACTAAGACAAAAGTACCTGGCGTTTATCAGGCATAGTTGCCTAACCATCGCAAAATGTTATTTTTGAGCGATACAATTTATTTTCATTGGCAACAGTTTGATAATATTTGCAAACCATATATATTTACGTGCTCTTAGTAATACCTACTTTAAATCTGAAGGAAAACTCGGGTGTTTATATGAAAAATCTACTCAAACTCACACTGGCAATTCTAGTGTTAGCACTCACATCGTGTGGCAGCAACGACACTGGTCAACTCGTAGGCGTAGCCAAACGCCCCAGCTGGAAAGGTATCAATCCTTACGGAATGGTATATATTCCATCAGGTACATTGCACATCGGTCCTGGTGATCAGGACGTGAGCAACACTTTCGTACAACGCAACAAGGCTATCTCCATTCAGGGTTTCTATATGGATGATACCGAAATTACAAACAACGAATACCGTCAATTCGTTTATTGGGTACGCGACTCGCTGGCGCGGGCATACCTCGATATGTTTATTGAAGACCCTGAAACAGGCGAAGAGCGTATTGATTGGAAACCGCGCATTGACTGGGAAGGCGAAGAATTGGAAGATCTTTTCTACCAAGGTGATGATCGCTTTGCGGGTAAAAAGGAACTGAACGTAGAAAAACTGCAATACCAGTACGAATGGTACGATTGGCAAAAAGCAGCTTACGACCGGGGCAACTCGCCGCGTAACTCTTTCATCAAACGCAAAACCATTAAAATATACCCAGATACACTCTGCTGGATACGCGACTTCACCTATTCGTACAACGAACCAATGACGCGCAATTACTTTTGGCATCCAGCGTTCGATGATTACCCAGTGGTTGGCGTGGATTGGCACATGGCAAATGCTTTCTGCTACTGGCGTACCAAACTCTGGGATTCGTATCAGCAGACGCGCGGCGACGGTATCAATAGCGAAAATTTCCGCTTACCCACAGAATTTGAATGGGAATATGCAGCTCGCGGCGGGCACGACTTGGCTCCTTATCCTTGGGGTGGCTACTATGTCCGCAATGCCAAAGGGTGTTTGTTAGCTAACTTCAAGCCCGGACGAGGCAACTACCCAGAAGATGGTGGCCAATACACGGTAAAAGCGGATGCTTACTTCCCAAACGACTACGGCCTATATAATATGGCAGGTAACGTAGCAGAATGGACGATTTCCGCGTATTATGAAAACGCTTACTCGTTTATTCATGATTTGAACCCTGACATCCGCTACGACGCCAAAGACGATGACCCCGAAGCCTACAAACGCAAAACTATCCGCGGTGGCAGTTGGAAGGATGTAATGCATTTTATCCAGACAGGTACCCGCGCTTATGAATACCAGGATACGACAAAATCGTACATCGGTTTCCGGTGTGCCCTGACTTTCCTCGGACGTTCAATCAATGATTTCTAAATCATTCTGCAAGGTGCTACACAATATGGGTACTGCTACAGTCGTTGCAGTATCCATATTTTCGTTTTGAAATATAATACCCCATAATATGGGTATAAAATTTTTCCAAAAACTGTGACTTTTTCTCAATTGTGCATTATACAAGTGATTTTCGGATCCAATCGTATTTCATCAAACTCAATTTCTAAACGTTAAAAGACCATCAAAATGAGTTTAGTAAAATCTAAAGGTTTCAAGTACTTCAAAAATTTTCTCATTGGTGTAGGCGCTGCCCTCGTATTGACAGGCGCTTTGTTCAAAATAGAAAGCTGGGAAGGCGCCAGTGAAATGTTGATTCTGGGTATGGGCATCGAAGCCTTCATCTTCCTTTTCCTTGGCGTTATCGGACCAGAGCCGGATTATTACTGGCACAAACTCTACCCAGGTCTGGATGACTACAATTCGCAAATAGCGCCTGTAACCGCCGGCCCAATGAATGCCGCTGCGCCTCAGATGCCTGCATTGAATGGCGAAGTAGTAGAACGCCAATTAGGCGGTATGCTCGTAGAACTGCAGAATATGTCACGCAGCATGTCTTCACTGAAAGCCCTGCAAGAGGTGGACTTCTCCGGTACCAGCGACCAGATCAAATCCATGAGTAATTTCTACGCTAAGCTGAATGAAGCAATGGCTGACCTGAGTGATTCACTCGAAGATACGAAAGTGTATAAGGATCAACTGAATGCCTTGAATCGCAACTTGGGTAATCTGAACAATACGTACAGTGCGCTCAATTCAGTATATGGCAATGTCATCTCTGCTATGGCAAATGTAGGCAGACAGTAAGTATAACAACTGCCACTCTTTTGTAAACCCTTTAAAAGTAGAAAGTTATGTCTATTCCAAAGGAACCGCGGCAGTTGATGATCAACATCATGTATCTGGTACTGACTGCCATGTTGGCGCTCAACGTATCAGCCGAAATCATCAACGCCTTCTTTATGATTGATAAAGGCATCGCCGGTTCGAATAAAATTTTTGACGATTCTAATACCTTCGCATTAACCTCGCTGGAGCGCAATGCAGAACAGGATAGAGCCCGGTACGGTAAGCTGGTAGAAACTGCAAAAAAAGTGCGCGAAATTTCCAGAGAATTTAATACTTATATTGACGGAATTCGGGAGGAATTAGTGGGCGCTTCTGGCGGGTATTATCCAGAAACAGATCCTAAGTACGCGGGCAAACCGAAAGGTTACAAAAATAAGGATGTAACCACCAATATTCTGGTAAACAAGAATAAAGGCGACGAGGTAGAAAAGAAAATTTTGGACACACGTCAGCAGGTGCTCGATGCCGTCAACGCACTCAAAGGACTTCCTGGTACTGCCATCAACGACCAAACCCTGGCGGACTTAGAAAAGAGTATCACGCTTGGTATTAGTGAGGACTACAAAAAGTCGGGCAAAAGCTGGGCTTACTTTACCTTCAATCAAATGCCGGTAGCTTCGGTATTCCCAATTTTCCGCAAATTCCAGAATGACATGAAAAGTTCGGAAGCGGCCGTGCTCAACTATTTAGTAAATCAGGTGGGTGCAACATCTTTCAAGGTGGACAACTTCATTCCGATTTCTTCGGCTGCCAAGAGCTATATCATTGCTGGTGACGAATATACCTCTGAAATCACAGTGGGTGCTTCTAGTTCCTCCGTCTATGAAAATATGAGTATTCGGGTGAATGGTTCAACCCTAAAAGTGGAAAATGGTGTCGCCAAATACTCGGCACGCCCTAGCGGTACAGGTGTCCAAAAGTATAAAGTGGATATTTCACTAACGAACCCAACTACCGGTGAGACAGAAACATATTCTAAAGATTTTGAATACGAAGTAGGTCGTCGCTCGGTAACCGTTTCTGCCGATAAAATGAACGTATTCTACATTGGGGTGGACAACCCTGTATCGGTAGCGGCAGCAGGGGTATCCTCGAACGAATTGAAAGTAAGCGCCAGCGGTGGCGGCATCAACATGAAGTCCACTGGCACAGGTAAGTACGTTGCTACTGTATCCGAGCCGGGCGAGTCGCGCATTACCGTCTCTGGTGGTGGTCTTACACCTACCAATTTCAACTTCCGCGTGAAGCGTATCCCCGATCCTACGCCACAGTTAGGTAGAAGCAAAGGAGGCGAAATGGCGAATGGCGAATTCAAAGCGCAGGATGGTCTCATTGCTATGCTCGAAGGCTTCGACTTTGATGCGCGCTGCGATATCCAAGGCTACGACTTGGTGTACATCGCTAAGCGAGAAGATGCCGTGGATTCGCAAAACCCTGGCGGTCGTTACAACGACAAATCGCGCCGCTTAGTAGAAAGAGCAAAACCCGGTGATGTTTATTATTTTAACAATATACGTGCCAGATGCCCCGGTGATAAGGCCGGCCGTGCTATCGGCACCATGGTGTTCAGAATAAAATAATTCTGTTAAGGTGTAATAGTGTGCAAAGGTAATTCGTTAACTTTGTGCACTATTGCACTTAAATTCTATCAATATGAAGGGAATCATGAAACTTTTGGGCGTAGCCGCTCTGGCCTTTTGCCTCACAAATCCTGTAATGGCACAAAGACCAGACGATATCATTATGACCGAGTCGGGGGAGCCGCTCAACCAAAAACGACCGGTTGATGACATTGTAGAAAAACGCACCTCCTTTGAAAAGCGAGTGCTACCCTACGATCCAGTACGCGAAGCAGATATTTTCTGGGAAAAACGTATCTGGCGCGTCGTAGATGTGCGGGAAAAAATGAACCTGCCTTTCGCTTACCCGCCCCGCCCACTGTTTACCATCCTTATGGATGCTGCCAAGAACAGTGAAATTACGGTGTATAGCACAGAAGATGACAAATTCACGCAGCCACTCACCGCGGAAGAAGTAGCCGCCAAGGGTGCTTCGGTGGATACCGTGACAACTTTCGACCCTGAGACTTACGACGAAACTATTAAAATTGTCGTGAATGAAATAAACCCTGAAGATATCAAGCGCTTCCGAATCAAGGAAGTTTGGTTCTTTGACAAGGAACTCTCCACGCTGCGGGTGCGTATATTAGGCATTGCACCGCTACGCGACATCAAAGACGATAACGGCAATTTCTTGTACGAACAAGCACTGTTCTGGGTGTACTATCCAGATGCACGCAACTTGCTCGCCAAGGAGCAAGTGTTCAATATTGCTGGTAATGATGCCAGCCCGCTATCTTGGGAAGACCTCTTTGAAATGCGGTTCTTCTCCAGTTATATCATGAAAGATTCTAACGTATTTGACCGCCGTTTGGAAGCGTACCTTTCTGGTGTGGACATCCTCCTGGAAGGCGAAAAGATCAAGCAGCAGATATTCAACTTCGAACACGATCTTTGGGCATATTGATACCTGAATATTCTGTGTGCATAGAAAAATCCGAACGTGCCTTGCTGTGCGTTCGGATTTTCTGCTTTCATCAGCGATGCTATTCTAACAACTTTCTATCTCACAAGGCGCTTTTCATATATAGCCACGCTGATTGGTAGTCGCCTGTGGTTTCGCAGTAGCGCAAAAAATCCTCATAAAATTCGTTATTACCAATCGTTGCACTGTCGCCGACAACCACCAACTGTTTGCGCGCGCGCGTCATAGCTACATTCATGCGCCGATAATCGCTCAGAAAACCAATTTCGTTTTTGGTATTGGAACGCACCAGCGAAATATACACGACATCGCGCTCTTGACCTTGAAAGCCATCAATAGTATTCACCGTAAGAGGGAGTGTAGCTAATCGTTCATCTTCTGTAATCTTATCAAGTATGTGCTGTACTTGCTCCCGATAGGGCGATATAATAGCAATGGAGGGCAGGTTTGTGTGGTCTTCAAATTGTGATACCAATTGATACAAATGCTCGCAAAGTATTAAAAATTCTTCTGGATTGTAACGACTTTGATACATGGGTTGTACCTTTTCCTCAAAACCGCAGCCCGCCGTGTCAATAAACACGATGGGTTGATTCGCGCTAACGGGTAAACAGTGACCGCGCACCGTTGCATCAGCCTGCAACTGATTATCATAAAATCGTTGGTTAGAAAAACCCATAATGACTTCATTCATGCGATACTGAGTACGCAGTAGGTTGGTATGCGCAAACCGTTGTAAGCACTTTTCAATGAGGGTGACCGCAAAGCCCCGACGTTGGGCTTCCACCGATTTTACCGTAGGTGGCAGTTGAAATGGATCGCCAGTGAGCACTACTTTGGAGGCTTTTAAAATAGGAATCCAAGTAGCCGGTTCAAGCGCTTGAGCGGCTTCGTCAATCACCACGGTACGAAAATGTCGGTTGTCGAGCAGCGGATGCGCTGCGCCGACCAGCGTACAGGTAATCACTTGCGCACCGTCGAGAATCATGTCAATCAGGCGGTTTTCGAGTTGATTGGCCCAAGCGGACAGCTCATTGGCTTCCTGAAACAACTGCTTTCGTTCTAAGCCCTGCCTTCGGCCAAAGCGCTTACGGGCCTGCCGCCGTGCTTCGGCTGCTTGCATCTTTACTTTTTTGATGTGCTTGCTTTCTGGGTGCTGCGCAAGTTGTACCTCCAGCGTATGATTGAGTATGTTTTCATCTACCCGCGAAATATTGCCAATGCGCACGGTGCGCAATCCCTCACTCGCAAGACGCTCCGTAAGCAAGTCGGCAGCCGTGTTGCTCGGTGCACACACCAGTACCGTAGGTTCTGTTTCACACAACAATTTCACGGCTTGTACCAGTGTAGTGGTTTTGCCCGTTCCCGGCGGACCATGTACAACGGCGACATCTCTTGCCGCCAGTATGGCGTTCACCGCATCATTCTGTGAAGCGTTGAGTGCAGGTATCGTTACCGGATGATTAATATCAATAAAATTAGCGGGTTTCTCCCCCAACAATACTGCTCGCAATTCCGTCAGTCGTCCTTTTTGCGCGCTCATTACTTTGTGCATCGCCTTTTCCATCTCCACATACGTACGCTCATCAAATTCTAAGTTTACCCCTATTTGTCCCGTACCCACCCAATCGGGCAGATCTTTAGTATTAAGGACAACTTTCATGCGATTTTTATCCACAAAATAAACGGTTCCGCTATATTCCCGACGTTGCGCATCACTTTGCATGGTAAACAAACTAACTATTTTCCCAGCACGAAACTGATGCTCCTGGCTGTTCTGATTCTGATTAGAAGCGTCGAGAAGTGGCGGCACATGCCGTTCTACCATTACAAAAGCACGATCGCCAATCGTATAACCCTTACCTGTCACCTGCACCGGATACCAAGTGTAGCCTTTACGTCGGCGCTCTTCCAAGGGCAAGCGTTGTACCATCTGGCGGTACTGTTCAAAATCTTCTTGCCGCTCTATTTTTAATAGATCGTGCAATTGCTGCAATTCCTGCAGCCCTTCTTCTGTAATTAGCATACGCTGTTATCATTAAAATGCTGCTATTGTTGGCGCCAGTTCAATCTTGTAAACCGATAAAATAGCAAAGCGTTCAAACCCGACATCGGGGTTGGAAAATTTGTTTTACCTACTCCTACTGGCAGGTGTTAGGAGTAAATAAATGGTAATAAATAATCGGGAGTTTATTTACTTAAAGGCGGTTTTTATTAATCATATCCAATAACTCGTCGCGGTAATTCTTACCTACGGGTAGGTGTTTGGCTTGCCCCTTTTCCATTACTTCCACCATATTACCTACGATGGCATTAATTTTATTGATATTAACAATATACGAACGATGAATGCGTCGGAACGTTCCGAGTGGTAGTTTATCTTCAAGACTCTTCATAGTTTGTAATGTTATTACACGATTATTTTCCAATCGTATAATAACATAATCTTTTAGCCCTTCGATGTAAAGAATATCCTCAAAGTTTACTTTTACTAATTTTTTATCTGCTTTTACAAAAATATAATCTGGGCCAGTTTCTTCCAGCGTAGCCGCGGCTGGTGTTTCTTTGCGTTGCAGTTCTAAATGTTCGGTGGCTCTATTTACTGCTTTCATAAAGCGCTCTAAAGAAATCGGCTTGAGCAGATAGTCGAGTGCGTTGAGTTCGAAGCCTTCCAGCGCATAGTTAGAATAAGCTGTAGTAAATATAACCAATGGCGGTTTCACCAATGTTTTCAAGAAATCAATACCTGTTAGTTGCGGCATTTGAATATCCAGAAACATAAGATCTATTTCATGCATTTTCAGCGCTTCATTTGCTTCAAAGGCATTACTACATTTTTTTACTAAATTTAGTTCTGGCACCTTCTCAATGTACGTTTCCAATACATCCTGCGCCAATGGTTCATCGTCAACAATAATAACATTAATCATAATAGTAATGAGTTTTTATTTGATAGACAAGCGATAGCGTCTTTTAGAGTATAAACAGCTACCCTTGTTTTTGGCAAAACCGAGCGTTAAGATAACAAAAGCCCGCTACATATCCGATGATTTTTGAGGGTTGTTTTCCAGGTGGTCTTTATCTGCCCAGATTGAGCTTTAGGCGCACTGCATAAGTACGCGGGGTGTCGTCGGTTTTTAATTCGTACTGGCTGGGGTACAGAATGTCGAGTCGCCGCCGCACATTTACCAGCCCGATACCACCGCTGCGGCGATGCTCTTGCACGGGAAGGACTTCTGATTTGCTGTTTTCAATAAAAAAATAAATATGTTGTCCGTTCACCTTCAAGTTAATATGCACAAAACCCTGCGCAATTTGATTATTTAATCCATGCTTGAAACTATTTTCAATGAACGGTATAAACAAAAGCGGGGCAATCCGTTGGTCACTAATGTGCCCTTCTATTTCGAAGCGAATTTCTACCTGACCGCTTTGGCGCAGGCGCTCCAAGTCGAGATAGTTGCGAATATAATGCACTTCATTGCTAAGTGATACTTGTTTTTCATTACATTCATATAACATATAGCGCATCATTTCGGATAATTTTATTACAATCTCAGGGGCTTTATCCGATTTTTTTAGCGTCAGCGCATACAAACTATTAAGCGTATTAAATAAAAAGTGCGGATTAATTTGCGATTTTAGAAAACGTAGCTCCGTTTGCATCGTGCGGGTTTCCAATTCTTGTTTTTCGCGCACCGTGCGTAGCCAGTCGGTAATAATTTTTACTACAGTAGAAGCTCCAGCCATAAAAAAAGTGACCAAAAAATAAGCGTACTGATTGATAATCAATTGATTCTGCATGTCTTGGTAGCCACTAAATTTGAAATAAAAAACAATCATTTTTAGCGGCGTGAGCATAATAGACGCCAGCAGCAGCAGCACACAGTATAATAAAAAGCGACTTTTGCTAAGATAATTGGGGATAAGATAAAATAAATTGAAATAAACGATCGCCGCGTAGAAAAAAACATTAATAATTTCATTACTTAGCGCGAATAAGAATCCTTGTCGGGTATCTTCAATAAGCATAAGTAATACCAGCAGCACCAACCAGAAAGTGATATGATATACCAAACGGTTGGTAAAAAAATTAATTAATCGAACTCGCCATTCCTTGCTGATAAGGGCATCCATGTGTTCGCTAAGCGTTTTACGTAATTTCTTATGCTGCAAAGCAAACAATTTTTTGATCAAAATAATAATAATTCCGACAAATTCCGGGGTATTTTAGCAGTCGGCGTAGGGATGAATTTCGCAACTATTTGAAAACAAGAGACTTGAATCAAAGCGCGACTTATGTTTTTGTTTTGTGTTATGCGATTATTCAAATAATTGATTATCAATTTTTTATAATTCATCATGAAAATGGCACATATAAATGTTGCTTGTACGTTTTGAATCCATTCAAATCTTACTATTTTTAGGGTTACAAAAGGTGGGGTAACCGACGGGATGTAAGATTTTTTATAGTTTTGCATGATATTTAAGGTGTTTTGTATGAGATTGTGATGGATTTATCATGTTTTTGGGGTCTATTATTAAAAACCATACTCTTTCATCATATGAAAAAAATTTTAGTTGCAAATAGAGGTGAAATTGCGATGCGCGTGCTGCGCTCCGCCCGAAAAATGGGTATTCAAACCGTTGCGGTGTATTCGGAAGCCGACCGACCTATGCCGTATGTGCGGTTTGCCGACGAAGCGGTGTGTCTTGGGCCAGCGCCTTCCAAAGACTCCTACCTGCGTGCGGATAAAATAGTCGAAGCCGCGAAACTATTGGGCGTTGATGGTATTCATCCGGGCTATGGTTTTTTGAGCGAGAATGCAGCCTTTGCGCAATTGGTGCAGGATAATGGCATAACATTTATCGGGCCTACGCCTGCAGCTATTGAAGTGATGGGGAGCAAACTGGCGGCTAAAGATGCCGTAAAACAATTTAATGTGCCCATGGTGCCAGGCGTGGATCATGCCATCCGTGATTTAGAAGAGGCAAAAGCTGTAGCGCGAGAAGTTGGCTATCCGGTGTTGATCAAAGCATCGGCGGGGGGCGGCGGCAAAGGCATGCGCGTGGTGGAGCAGGAAAGTGAACTCCAAGAGCAGATGGAACGCGCGATCAGCGAGGCGACCTCCTCTTTTGGCGATGGTTCGGTGTTTATTGAAAAATTTGTCACTTCGCCTCGGCATATTGAAATTCAGGTGTTGGCGGATGCGCATGGCAACGTGCTGTATCTGTTCGAGCGTGAATGCAGCATACAGCGCCGGCACCAGAAGGTGGTAGAGGAAGCGCCTTCGGCTATACTGACCCCAGAAATCCGCAAGGCTATGGGCGAAGCGGCCGTGATGGTAGCAAAGTCGTGCAATTATCTGGGGGCTGGTACGGTTGAGTTTCTGATGGACGAGCAGCTCAATTTTTACTTCCTAGAAATGAATACGCGCCTACAGGTAGAGCACCCGGTTACCGAATTTATTACGGGTTTGGATTTGGTGGAGCAGCAAATTCGCATTGCACGCGGTGAACCCCTGACAATCAGGCAAGAAGACTTGCGTATTAATGGTCATTCAATAGAACTTCGAGTGACTGCCGAAGATCCGCTTGACAATTTTCTGCCCAATGTAGGCAAATTGGAGCGTTATCGGCCACCCGTAGGCGAGTATATCCGAGTGGATGATGGCTATGAAGAACGTCAGGAAGTGCCTATTTACTATGATCCGCTACTGGCAAAACTCATTGTATGGGGCGTGAACCGCGATGCCGCCATACAACGCATGATAGAAGCCATCAATAATTATGAAGTGAAAGGTGTAAAGACGACGCTGCCTTTTGGGCGCTTCGTGATGGAGCATGAGGCCTTTATTTCTGGGCATTTTGATACCAACTTTGTGAAACAACACTTTACACCAGAGACGATACGAGAGAAGGAGCGCGAGGAAGCCGTGCTGTCGGCGGCATTGGCGCTGCAACTGCATCAGGCAAATGAGCGGCAACTAAAGGTGGCAGATGTCATTCCGTCATCCTTATGGAAAACAATGCGTTAGGGATGCTCAGGCAGGGGTGATCGTTTGGAAAGCGATAATTTGCACGGGCGTACCCCACATGAATACCGTAGCAACATCGGCTGCTTTTGCTACAACGGACACGCGCTGCCCGACATGCTTGAGTTGCTCTGGCATATTGAGTGGTAGCCATTCGCGGCCAGCATCGTCAACAATGCCCCAAAAACCGCTGCCAATTTCCTGAAAAACAACTTTGCCTGTGATATAATGTTTTTTCATAAGAACGGTATTAATTTACGAATTTGAATATAATAATTTGACTACAATGTCATTTATGATTTGGTAATGGGTCAAAACGGTGGATGAGATTTCGTAAATCTTTAAGATTTGCGAAATCTGAAACGTAAAACAAGTGATTTGAGCCCCTGCCCAAAATTTTGTAAAACCTGAAAACCAACATATTAAAAACAAAAAATGCGCCGTATTTTTAATTACAACATTGCAAAATAGTTAATAATTTAAAGTAGTATTCGTCCGCTGCCGCTTCAATTTTTTAGTTCGCTTAAAAATACCGTAAGCGCCTGTGCCGCTTTCGCTCGATGACTAATGCGATTTTTGACATCCGCTGGGAGTTCCGAAAAAGTTTGCGTATAACCCTCTGGTATGAATATCGGATCATAACCAAAACCACCCTGCCCGCGAGGTGCTACTGCAATCTGACCGCGCACCACACCTTCAAATAAGTGCTCTTTGCCTTGCAAATATAAGGCGATGACCGTTCTGAATTGTGCCGCCCGATGCACATTACCTTGTAATTGCCGCAACACCAACTGCATATTCGCCTGAGGATCGCGCGCTGGGCCTGCATAATGTGCCGTATCCACCCCTGGCGCGCCATGCAGTGCCTCAATTTCCAGTCCGGTATCCTCCGAAAAACAGTCCACGCCGTAGTACTCCGCCACATAACGGGCCTTTTGCAAAGCATTACCGGATAGTGTATCCTGCGTTTCAGGCAGCGCTTCAGAACAGCCAATGTCGCGCAATCCGACAATTTGAATAGCTGTACCTAATATAGCATTTATTTCTTGTATCTTATGTAAATTATTGGTAGCAAATACGATACGCATGATTAATTTAAGTATTATTATATTCAAATGCCCAATGCTCAGTCATGTATTAGCTTTTCAGAGCATACATTTTAGTCTCTCCCCCACCCTATCACCTATCACCTACAACCTATCACCCAAATAAAACTACGTTACTTTTTGCAGAAAATACTATCTGATTATAAAAATAAACTTTTCAAAGCTTGCCAGAGTTTGCTCGACATTTGCTTGCCGCCCGCTTGGCGTTCTTCATAAATCTGCTGCAGGTCATCGGCAAAAAGAAAATGGGTGCCATCGAGCATAAAAGGCTGATAAAGAGGCGCTTGCACCGTTAGCACCATGCGTTCTGGTGCGATGCCGAAAGCAATGAAATACTGAAAATCAGCGCTTTGTCGTAAATGAACAAAACAGAATTGCTCCGAATATGTTATAGGTAATAGGCATACATCCTTTTGCACGTCCAGTTTAACGGCCGCTAATACTTTTTCCAAAAAAACCATGAGCACTTCGTCATCTGGTTTGCTTTGAAAAACCAGCAGAACATTTCTAGCGCGCTGCACTCCCAGCCGCGATGGCCAATCTTGGCGTTCGGGCACATTTATGAGGGGAAAATCCAAAAAACCAGCGCTTAAAAAATCGTTTTTTGTAGCCAATGATTTGTACTTTAAATGATTGTTAAATATTTTATTCTGCGAAATATTTTATATTAAAATTTTATATCAAAAAACCCCCTTTGAAATCCAAAAAATAGAATTTTTCTACAAATTTAGCTATTTTTGCGTAAAATACTTACTACCAATGACTCATGAGATAAAAATCACCACAACCCAACAGTCCCGCCTTGCGCAGGTTGACTTCAACGACATACCCTTTGGAAAGGTATTTTCTGATCACATGTTTGTGTGCGACTACCAGCATGGCAAATGGCAGCATCCACGCATTGAGCCGTTTGGGTCGTTTACTTCGCACCCCGCCTTGATGGCATTGCACTACGGGCAGTCCATTTTTGAAGGTATGAAAGCTTCCAAAAGTGCGGATGGGCAACCTTTTTTGTTTCGTCCAGAGATGCATGCGCGTCGTCTCAATCAGTCGGCCCAGCGTATCTGTATGCCCACATTCCCAGAGGATTTATTTGTAGAGGCTTTACACCAATTGGTAGCGCTTGATCAAGAGTGGATACCCACCGCCGAAGGTAGCGCGTTGTACATTCGTCCGTTTATGTTTGCTACTGATGAATTCATTGGCGTGCGGCCTTCTGCGAGCTACAAAATGATTATCTTCACTTGTCCTGTGGGGCCTTATTATCCGAAACCAGTACGCCTTTGGGTGGAGCAGCAATATGTACGTGCCGTGAACGGCGGTACGGGCGAAGCTAAAGCTGCTGGCAACTATGCCGGCGCGCTGTATCCGGCGAAAATGGCGCAGGAACGCGGCTTTGATCAGGTGATGTGGATGGATGCCTATGAATTCAAATACATCCAGGAAGTCGGCACCATGAATATCTTTTTTGTTATCGGCGATGCGGTGCTGACCCCCGCAACGGATGGCAGCATTCTGAAAGGAATCACCCGCGATAGCATCCTTACCATTCTGCGTGATACGGGCTATGATGTGCAGGAGCGCCCAATTACAATTGATGAAATCGTAGAAGCGCACCGCACGGGCACCCTGCGGGAAGCCTTTGGTGCTGGCACGGCTGCGGTGGTATCGCATGTGGAAGCCATTGGCTACAAGGATCAGGTACTCGAGCTACCGTCTGTTGAAAATCGCACGATTGCCAACATGGTTAAGGACGAAATCAACGGTATCCGCTCTGGTAAAATTGCCGACCGCTATGGCTGGCTGACGCCTGTAAAAGTAAAAGAACAGGTAACAATTTAATTTTTCTTGATGATACGATATAAAATTACGGGCTTTGGGCATCATGTTCAAAGCCCGTTTTATGATATTATTATATCAAATCGAACAAATCGCGCACCCCAAGCGGGCGGCTTACATTAAAACCTTCTGCAAATTCTACACCTGCCGGACGAGCGTAGGTGCGTGCTTTGGCGTATAAAAATTGCATAAAATCCTCGCCCGATATAGGCGTACTCAGTTCCTGGCGATATTCTTTGGCATCAGGTAAGCTGACCTGCGAACGAAAGGTTTTTACTAATTGAATTTTACGTTCTATATATGGCGTAATGTCCACCACAAAATCTGGAGAAAGATTATGATCCTGGATGTAATGATATAAGGCTTTCGGGCGCCAGCGCTCCTGCGGCTGACCAGTATCCTCCCCTATCGTTACAATTTTTGCTAATCCTGCATAGAAACAGGCATCTGCTACTAACTTAGCAGCTCTACCATGGTCGGGGTGTCGGTCGTTCAGCGCATTCGCAAGCACCACCTCTGGGCGGCACCATCTAATGATGCGAATAATCTGGAGAATACTTTCGCGGTTATATTCAAAAAAAACATCTGCCAGATTCAAATTTTTACGAAAGGCTACGCCCATTAGGTGGGCGGCTTCGGCTGCTTCTCGAGCGCGTATATCGGCGTTGCCGCGTGTACCCAATTCGCCCCGTGTGAGATCAAGTAAACCAACGGTTTTGCCCATATCTAAGTGCCGTAAAAGGGTTCCGCTACAGCTTAATTCTATATCATCCGGGTGTACACCGACTGCCAATATATCAATTTTCATACGTCATGAATCATTTACAAGTTACTATTGTTATATGCATAAAATGCTTTAAATCAAAAATTTATAGAAGTTGCGCTACTATTCTTTTTGAAATAAGCACTGCTATGATTTGTCGGCTATTGATGCCAGCAAATGAAAACAATCAAAAAAAATACAGGTATGAACAACAAAACTTTGCGTCAGATAGTTGTGGCATCATGATTATCCACGAGCTTTCACCAGCTTAGGCTGGCGAGTGCTACGCTGGCCTGGTGCAAGCGCTTGCCGGTACACATTGCCGGCAGTATCCATATAGGTAAGCTCAAGTGTGAAGTCAGCGTTCAATTTTTGGGACGTTGTAGCCTCCAGCATCAGCGCATACGATTTGCCTTTTTCCAACTGATGCCCCGCAAACGCATTTTTAATCGCAATGTCTTGGCGACCTTTCATCGTGAGGGCAATAAAGGTAGCCGTTTCGCCCGTATTTTTGATTTTAAAAAAAGCATCGCGCCCCAATGGTGATACTTGATAAGACTCGAGGAGCAAGGCTGGAGCAAGTAGCCGCCGACGTTGTTTGCGGCGGGAAGCACGAAAAACTGGGATTAGCAACAATAACAGGAGTACGGCGCTCGCTATAGTTATGTGCAAGGGCTGCATTACTGCTAATGCTTCTTCCGCTTTTTCCCAGAGGCTGCTCAGGTTGATAGATTCCATGCGTGTATTCGGATGTCAAGTAAGATTCATTCTTCGCGGCAAAGGTAATTAAAAAACAGACAACACGAGTTGCCGCCTTTGCTTTAATCAAGCATGTTTAAAATACATTTTTTATTCATGTATTTGTCGGGGTTTGGCGTATCTTTTTGCAATAAATACAGTTGTATTGTAGTAGCACCGGTATCCACAGATTTTTTAAAATCTATTTAGTGTTTATATTGAAGCTCTAAGTTATTTACAATGCGCTGATATTTAATTCGTAATACAATGAAAACCAATTACTTGTGTTTTAAATTGCTTACATTTGTTTTTATTGCAAGTATTATATCACGTTTAAAATGGTAACCATTCGTGCAGCACAACTGGGCATATACGAGTAGTTCGGGACGGCAATATGTGGTTGGATTGTATCATGGGCAGGAATCGGGGCACCTCATGGTGTATTGCGACTTGCGCATTATTCGTATCGAATTTGGTGTGCTGGATACCTATATGTATTCGTTTTTCATTGAAGATGAGTTGTTAGAATTGAAGATAGAACGGCAGGGTACCGGATTCAAATATTTATTTGAAGTGAATCGGCAGGGGGATACGCCGCGCAATCGCGCTCGAAAAATAGCGGAAAAAACGGAGTTTCAACACCTTATATTACTAATTTTGTTAGGCGTTGTTATGCTCATCGCGGGTGTCTGGGTATGGCGCTACAATGAGGTGATTGTGCCACAGCGCAAAGAGCAGGAGTGGCTGCATCAAGCTGGGCGCGAGGCGGTGGCGCGGGTGTTTTTGTTAGAACAAAAAGGCATGATCCGATACGCTTTTGTAGCAGATGCACGCGGCTACGAGCGCGAAGTGCCCATGCATAACTATAACCCAGACCACGGAATGCCCTTAGAACATGGAGATGAATTCTTGGTGCGCTATGCATCCAACCACCCGGTTATTCATAAAATTGATTTCAATGCCCCCACCGACCGGCAGCTTCGGCAGTATCGGCAGCGGGCAGCGGCCCAACATTTGCTGCTGCATCCGAATACCTCACCCCGACAATTGGACTGTCTGCTGGACGTTGCGTTTGAATTAGAGGGAACGCGTGCTTATGCCGATTTTTTTTTCCAAAATACGCCGCCAGAAGAAAATCTGCTGCACAACCGCAATACCTTCGGGCGCCTTACGCGCAGCCTGCCTTTTTTGGAAGCAACCCGTCAGCGCTGTGCTACTTTTTAAAATGAGATATGCATTATTTTGTGAAAGATTCTTTAACTTTCCTGCTCTATTAATGCCCGTTTTTTTGATCTTATAACCTAATTTGATATGATTGATCAGATTGATATAGCAAATGTGCTTTTTCTTGATATTGAAACCGTATCTACTTCTGCTGATTATGAAGACCTGGACGATGAGATGCGGGAACTTTGGTATATCAAGAGTCGTGCCCTACTACGCGGCAAAAGCGTGGATGAATTGGATGAGGCGGATGTAGCGGCAGCCTATACTGAGCGCGCAGGTATTTTTGCCGAGTTTGGTAAAATCATTTGTATTTCAGTGGGGATTGTGCATCGGCATAAAGAGGACGACCGCTTGAAAGTGCGATTAAAATCATTTGCTGGTAATAATGAGGCGCTTTTATTACAAGATTTTACAAATTTGATTACACAATATTATAATGATCCGAATCGGTATTATTTATGTGGTCATAATATTAAAGAATTTGATGTGCCCTACATCTGCCGACGCTTGGTGGTTCATCAATTGCCTTTTCCGGCACCGCTCAACATAGCCGGCAAGAAACCCTGGGAAACAAAGCATCTATTAGACACCCTTGAATTCTGGAAATTTGGTGACAATAAACATTTTACTTCTTTGCGGCTCTTAGCGGCTATACTTGGTTTTCCCTCGCCTAAGGACGATATAGACGGCAGCCAGGTTGGGCGCGTATTTTGGGAAGAAGGTGATATAGAGCGCATCGCATTTTATTGTGAAAAGGATGTGTTAGCTACCATTCAGCTATTCCTACGCTACAAGCGGGTGCCGATTCTGGAAGAAGACCAAGTACAGCATATCCGATAAATAAATCTATTCGCTTAGTCCTAATTGTTTGCGCAAGGCGCGATCCGCAAGCCCATTTTGCTGCCAATAAGGTGTGAGTACCGTATGAGTGCGCTTGGCGATGGTGCGGCGCACTTGTCCATCAAAACTGGGGTGACTTTCCATCCAACCAGCAATTTTGTAAGGCGCTTGCTGCTCAAAAACGATTGTTAATACCCGCTTACTATCGCTGAATGTGACCTGATACATCTGCAAGTTATCACCTTCAAAGTCTTTACCGTCGTAAGCTTTCAACACAGCATCGGCGCGCGCTGGATGGAACTTGGTGTGCTGTAATCGCGTGTGCGACAAGCTAGGTAAGATATTGATTTGCCCACTGGGCAAGGCTGCAGGATTGATCCGAATGCGATTGAACAATTCATCTTCCAGAATAGCTTTAGCCGCATCAAAATTTTGATCCGCTTCCTGCTCAAAGTAAGAGCGAACCTGCGTTTCATAACGATTATTGCGCCAGTTCGTTTGCATAAAACTCTGTCCACACCAATCTTGCGAACTCATGGTTACTTTCAGGGTCTGAGGATGTTTGGCGGCATCGGCTGGGGTGAACACAGACGTCATAATCGAATAATCGTACAATCCAGTAGTAAATCGGTTGATATAATTAGTTTTTAATGCATTTATAGAGTTGGTATTCTTGTAGTTATCATTTTTCACTTGCTTATCGGTTAAAAAATCCTCCGTTACAAACACCAGCAGTGCCTCGCCAGGATGCAGATCTCGATAGCGGTTTTGCTGCAATTCGTAGCGGGTGATTTCCGCTTTACCTTGATACCAGTAGGCATCTAAGGGTTTGGTTGCCTCGTTTTCAGCAAAGCTGGATGTCAACTGTGCCTTTGTTGCCGTGGGCGATGGTTGCTGGCCGCAGGCCGCAAGGATGCTGGCCAGCACAGATAGCGCGATATATTTCATAAAATGGTATTTTTCTGAACGAAAATAACGTTATGAATAGACAACGCCATGTTATAAAAAAAGTTGAGACGACGCCCCGCAGTTTGCGCAGCATCATCTCACCAAATTGGGTACTATAAAAGCAAATCAATCAGAATTTTAGATACGGTTTCAGTTTTTCTAACTGGTCGGGCTGCAGTGCGCGCAGTTTTCGTAAGTCCTCAGCGGTTGTGTAAGGCCCATGTTGGCTGCGATAGTTGACAATGCCCGTAGCCAAGCGTGCATCAATGTAAGGATGTGCCTTCAACGTTTCGATGTCTGCGCTATTGATTTCGAGAAAACGAAACACCGATGACTCGCGCAAGTAAGGCGAAATCTGTTGGAAAGTGCTATCTGGCAGACCATACGTTTCACGTATTTGTTCGATGCTACTAAAACCGCCAAGTTTTTCTCGAAATCCTACAATTTTTTTGGCAAAAACCGGGCCAATTCCGGGCAATTGCTGCCAAGCATCCGTATCTGCCTTGTTGATATCAATAGCGGCGATGGTTTTGGCTGCTCGGGTTGGCGTTTTGGAGTCGGGTGATTCTACTGCCAAGCGTTCGGATTGTAGTGCGCTTGCGGGCTCGGCTTTCGGGGTATTTATTTTTTCCGCAATTTGAATATAAGATGCTATACGCTCGTAGTCGGTTTCCCGGATGCCATATATTTTCTTCAGGTCTTCTGGCTTGCGGAAGGTGCCGCCCTTATCGCGGTATTTTAAAATATTATCCGCCAGCCATTCAGGCAATCCAAGTGCTACCAAATCGTTACGCGACGCGATATTAGGATCAAAAACGAAAAGTGTAGCCACAGCCCGTTTGCGTTGGTGATAGCCTTTGTGGAAAGGCGCACTACCGCTACCAATACGTACCCAGGGTGCTAATCTTTCATAATCAGCGGATTTTAAAGTATAAATTTTTTGCAAGTCTTCTTTTTTACGAAATTTGCCCCCCTTATTGCGATAGTTGACAATCGTCTGTGCCAGTTTGGGCGACAGCCCCAGCGCCACCAAGTCCTCTTGCGATGCCGTGTTGGGGTCGAACGGGAATAGCGCTGCTTCCGTTGCCGGCATTGCCGGATCCGATAGCTGCTCATTAGCAGTATGATGCACGAGCAGAATCTGAAAGTCGGGTGATGTCGAGTTGTTGAGCCAATATGGGTAGATTCTGGGCGCCAGTGCCAACAAAATACAAAGGAAGCAAAGTAACCAGGCGCCATTGCGTTCAGCGCGTGTGAAATACAAATATTCGGTCAGCAGCGTTTTCATAGGACGTTTATTTTGTTTCTGAGGTTAAGACGAGTAAGTATTCGCTTCGTAACACCATTTAAAGCAAAGAAGTACACATTTAGCCTTTTTAGGGTGATGAAATACTTATTGATGTACATAAAAATTACAACCAGCACATTTGCAAAGCGTTTATTGTTAAATTTGCCCTCATGAACTTTTCATCCAAACTCATCGAAGAGGCGGTCAATGCTTTTGCTACATTGCCTGGTATCGGCAGAAAAACTGCATTGCGCTTGGTGTTGCATCTGGTGAACCAGCCGGTGGAGCAAGCCGAACAATTTGCGGAAGCTATATTAAAAATGCGCCGAGACATTCAGTCATGCCGTATTTGTCATAATCTGTCGGATACACCAATATGCGCTATTTGTGCCGATGCGCGCCGCGACCGCTCGCTGCTATGCGTGGTAGAGGGCATCCGCGACGTGATGGCTATTGAAGATACCGCACAGTATCGAGGTTTGTACCATATATTGGGGGGCGTCATTGCGCCAATTGAAGGTATTGGCCCTGCTGATCTCAACATTGATTCCTTGCTGCAAAGGGTACAGGAAGGCGGCGTCCGAGAGGTGATTATGGCGGTCAATCCTACAATTGAAGGTGACACAACCATTTTTTACATTTCCAAAAAACTGCGCGATTATGATGTGCAAGTAAGCACCATTGCGCGAGGCGTAGCCTTTGGCGGCGAATTGGAATACGCCGATGAACTTACCTTGGGGCGCTCTATTGTAGCGCGTGTGCCTTATCAACAGGGATGATAGATTGATGATTATTACTAAATGGAAATTATTCAATATGCTTGAAATAGCTACTTGTTTTAAAAATAATGCGATCATCATTCAATCCATTTGATGTTAATGAAATAAAATATTAACCATTCACTGCATTTTCGTGAAACTCTCCATCATTATTGTTAATTATAACGTGCAATATTTTCTCGAACAGGCGCTTCTGGCGGTGCGGCGGGCAGCGGCATCTATAGATGCAGAGGTGTGGGTCGTGGATAACCGGTCGAGCGATGGGTCGGTGCAATTGGTGCGAGAGAAATTTCCAGAAGTACAACTTATTGATAATCAGGATAATGTAGGGTTTGCCGTCGCGAATAATCAAGCGATACGTGCGGCTGCCGGGGCGTATGTATTGCTGCTCAACCCCGACACGGTGGTAGCGGAGGATACTTTCGGCAAGTGCTTAGCGTTCATGGATACCCATCCTGAGGCAGGCGCGCTGGGCGTGCGCATGGTGGATGGCGCTGGGCGGTTTTTGCCGGAGAGCAAGCGCGGCTTCCCAACGCCTTGGGTTGCTTTTTGTAAGACTTTTGGCTTATCCGCGTTATTTCCAAAATCGAAATTATTTAATGAATATCATCTGGGTTATTTAGCTGAATATGATATACACACGGTGGATGTGCTGGCAGGTGCGTTTATGCTGTTGCGTCGTGCAGTACTTGATAAGACTGGATTGTTGGATGAAACGTTCTTTATGTATGGTGAGGATATTGATTTATCTTATAGAATTGTACAAGCTGGGTATAAAAATTATTATTTTCCAAATACAACCATCATTCACTATAAAGGTGAAAGCACTAAAAAAGGCAGCCTAAATTATGTGCGCGTTTTTTACCAAGCCATGATTACCTTTGCGCGTAAGCATTTTCGAGGACGACAGGCGAGTTTTTTTGTGTTGATGCTACAATTGGCGATTTATTTTCGCGCATTTTTAACCTTGATAATCAATGTATTAAGTCGTATTCGATTACCGTTGTTGGATGCCGCCGTAATGTATGTTGGATTATGCGGGCTAAAAATTTTTTGGGCACATTATTATTATAAAGACCCCGATTATTTTAAAGATCATATGCTGTATTTCAACTTTCCATTATACACTATGATATGGGTATTGACGCTTTATTTTAGTGGTGCTTACGACGATAGTGGCAATTTGCGGCGATTAGTGCGCAGCATATTTATTGGCACAGTGCTCATTGCTGCGGTTTATGGTTTTCTGGACTTAGCGTATCGCTCTTCGCGGGCAATTATTGTACTGGGCATGGCTTGGGCCATAGCGGGCACGGCGGCGCTGCGCATGTTGTGGCATTTTATACAATATAAAAATTTTGATGTTGGGCGGGAGCGCGCCAAAAACCTTGTCATTGTTGGCACAATAGCAGAAAGCGAGCGCGCTGAAAAATTATTGCAACAGGCACAGGTGCAAAAAAATCTGCTTGGTGTGATCGCCCCAAATTCGGATGCGGATGATCCTATTTTCTTGGGTAATATATCGCAATTACAAGATTTGGCTAAAATATATGATATAGAAGAGATTATATTTTGCTCAAAAAATATTGAAAATCATCAAATTATAGCTTGCATGCATACATTGGGTACCAAAATTAGTTATAAAATATTACCAGAGGATAGTCAAAGTATTATTGGTAGTAGTTCTAAACACACTGCCGGCGAATTATATACAATTGATATTCGATTTCGCATAGCCGACCCTCGCCAGCGCCGCAGCAAGCGCAGTTTTGATGTGTTATTTGCGTTATTTATTATGATTACATTACCATTGCAAGTGTTTATTATAAAGCGGCGGGTAGGATTATTATCTAATCTTTATGAAGTGCTGCGCGGACGTAAAAGTTGGGCAGGATATGCGCCGCCTGTTTCGCCTACTGGACATCTGCCGCACCTGCTGCCAGGAATATTGTCGCCATTGGACGGATTGCCCGTAGCCGATGTGCAGGCATCAACCGTGCAACGCCTGAATTTTCTGTATGCCAGAGACTATCGCTTAGAAAAAGACTGGGTGATTGTGTGGAAAGGCTACCGACAACTGGGGCGAACAGCAGCTACAAGGCATGGATAGCATGTTCGATCTTTGGCGAACCGATGAAGATAACCTGCCCTTTTTGATTGCCAAGTTGCTGAATTTCAATGCCTTCCCAGCGCTCGCCACAGGCATTGTGCAGGCGCGCGTGCTCATCAAGCACTAAGGTGGCACCAGGTTGTACTGTAATTTTGGCGAAAGCCGGCAGGGCTACTCGGCAATTAATCTTGAGCATAGCCCCCGATAGAATAGTCAGATGCCCTTCCAAATCTTTGGCGCCGCGCCATTCTACAGTATCTCGGATTTGGATGTGGCGGTCATCGTGCAAGCGACACCAATTGGGCTGAAGCAGTTTACGCGGCCCCGCGTGCTCTTGTGCCATGCGCCAGTGAATACGACCGATCTGGCAGGCAGTCCAAGCGTTTTGTTGGGCATTATAATCCATCACATTGTTGGAAGCGAGGGTATCGCAGGGCGGTTCGGGTGTCCAAGTCCAGCAGTTATTGGGGTGCCGGGGGGTATCGTCGCAACCATCATCAAAAGCCCAGGTGTGGCTCAAGCCAAAAATATGTCCCACTTCATGATTAAAAATACCACGATAGCCGCGTGCTTCGCCTCCATTTTCAAACATACCAGCGGCCTTCACGGCGTTACCCAAGGCGACCCCTACGCCATAAGCACCATAAGTAGGCGAAGCTACACTATCTGGGTGGTGCGGCATGATGAAAATATTGAGCACCGAATCGAGTTGCACGCCATAGGTATTAATCACGCGCCGATCATGGATATTGGCGTTCGCGCCTTTGTGTACATATAGCGACAGTTCATCATCAAAATGAAAATAAATGCCGGTATCGCTGGGGTCATTTCCTCGTGGGGTTAGTCTGAACCGATACAGCGTGGGTAGCACTGGGTTATTATTATTATGAGGCAACCAGCTGCGTTTGTTATCAGCTAAGTCGTCGTTGATAGCTTCTAAGAGTTTGTATGTAAAGTTAATAGCCTGATTATCAGTGTAGTTACGAGTGCTATCGGTGGTATTCATCCAATGGAAGTTCACGCGCAGGTACTTCATAGGGGTGTCCTCAAGATGATTGGCATCGGGGATATACGATAAATGATCAAAGCAAGAACCAGCGCCACGGGGTTGCGTTTTTTCAAAAGTCATATCCGCTGGTGGGCGCTGCACATCCTGAATTGTGCAAAAGTACTGTTGTAATTTAGGCGAGCA
>CALMSP010000015.1 GCA_937872405.1 uncultured Saprospiraceae bacterium | reverse complement strand
ATTTTTAATAATTTGATGTATAATAAAGCCCCGGTTTTTACGTTAGCATTTTATGTAATAACATAGTCAAGCTATATTGCTTTTTAATGTTGATTAGTCGTGCCACATGATTCACCGATTTCCCTTCTACCGGCAGTTTGACGCCATGGATTGTGGCCCTGCCTGCCTGCGCATGATTGCGCGGTATTACGGCAAAACCTACTCCCTGCAATATCTGCGGGAAAAGTGCTATCTGGACCGCGAAGGCGTAAGCCTGAAAGGCATCAGCGAAGCGGCAGAAAGTATTGGTTTTAGGAGCCTCGCAGTGAAAGTGCCTTTTGAGCAGGGAAAAGATGACCCCAGCCTGCTCACCGCCCCTTTGCCGGTCATTGCCCACTGGAATCAGAATCATTTTGTGGTGGTGTTCAAAGCAAACCGAAAACATATCTGGATTGCCGACCCGGGAGCGGGAAAATTCAAACTGGAACGCCAGGTTTTTCAGCGACACTGGCTCAGCGATGGCGATAAAGGCGTACTATTATTGCTGGAACCCGGAGAGGCGTTTTACAATCGCGAAGGGAGTGTTGACAATAAAAAAGGCTTTGGTTTTCTCCTTACTTATCTCTTGCCATATAAAAAACTGATCTGGCAATTGGCATTGGGGCTGGCGTTGACTTCCGTTTTTGCCCTGATTTTTCCTTTTCTCACCCAATCCATCGTGGATGTGGGGATTCAAAACCAGAATATCGGATTTATTTATCTGGTACTGATTGGTCAGTTGGTACTCTTCACCAGCCAAACAGTTGTACAGTTTATTCAAAACTGGATATTGCTGCACATCGGCATTCGCATCAATGTGGCGCTTATCAGCGATTTTTTAATTAAACTGATGAAACTACCGCTTGGTTTTTTTGATACCAAAATGACCGGCGACCTGCTCCAGCGCATCGGCGATCACAAGCGCATTGAAGCTTTTCTGACCCAATCCACGCTGTCTATTATTTTTTCGGTTTTTAATTTGGTGGTATTTGCGGGGGTACTGTTATATTACTCCCTTCCAATCTTTTTAATTTTTCTGATTGCCTCCGCGCTTTACATTATCTATATTCTATTCTTTCTGAAACGTCGAAAAGAAATTGACTATCAGGCTTTTCAGCAAATGTCGAGCAATCAGGATTCACTGATTGAGATTATTCAGTCTATGCCGGAAATCAAACTGCAAGGCAGCCAACTCAAAAGACGTTGGAAATGGGCAGAGATTCAGGCAAAGCTCTTCAGAGTGCAAACCAGTGCGCTTACCATTTCTCAATATCAAGATGGTGGCGCCTTATTTATCAATCAGGTGAAAGATATTCTCATCACTGTGCTGGCAGCACAGAGCGTGGTGGAAGGAAAGATAACTCTGGGTATGATGTTGGCGATCCAGTATATCATTGGACAATTGAACGCTCCCTTGCAACAATTCATCGGCTTTATCCGCGCGGCTCAAGATGCCCGTATCAGCTTAGAACGCCTCGGAGAAATTCATGAGCAGGAGAATGAAGAATCAGACGATTTGGTCAAGTCCACCCAATTGCCAGCTGGCGATATTCGCATTGAAAATTTGTCTTTTCGTTACACCCCGCTTTCCGACTGGGTTTTGGAAAACCTGCATCTGGTCATTCCACGCGGCAAAGTGACCGCCATTGTGGGTGCCAGTGGCAGCGGTAAAACAACGCTGGTAAAGTTATTGCTTGGTTTTTATCCACCGGCTAAGGGAACAATCCGAATCGGTACTACCAATTTACAACAGTTACAGCAAAAAATCTGGCGGCAGCATTGCGGTGCGGTGATGCAGGATGGCTACATCTTTTCGGATACAATCGCTAATAACATTGCCGAAAGTGATGATTATCCGAATTACGATAAAATCCATCATGCGGTTAAAGTTGCTAATATTGGCGAGTTCATCGAATCCCTGCCTTTGAGTTTTAATACCATGATCGGTGCGCGCGGCAATGGCGTAAGCCAAGGACAGCGCCAGCGGCTTTTGATCGCTAGGGCAGTTTACAAGGACCCAGAATTCCTCTTTTTTGATGAAGCGACCAATGCCCTGGATGCCAACAACGAACGCGTCATCATGGAGCACCTGGAACAGTTTTTTAAAGGTAGAACGGTCATTGTCGTTGCGCATCGCCTGAGCACCGTAAAAAATGCCGATCAGATCATTGTACTCGACAAGGGCGCAATTGTAGAGCAAGGCACGCATCAGGAATTGGTTTTAAAGCAGGGCGCTTATTACACCTTGGTGAAAAACCAATTAGAACTCGGAACATAATGACGAGAGAGGATGACTTGCCAAATTTCGCAATTTGGTAAATCTGGATCATCAATAAATAGCTTAAAGTAAACCGATGAACCGTTAAACCCAATAAAATAACACCTATGCCACAAAACGATATAGAAGTCAGAACTACCGAAGCCTATGCTGATCATTACATACAGGAGATGATTGGCGCGCCGCCAGGCTGGATGGTGCGTTCCGGCATCAGTGTCATTGCCTTGTTTGCAATTGTTATGTTAGTACTTGCCTGGCTTATTCGTTACCCCGACAGGCTCACTGCGCCGACAGTACTAACCTCTCGACTCCCGCCAATAGAAGTGGTAGCCGGGGTCAATGGTTTTCTAGACTCGTTGTGGGTAAGTAATGGTCAGATTGTAATGACACATTCTACGCTGGCGACTATCGCAGACGCAGCGCTTCATGCTGATGTTGTCCAATTAAAAAGCTGGTTAGCGCAATATAATCTCGAAGACGTAAATGTATCGAAATCGAAGAACCCTCCGTCAAACCTCCAACTTGGCTCGCTCGCCAATGGCTACGCGGCATTGCTGCAAAGTCTGAGTGATTTTCACTATTTTCTGGTACAACCGGGGATGCAGCAACAAATTGCTGCCATCCAGCGCGAAATAGCCAATACCGAACAACTGAATGCTTCCCTCCAACGCCAGTCCGCTTTGCTCGAAGCAGAAATACAGATCGTACAAAAAGATTTGGAACGCAACCGCCAGCTCCGAGAAGGCGGCGTTATCAGCGCCACTGACCTGGAAGAGAAAGAAAAAGCGCTCATCCAATACCAGCGGCAATTGGAAAACCTCCCCGCTTCCATGCTGCAAAACAAGATTCGCATTGAACAATTAATCGCCCAGCAGCTACAGCTTCGCCAGCAATGGACGGATGATAAAACGGCACGCCTCCATGCACTACGCCAGCAAATACAGGCATTACAAGGCGCCATCACCACCTGGGAGCAGCAATTTGTGCGGTAGTGAGGCAGAATGTATGATGATTTTGAAAAATGGACAATGAGGCGTAGC
>CALMSP010000014.1 GCA_937872405.1 uncultured Saprospiraceae bacterium | reverse complement strand
TGTTGTCTTCTTCATTAAAAACGGTTACGACGATGGATAATTCCGGTGTCATGGGCAAAAATTAATTTATTGCAATCTGCCAACATCAAAGGTCAGACGACCATGGCGCAATTTTATCTCCCCCACTTTTTCGTAGGCGACATCGGCATAGCGGAAAGGGTCAATGATATACAGGGCATCCGATTCGAATTGGTCATTGCGGCGATGTATGATTCGTCCGTATGAATTGGTCAGATAAAATGCGTTGGTCATTTGAATTTCCGTGTCTTTGTAAAGATACAGTTTCTGGTCAGCAAATTGTTGTCCTATTTCAATAGAACTTTGTCGGCATAGGTCTCCGAAATCGTTCGCGTTGCGGTCGGGCAGCACGAACCAGTTAAATCCGATACGAAACACCAATAAAAAGACGATGACTACGGACAAGCGCTCGGCCGGAAGCCGCCAGTACAGCCAAGTCAGAAAAAGCAGGGGCAGCGCGACACTCAGGCACTTGATGTATAAATAGGGTGTGCCTTGCGTTTGCGGCAAAAATAAAGGAGTGAAGCTACCTATGGCAACACATAATAACAAAACGAAAAATATTATATTAATAGCGCGGAAGGTAAATGTTTTTTGAGCTTGATGAATATAATGCAAGTAAATATAGGTAACAAAAATCAGAGGCGCATGCATAAGCAAATAGCGTGGATACACTTGTACGGAGGTCCAGTAAGGAATGAGATTAACTAAAAAAATGAAGATATTGAATGTAATAAATTGATCTTCGCGGATCTTCTTTACAATGTCCCAGCGAATAAAATAGGCAATTAGCAAAGACCAAGGCAGGAAATGATATATCATTTCAAAAGGGAAAGTAAATAAGTGTATAATAGTTTTCCAGATGCCAAAGTTGACCACCGTGCGTTTTGAAGATTCGGATAATAAAGTAGTGAATACGTTGGACAAAGCATTAAACTCATTATATACTAAATAATAACCACCTACAAGAAGCACGAAAAGCAATCCGCCTGCTACATGCGGGAGGGAGAATAATCGCCAAAATTGCCGTTGGTATATAAAAAATGCCACCAGCGTCATCCCCTGAAATACAATGGCGGGCAAGCCTTTCATTAAAAAACCCAATGCTGTAAGTAAATAAGATAATAAAAATAAGCCCCAGAATTGTTTTTTTTGATATAAATGGTAAATAAGCATGAAACTGGTAAACGTAATCCAAGAGAAACAAATATCAATTAGCCCGAGCATGGAATCCCAAAACAGGATGCGCCCGCAGGTGATAAGCAAAAAAGCATTTAAAAAAGCAATATTTGTATTATATTGTTTACGAAAGAAATAGAATACCGTAGCGGCATATCCCAGTAGGCAGACAATGGTGGGCAGGCGAGCAGTAAACTCATTGATCTGCCCCGTCAGATTGAAAAAAAGCAAGATAATCCAATTGTATAAAGGTGGTTTATTATAATAAAATTCGCCACTGAGGGTAGGCGTAATATAATTGCCAGAAAATTTCATTTCAAGCGCCACCAAGGAGCGAATACCTTCATCATCAATGAAAGTAAGCAAGCCGAGATTAATAAGTAGCGCAGGTGCTAACAGTAGTATTGCGGCGAAACGCAACCAATACGCATAAGTGGTAGGTGCATACGTAAAAGACAAGGATTGACGTTTTTTTGATAAAATAAGCGATTATAAAAGTGCTGTAAAACTAAGGAAATTTGATAAAACGCCTTTACTTTGCGGAAATCTTATTCGACTGACCATGAAATACATACACAATTATTTTTTTATGTTATGCCTCCTATTCGGGAGTATGATAAGTCAGGCGCAGGACAAACACTGGATGGACGTGCGCTCGCTTGACTCCTCGATTGTATTGGATTTGCGCTACGCTACGACCAATAATTTCGTACAGGAAAAGCTCTACGAATGTGGCCGGTGCTACTTGCGCACGGAGGTAGCAGAGGCCTTGGTGAAAGTACATCAAGATTTGAAACAACAGGGTTACGGCGGGTTGAAAATGTACGACTGCTACCGCCCGCGCTCGGTGCAGTGGAAATTATGGAATAAAGTACCCAATCCGCGCTATGTAGCTGACCCACGTAAAGGCTCTATGCACAATCGGGGGGCGGCAGTTGATCTAACGATTATAGATCGAAACGGACAGGAACTTCCAATGGGCACAGAATATGACTTTTTTGGCGAAGAGGCACATTATGATTATACCAAGCACCCAGAGGACGTACTGAAGAACCGCCGATTGTTACGCGAAGCTATGAGCAAGCATGGTTTTAACGGCATTCGTACTGAGTGGTGGCATTTTTCATATGGACTGAAATCGTATAACCTGTCCGATTTTCAATGGAAATGCCCTTAGTAGCGAATAAGGTGTAGGAAACGAACCATACTGCGAAACAATCCTGTTAAGGTAACGTTATTCCATTTGCAACAGGTTTATTTTTTCAGCATCTTGTGCAGGCATGCGTGAAAAAGCGCAAAGCCCGATTTGTCTATTGATTATAAAATAACAACCAATGACGCAGACAGCCTACAAGTCAGACGTGGAAGCCGTGGACGCATTAGCGCAATCGTACCGAGACTTGTCAAAAGAAATTGCCAAGATAATAGTGGGTCAGGATGAAGTCGTAAGATCCGTGATCATCTCTTTGTTCAGTAATGGACATAGCCTGCTGGTAGGGGTGCCGGGGTTGGCGAAAACCCTATTAGTAAGTACCATAGCCGATGTACTGGATTTGGAGTTCAAGCGGATTCAATTTACCCCCGACCTGATGCCCTCCGATATAACAGGTACCGAAATATTGGATAAAGACCGGCACTTTCGGTTCAATCGGGGCCCTTTGTTTGCCAATATTGTGCTTGCCGACGAAATCAACCGGACACCGCCAAAAACACAAGCCGCCCTACTCGAAGCCATGCAAGAGCGTTCGGTAACTGTAAGTGGCGAAAAGCACCCACTCCCAGCACCATTTTTTGTGCTGGCTACGCAGAACCCCATCGAACAGGAAGGTACCTATCCGCTACCGGAAGCCCAACTCGACCGCTTTATGTTTAACGTTCCATTGGATTATCCTTCGTATGAAGAAGAATTATTAGTTGTTAAAAACACGACCAGCTTGCAAAAACAAGAATTGCATCATGTGGTAACGGGGGCGCAAATTCTGGCATACCAGCAGCTGATTCGGAAGATACCCATCGCAGATAATGTGCTGGAGTATGCTGTTTCTTTAGCCACCAAGACTCGCCCAGCCACACCGCGAGCCACTAAAATGGTGAACGATTATATCTCGTGGGGTGCTGGTCCGCGCGCATCGCAGTATTTGGTATTGGGTGCCAAATGCCATGCAGCTATTCGCGGCAAGTATTCGCCTGATATGGAAGACGTACAGGCTATTGCCAAATACGTGCTCCGCCATCGTATTGTGCGCAATTACAAAGCAGAAGCGGAAGGTATCACAGAGGAGAAGATTATCGAAAGCCTTTTCTAATTGTAATAATTGTGTAAAAAATAATAAAGCGGTTTTGGGAATTGCCTGAAGCCGCTTTTGCGTTTCACACCAAAACGATTTGCTGGTGCATCTGATAGGTTGTAAAAGAAAAACGCTATTTTTATTGGTCAAAAACAGGGTTTAATATGAAACAACTCCAAATATTTGTTCCTGTAATATGCTCTACCCTACTTCTTCTTAGTATAAGCGCTTGCAATGAAGCCGTACAAGAAAGCCTGAAACCCGTGCCCAACGCCTTTGGCCGAGTCAACCAGGTGACCGTCATTGCGGATAAAGAGATGTGGGAAGGCCCCATTGGGGATACGCTACGAGATTATTATGGCTCACCATTTATCATTGTGCCGCAGCCCGAGCCAGTGTTTGATTTGTGGTATTTCGACATGGACGCCTTAATGGGCGATCGTACCCGACGAGAGATGCGACATTATGTAGTGTTATGTAATTTGAGCGATACGAATTCGCCAACCACGCAATTTGTATTGAAAGATATTGGCGAAGAGAAAGCTCGCCGTGCGAAAGAGGACCCCGCCTATCATACTATTATCGCTAAAGACAAATGGGCCAAAGGTCAGATACTTGTCTATCAATTTGCCCACTCGGATGATGCGCTTATTGCCAATATCAAAAAAGGATTTTCGGCTATAGCCAAACGGTTCAATGAATCGGATAAGGTCAAGATAGAAGCATCTGTTTTTCTGGATGGCGAAAACCGGCGACTAATGGACGCTGTGCGCGCAAAAATGGGCGTGAGTATGCGGATTCCGGGCGATTATTTTATGGCAATGGACAATGAGGAAATTATTTGGATGCGCAAGGAAAATCAAAAGGTGAGCAGCAATGTCATGCTGAAAAAAATTAAATATACCGACCAGTCGCAGCTAAGTAAAGAAAACATTAAAGCCATTCGTGATTCCATCGGCCGAAAGTACGTATCGTCCACCTTGCCCAATATGCGCACCTACATGCGGATCAACGATAAGGATTTGCCAATGTTTATATATCCTAAAACCTTGAGCAACAACTACGCCTTAGAGGCACGCGGTATCTGGGAAATGGAGAATGACTATATGGGCGGGTCTTTTATAAGTTATTTAGTGCATAACCCGAATAAGAATGAATTGATTTTTGTAGATGGGTTTGTGTACGCGCCCGGGCAGGATAAGCGCGACTTTATGCAGCACCTCGAATATATTATATCCTCCTTGAAATTCTAATAATGGTAGGTGAAATGCGGCAGGCTTGTCGTGAAGGTCTGCCGCATTTTATAAAATTAGCCCATCATTCTCAGGCTTTTATTAACAAAGGCTGTCAACTCCGCTCCTTTCAGCATACCCTGATTCAAGAGCGCCAAGTGATAAAGATAGCGGCTTAGGTCTTGCTGTTTGGCAGCATCGGTTTCCGCCGCTAAGCGCTGAGCAATGAGCGGGTGGTTGGTATTTACAACAACCTGCAAGGTATCCGGAAAATCACTGCCCCACTGTCCGCCGCTAATAGCTTGCATTTCTTTGAAGCGGCGCATGAACTCTGGGCGTGTAATGACCACCGGATGGTCTTCTGGCGACATAGGTTTGAGCAGTACCGTGTTATTTTCAGCCACGGCTTCAAACGCACTTTTCACGCTTTCACTTTCGCTTTCACTTAATACCGATTCCTGCTTTTCATCTTTTTGAATCAGGTTATCCGTCGTATCCGAATCTACGCGCACGAAAGTGACGTTGCCCAACTTATATTCCAACTGTTGAATGAAATGCGTGTCAATCACATGATCGAGTAGCAGCACATCGTATTCTTTTTTACGACAAGCCTGTATGTAAGCATCCTGAATCTCCGGCTGGTTCGTGTAAAGGAATACAATTTTGTCGTATTTATCTGTTTGTGCAGGTTTTACTTTTTCCTTGTACGCTTCGATGGTAAAATACTGTCCATCCACATTTTTTAACAACGCAAAATCAAGCGCTCGCTCTTGGAATTTTTCATCAGAAATGATGCCATATTTTACAAACACACTCAGGTCGGGCCACTTCGCCTCATAGGCGCTGCGGTCTTTTTTGAATAACTCGCTTAGCTTATCGGCTACTTTGCGCGTAATGTAACCCGTTATTTTCTTTACATGCTGGTCACTTTGTAAGTAGCTGCGCGACACGTTGAGCGGAATATCTGGCGAGTCAATTACGCCATGCAGCAACATCAGAAACTCTGGTACAATATCTTTTACATCGTCGGTAACATATACTTGATTACTGTAAAGTTGTATTTTATTTTTTTGCAATTCGAAGCCATTGTTCAGCTTCGGAAAGTACAGTACGCCAGTTAGATTGAATGGATAATCAATGTTGAGGTGAATCCAAAACATAGGCTTCTGGCTGAACGGATACAGCTCTTCGTAAAACTGCTGGTAGTCCTCATCGCTCAGTTCGGTGGGTTGCTTTTTCCAGATTGGCTCTGTGTTGTTGATAATATTGGGCACTTCTACCGTCTGCGGTTCTTGGTTTTCGTCGTCCGTGGTTGTCACATGCTCCGTCTTCATACCGAATTGTACAGGTACAGGTAAAAAGCGACAATATTTTTGTAGCAAAGCTTCAATACGATGTTCTTCCAAATATTCTTTGGCGTCATCACTGATGCGCAGCACAATGTCGGTACCGCGTGTCATTTTTTCATTCGATTCAATGGTATATTCTGGACTGCCGTCGCAACTCCAAGTGACGCCAGGTGCAGTTTCTTGATACGACTTCGTAATAGCTTCCACCTTATCGGCGACCATGAATGCCGAATAGAAACCTAAACCGAAATGCCCGATAATGTTGCCGGTGTCGTTTTTGTATTTTTCCAAGAATTCACTGGCACTGGAAAAAGCAACCTGGTTGAGGTATTTATTCGCCTCCTCTTCGGTCATGCCGATGCCCTTGTCTCTGATTGTAAGGGTTTTGTTCTCCTTGTCCAATAGAATTTCAATAGTGAGGTCGCCCAATTCGCCCTGCACTTCGCCGCGCAAGGAAAGCACTTTTAGCTTCGTTGTTGCGTCCACGGCATTGGAAACCAACTCGCGCAGAAAAATCTCTTGGTCGGAGTACAAATACTTCTTGATGATGGGAAAAATATTCTCTGTTTGAACGGATATGGTTCCTTTTTGCATAGTTTTAATGGTTTTAATTCTTTGATTATATGTGGTCAAAAGCTATGCCACCTGTGTTCCGCCTGACATTTTGGCGGACTCGCCGACGACCAAGCGACGCATTCTGAACTTTCTGTTCGATTAAAGTCAAAACATAAAAAAAAATTTGCACGAATACTATTTTTTAATAACTTTGCATCATCAAGGCATATCTATTTGTAATTTCATATCAACGAGCTTTCGAGAACAATTTTTCCGGTTATCCTTCCATAGGGTATTTCATTTCCTTTATCACATACCAAAACGTACAGATTTATCCGCGTTTCTTACGCAACAAAACCTTTGGCCAGCAATGGTCTTAGAAGGGAGTGAGCGGGGTTGGTTCAACGGGGGGTTAGGGACCGGCTCATAGCTCACTCCAATTTTTTATTAGGCTTCATCTTGCAGCATGGAATCCGGCTGCATAAATATTTGCATCTTATTATCAAATGCTTACCTTTGTTATAGCAGCGCATATTCGTGCTTTATAACGCCTGCGCAAATACACAACACTTCTCGTAAAAGGCTGTATTTCATATGTTTTCGGGGTTTCATGGGCGCCGTGTTATTTTTTTTAGCCCTATCGCGCAAGAAAAATGAGGCGACCATTGTTTTTTAAAACAAAAACCATTATATTTGCGTATTAAAAAACAAAAAGTTTTTAAAAATTTGATCCATGTCAAAAGACAAAGAAGCCAAAATCAAAGCCTTGCAATCAACGGTTGATCGTATCGAGAAAACCTACGGCAAGGGAACCATCATGCGCTTAGGCGACAAACAGGTGATGGATGTAGAAGTCATTCCAACCGGCTCTTTGGGTTTGGATATTGCGTTAGGCATCAACGGCTTTCCACGCGGGCGGGTAGTAGAAATCTATGGACCCGAATCATCCGGTAAGACTACGCTGGCTGTTCACGCCATTGCAGAATGCCAAAAACAGGGAGGAATAGCTGCATTTATAGATGCTGAGCACGCCTTCGATCGGTTTTATGCAGAAAAATTGGGGGTGGATACAGAAAATCTTTTGATTTCACAACCTGATAACGGAGAGCAAGCGCTTGAAATCGCGGAAAACTTGATTCGTTCGGGCGCCATTGATATTATCGTGATTGACTCGGTAGCAGCGCTGGTACCGCGTGGCGAAATTGAAGGAGAAATGGGGGATTCCAAAATGGGATTGCAGGCCCGCTTGATGTCGCAGGCTATGCGCAAGCTGACCGCAACCATTGGGCGAACCGGCTGCTGTTGTATTTTTATCAACCAATTGCGCGAGAAGATCGGCGTCATGTTTGGCAATCCAGAAACGACCACAGGAGGCAACGCCCTAAAGTTTTATGCTTCCATTCGCTTGGATATTCGCAAAACCGGCTCTGGTATCAAGGACAAAGATGGCAACATCGTTGGTAACCACGTTCGAGTGAAAGTTGTGAAAAATAAAGTAGCTCCGCCCTTCCGGGTAGCCGAATTTGATATCGTGTTTGGCGAAGGGATTTCCAAAAATGGCGAAATCATTGACATGGGTGTGGATCAGGAGGTAATACAGAAAAGTGGCGCTTGGTACAGCTACGGTGGTGCAAAAATCGCGCAAGGTCGGGAATCTGCTAAACAATTCCTTGATGATAACCCGGAGGTTGCCAAAGAAATTGAGATAAAAATAAAGGATAAGCTCAATAGCGGAGCAGGCACTACATCGAGGAAGGCTGCCGTATCAGATGATGATGACGCCGCCAGTGAGAATGATGATTGATAAAGTGCTATTGGTTCTTAGCTAAAGATTTCCACTCAAAGGTGTCAATCATTTTTAGGATGTCCTCCTTGACAAATTCCAGGACAGGCGCCAAGGAATCTGGGTTGACGCGCGTATTAAAATACAAGGCGCCACGCAAAAAATGGCGGGTACTATCAGTCAGGTAAAATTGTACCGGCGAGGCGGCAGGCCCTTCTATAAGAAAAGCATAGCCAGCCACGCCATTATTGCGTTGTATGCGCAACTCCTCAATATAGTTTGCTTTTCGATTGTGCCAGTCCACCATCTCAAAAGCATCCTGTTTGAATTTTTCAAGTGGGTTGCTTTTGCTGATGGGGTAATAACTGCAATGTAAACGGCTATCAAAATCGGGTATATACAAATCAAACCAGCAAGGATGCGCCGGGCGCTCCCCAAGAAAAGAAGTATCCTGTTGTACAACTACATACGTTGGATATTGAAATGTGAACTGACAGTAATCCTCATCGAATGCTTGATATTGCTTCTCTGGATAAATCACGCGCGGATAAGCGCGGGGCTTGGGTGTGACAGGAGCACTACTGCAGGCAGAAAAAAGAAGTGTAACCGCTATTATATGAAATAATATTCTAACCATTTTGCTTTTGTAAGTAGTTGTTTTTTAGTCAATTAACAGGTGATTGGGGCGATTTGGGCAGTGTAATAAGCACCTGCTCAATGCGACGTTTGTTCACAGAAACGATTTTAAATCGAAAATGATTGTATGTGACTTCGGTATCTTTTTTAGGGATTTGCCCATGAAGCTCCAGAATCAGCCCTGCCAAAGAATCGGCGTCACCTTTTATAAAATCGAAGATGCCATTTTCGATTCCTGTGATCCTATAAACATCGTTAAGTAAGGTTTTGCCTTCAAACAAATAGTTAAAATCATCTAATTTTCGATATACAATTTCGGGTTCGTCGTCAAATTCATCCTGAATATCGCCAATAATTTCTTCCAGAATATCTTCTAACGTAACAATCCCTGAGCTACCGCCATATTCGTCCACCACAATGGCCATATGCAGGTGCTGTTTTTGAAATTCTTTCAATAAGTCACTAATTTTTTTTGCTTCCGGCACATACATTACATTGGTTCGGATGAGGTCTTGCCATTTAAAATCTTGCGCTTCATGCAAATGGCCGATCAAATCTTTTACATATAGAATGCCCTTCAGGTTATCGAGGTCTTGTTCATATACAGGAATACGAGAATACCCTGATTCTCTGACGGTGCGCAGTAGTTCTTGGTAATCCTCGTTGACATCTACGGCTACAACGTCCACGCGCGAGGTCATAATTTGTCGGGCAGTCACATCCGTAAATTTTACAATACTCTTCAGAATATCTACTTCTTGTTCGTTATTTTTTTCGTTGCTCACGGTTAGTTCTATGGCTTCATCTATATCGGCTTTGCTGGCGGCGCTGGTCTTTTGAGTAGAACGGGCAAGGCGGGTTTCAATAAACCGAGTAGAATTGACTAATAAAGAGCTAAGGGGTTTGAATATACGCATCATGATGACTAAAGGCCCCGACATGGCTTTGGCCAACCCAATATTGTTGCGTCGGGCATAAACTTTCGGCGCTATTTCACCAAATAGCACTAATAAAAAAGTAACACCAACGACCGTAATGGTAAAGCTGATAACATTGGCCAGCACTATTTCATAGGTATCAGCATTGGCGATGCCAAGCAAATCCATTAACCCTTTTGACCATTCCAGAAATGTGCTTTCTGGCAACAGCTGGCGGAGTACAAATTCAGATAAAATAACAATGGCAATATTTACAAAATTATTGCCAATAAGTATGGTTGCCAGCAACCGGCGGGGTTGGTCTTTCAACCAAAAGATGCGCTTGATACTATGATGCCGATCGGTACTTAGTTTATCTAAATCGTTGGGCGTGAGGGAGAAATAAGCGACTTCCGATGCGGAAATAAAACCGGACGAGATGAGCAAAGCTATGACGCCCAGTAAGCCGATCAGCGCTTCTGGCGGAGCCTGAGCGAATAGCAAAAGACAGTAATTCAACGGAATCGGGCTATCAGGTTCTGTTTCCAATTAAGCTGCTGTTGGTGAAACCATTCGATAAGCGGCGTGCTTTGCCGCTTACGTATTTACAATCAGAACGGCAAATCATCATCGGCAGTATTAGGCATTTCTGTCGGAACATCATTCACCGAACCGCTGTAAGCAGGAGGTTCATCAAGGGCACTGGGAAAAGAACGCGAACTGTCGGTGCCTTCCCGTTTGCCGAGTACTCGGAAGTAATTGGCTACCACTTCGGTGGTGCGCCGGTTGTTGCCATCCTGGTCCTGCCAAGTACGGTGCGTGAGCTTACCTTCTACGTACACCGAGGCACCTTTTTTTAAGGTACTTTCGGCTCTTTCCGCCAGGTTGCGCCATACTACTACATCATGCCATTCGGTTTGTGATTGCCACTCGCCATTTTTATCTTTATAGTTTTCATTGGTTGCAATAGGGAATTTAGCTACCACCGCGCCATTTTCCAAGCGGCGAATTTCGGGGTCGCGCCCCAGGTTACCAATCAGAATTACACGATTGACCATTTTGGATTATGTTTTTCTTCAAAAACGATTTGATTGAGCGCCAGGTTGACCCCTAAAGCAAGTTTAAATATAGAGAATCATCCTGTAAATACCAATCAATAATCTTCGGAAACGCAAATTTACGCAAGTTTTTTCGATCCGTCACTACAAAGTCGGTCTGATGCACCAGCACACTGTCGGGCGCGGCTATTTCCCAAAACGTAGCGTGGATGATTTGATGTGTAAGCACCTGTTTGAAATGGCGCTGTCCGGTGAGTTGCACTTCAGTAGTGCCGAAGAGTTGCGTCCAGAGTGGCATACTGCTCAGGGTTTGCCAATCGGTAGTTACAGAGGTAAGCTCGATTAAAGGAAATTCATGTAAGTTTTGCCAGATATCCTTATTTGTTCGCTTGTGTAGCAAGGTTTGCGTATCGGTTTGTACGACCAGATAATGAAAGTAGCGAATTTTCTTTTTGAGGGATTTGGATTTTACAGGTAATTGATCAATCCTATCTTGTTGATAAGCAACACATTGTACTTGCAGCGGGCATGCGCTACAGCGCGGCTGTTGGGGCGTGCATAGCGTAGCGCCAAAGTCCATGATGGCTTGATTATAACGGCCAGGTTGCAACGAGTCAAGCGCTTCTTGTGCCAAGGATTGAAATATTTTTTTGCCCGTGGTGCTATCAGTGGGTACGTCAATACCCAAGAATCGAGCCAACACCCGAAATACATTGCCATCAAGTACAGCATGGGGCAAGTCGAATGCGAAAGAGGCAATTGCTGCAGCGGTATAAGGCCCTACGCCACGCAACGCTTGGATTTGCTCATAGGTGCTGGGAAATTCACCGCCCAATTCATGGGCTATATACTTTGCTGTGGCATGCATGTTACGGGCGCGCGAGTAGTAGCCCAGCCCTTCCCACATTTTCATAATGTCATCCTCTGGTGCGGCGGCAAGCGCATGCACATCCGGATAAACGGCTTGGAAGCGCTCAAAATAAGGGAGCCCTTGTTCGACGCGAGTTTGTTGCAATATAATTTCTGAAAGCCATATCAGATAAGGATCGGTGATACCCTTCCAGGGTAGCGGGCGATGACTGCGAGCATACCAATTGAGTAACGCGGCACGAAAAAAAAGTAGTGTGGATTCAGGAACACTAAGTACCATTATAGCGTGTTTGAAAAACTGATTTGTGAGGCACTCCAATATCACTTTCCAATATATGCCCCGGATAAAGTTAAACAAAAAAAGGCGGCAGGATACGCCCCATGCCGCCATCTGATATTATTTAATTTCACCATTTAATCTAAAGTAGTATCAATAAGCTCTGATTCTGCCGACTGGTAGTATTGGCTGATCATGTCTTTCAGCTCTTTGCGGGCAAAGAAAATACGACTTTTTACAGTGCCGAGTGGCAAATCAAGGTAATCGGCAATTTCCTGATATTTATAACCTTGGTAATGCATCAGGAAAGGAATTCTTATGCTATCATCCAATTTATCTACCATGCCTGTTAATTCTGTCATCAGAATATTAGCATCACCACGATTGGAAATGGTAGCGCCGCCAGAGTTCAGATAGAACAGATTATCAGTAGAATCCATGATCGTGTTAGCTTTTGTTTTCTTCCGATAATTATTGATGAAGATATTCTTCATGATCGTGAATAGCCATGCCTTGAAGTTGGTTCCAGGCAGGAACTTATCTCGGTTGGTAATAGCACGATAAGCGGTTTCCTGAAATAGATCTTTGGCGTCTTCTACATTCTTGGTCAGATTGTAGGCAAAGGCATTTAATAGACCAGACATCTGGTTGAGTTTGGCATCAAATTCAATAGGAGACATGGCAGTATGGTTTGTTTTGTTTAACCTTTCAAAAGCGATTGTCTAATTGTTGAATCAAAAGTAAGACTTTGTTAAACAAAAAACAAATATTCCAGACGATTTTTTCGCCACTATCAATGTTTTGACATCAACTTTTATTTCAAAGTATTGATTTTCAATTATTTATAAAAAAGTTAATAAAACCTTAAACTTATTTTTCTTTCAGTAATAATTGAAAGTTCTGAGCAAAAAGAGCATAACAAGTGCGTGTAACGCTAAGAGTATGTTTAAAATTCGTTTTTGAAGTCGAAAATGATCAGATTTGGGTTCTCACGAAGCGTTTTTTGAGCTGCATAGCAGCGCTACGGAGCGAGAAAAAGGCAAAGTGAGGTTCCATAGATGAACATTTGCAGACCAAAGTATGAAATTTAAACATGCTCTAAAGGCGACACCGATGCCATTACTTCTGTGCGCGGCTCACCAACCAGATTGCTACAAAGGAAAAGATTAGATTGGGCATCCACATACCCAATAAGGGTGGAATGATCTGCCCGGTAGAAAATACGATGGAAAATCGAGAGACAAAAATAAACACGGCACCCAGCGTGATACCCATAGCCAGATGCAGCCCAATGCCCCCGCGTACCTTGCGCGAAGCAATGGACATGCCGATGATTGTGAGGATAAAAATAGTGAAGGCATCGGCGGTACGCCTGTAGCGTTCTACTTCATATTTTTTGGTGTTGCCCGCACCCCTACTTTTTTGAAGGCTAATGTATTTTTTAAGCTCTGGGGTAGTCATCATAGTATGCTGCTCTTTGTAGTCCACAAAGTCGTCAGGAGTAAGATTGATAATCGTATCTAATTGCTTGCCTCTTCCTACGATCAGCTCTTCGTCAATGCCATGGAAGGTATGAATTTCATAATCATCTAACTGCCATTTGCCGGGTGGCCCCACCCAACGCGCAGAAGCAGCTTTCAACATGGACACCAGCCGGTTGTCTTGGAAGTGCTCTAAGCGGAAATCACGTGCGATCGTGTCTCGTTTGCGGTAAAACTGGATATAAACTTTAGTATCTGGCGCTACAAAAAGGTGTATGTTTTGTATTTGCCCTTTGTCGCTGTTTTTAGAAATGTAGGTGTAAATAATCGTGAACATTTTCTTGTTGCCATTGGGCACTACAAAATGATTACCCAATAAATTCATGCAGGCCAGTAGGGTTGCGCCAATAATGTATGGACGCATAAAGCGGCGATAGCTAATGCCAGCATTGAATATGGATATGATTTCGGAGTTACCTGCCATGCGGGACGTAAAGAAGATCACGGCGATAAGGGTAAACAATGGCCAAAGCAAACCACCAATGTACAGTATAAAATTGGGGTAATAGTCGAGTATAATTTCTTTTTTTGTGATTGGCTCATCAATAAATTTTTCCACTTTTTCGCTAAAATCAATGACCATTGCAATCATCGTAAAGATGAGAACGGTAAAAAAAAACGTGGTAAGGAATTTCCGCAGGATATACCGGTCAATCGTTTTTAGCATCTTTTCAGAAGATGGTTGTTGTGTGATATTGGATACTACTTAGCAGCGCAAGTTGCTACTTCCAGCAGACTTTTACAAGT
Source organism: uncultured Saprospiraceae bacterium (assembly GCA_937872405.1). Taxonomy (GTDB): domain Bacteria; phylum Bacteroidota; class Bacteroidia; order Chitinophagales; family Saprospiraceae; genus JADJNW01. The sequence continues at coordinate 2,733 of CALMSP010000014.1, read as the reverse complement.
GCTTGGTGGAGGGTTTTTGAAAATTAAACCAAATTTTGATATTGGCTACAAACGATAGAGCCAACTCAGAGCCTTTGCTGCATCTGTTGCACCATCTGGTTTTTCCAAGCCAAGAAGTCGCCGGTTTGAATACGCACTCGGGCTTCACGTACTAACCAAAGAAAAAAGCTCAGATTGTGCAGTGTAGCAATTTGCATACCTAATAATTCTTGACTATGCAGGAGGTGGCGGAGGTAGGCTTTAGAATGGTAACGGCTGGTGGGCGCTGGGCTGTCGGTGTCTATTGGGCTAAAGTCATCTTTCCATTGTGCATTTTTGATGTTGATAATGCCATTGGCGGTGTAGAGCAGTCCATGTCGGGCATTGCGCGTAGGTAGCACACAGTCAAACATATCAATGCCCAGTGCAATACACTCCAGTATGTTGACGGGGGTACCCACACCCATCAGATAGCGGGGCTTGTTGGCTGGTAGTATGCTACATACCAATTCGGTAGTTTCGTACATCATTTCAGGGGGTTCGCCCACGGAAAGCCCGCCGATGGCATTGCCAACTGCATCGAATCCGGCGATCGTTTCGGCGGAAGCCATGCGCAGATCCTGATAGCTACTCCCTTGCACAATAGGGAAAAGGGCTTGATCATACCCGTATCGTGGTAGCGTATGGTTGAAATGTGTCATGCATCGCATGAGCCAGCGGTGCGTGAGTTCCATGGAGTTTTTAGCATACGTATAATCAGATGGATAAGGTGGACACTCATCGAAAGCCATTATAATATCCGCTCCAATGCTTCGCTGTATATCTATCACATTTTCAGGCGTAAATACATGTTTAGAACCATCAATATGAGAGACAAACGTGACGCCTTCCGCTCGAATTTTGCGCTGATGGCTAAGAGAGTACACTTGGTATCCGCCGCTATCGGTCAGTATAGGGCCCTGCCAACTATTGAAACCATGCAAACCGCCCGCTTTTTCGAGTATTTCTATACCCGGCCGCAGGTACAAATGGTACGTGTTGCCGAGTATAATCTGAGCTTTCACGACGGTTTCTAATTCGGCTATGTGTACCCCTTTTACACTACCGGCTGTACCTACCGGCATGAATATTGGCGTTTCGATGGCGCCGTGCGGCGTTTCGAGTCGTCCGGCGCGTGCACTGGACTGTGGGTCGGTATGTTCAAGTGTAAATTGGAACAAGGTATTGGCTCAAATTTTATAGCGGTTGCTATCTAATTTTAATAAAACGGCAATCATCACCGTGAAGCCAAGTAGGGAAGAACCTCCTTTGCTGATAAAGGGTAATGGAATACCAATAATTGGAAGCAGCCCCATGGTCATGCCGATGTTAATGAAAAAGTGAATAAACAAGATACCAGCTACGCAATACGCATAATGTCTGGAAAAATTGGAGCGTTGCCTTTCGGCAATTACGGTAATGCGAAACATAAAAAACAAGAATAGCAAAATCATGCCGCTACTACCGATAAATCCATGCTCTTCTCCAATAGTGCAAAAAATAAAATCAGTAGATTGTTCAGGTACGTAATTAAGTTTAGTGAGTGTACCCTGCAAAAAGCCTTTTCCCTGTAAGCCGCCAGAGCCAATGGCAAGTTTGGATTGAAATACATTGTACAAAGAACCGCGTGGATCCGCTTTGGAAGGTGCAAGCCATACATTAATGCGATCTTGCTGGTGCGGTTTTAGCACTTTATTGAAACCAAAATTGGAAGCAAACGAAATACCTGACCCTACTACGATTGTCACTAACAACAAACTGGCCACCCGACCCCTATTTTGCAGCCATTGGGTTATCATTACAATTAACAGCAGCGAAAGTGTCACTAGCAGTGCAGATTTGACGAAACCCATTTTAATAGCATATGCAACACCAAAACTGACGGCTCCTGCCGATAGCAACCAGTAGCGGTTTTCCCGAAATCGGGATGCTAAAATAAATAAACCAATGACGGCCAATGTTAAGATTATATAATACGGAGATACAATTAGTCCTAAAATGAATAACAATCCAACGCAAAAAGCTACAATAAAAAATACTGGCGACAGCCCTTCCCGATACATGACCAGAAAAAAGGATAGAAAAACAATGGCCGAACCAGCGTCGGGTTGCAACATGATCAGCCCCACTGGCAACCCCAGTAGCCCCAAAGCAATAAGTTGCGAGCGCGTTTCCTTCAAGTTGGTGCGATAATGACTCAGAAAAGTAGCCATCGCTAAGCAAGTGGCGAACTTAGCTACCTCTGACGGCTGAAATGAAAAACTACCAAAGGCAAACCAGGCGGTAGCACCTTTAATATTTTTGCCAAAAAAGAGTACAGCCACCAGCAGTACAATGCCAATGCTGTAAATAAGGTAGGCAAAAGTTTGCCAAAACTTCCAGTCCACTATAAAGATCAACGCAAAAACCACAGCACAAATGCCGATCCAGATGGTTTGTTTGCCCGCAGAGGTTGCAAAGAAACTAACATCAGTGTTTGTCCATTCGCGGCTGTAGCTTACCGCAAATACCATAATCCAGCCCAGCGCTACCAGTGCTATGTAAAACGAAAAAGTAAAGAGGTCAATATTTCTTAACCCAACCGGATCCCTTTTGCCCATTGCCTACTTTTGTGAATTATTTGGATAATAAAAAAACGGTGTCTTAGGCAAAAATCAAAGTGGTAGTGCTACAAATGTAATGCTCTGGTGTTCAAATTATAGTGGCAAATAAAAT
>CALMSP010000013.1 GCA_937872405.1 uncultured Saprospiraceae bacterium | reverse complement strand
GCTACGCCTCATTGTCCATTTTTCAAAATCATCATACATTCTGCCTCACTACCTGGGGCTGGATGAATCTTTATTGAAACGCATATGCGCCAATTGAATTGTATTTTGAAGTGATTTTAATGAATTGTATAAGGCAAAATACAAATTCCTTTCGGGATGCATTGAAAAATTTTATCTTAGCCGCCAGAAAAAGCTTTGATAAAATCCGCTACGAAAGCGCAACCGAATGAGTAAAATGACGATACATGCCTGTTTGTTTGACCTCGACGGCGTCATTGTGGATACTGCCAAATATCATTTTCTGGCTTGGCGTCGCTTAGCGAACGAATTGGGATTTGACTTCACAGAGCAGGAAAACGAGCAATTAAAAGGCGTGAGCCGCATGGGATCGCTGGAATTGATTTTGCAATGGGGCGGCCTACAATTGGATGAAGCGCGCAAAGTGGAACTCGCCGACCGTAAAAACGAGTGGTATAAAGAATATTTGCAAGATATGAGTCCGGCGGATATACTGGAAGGCGTCATGCCATTTTTGGAAGACTTGCAGCAGCGTGCGGTGCGCATCGGATTAGGCTCGGCCAGTAAAAACGCGATTACGGTCGTAGAACGCATTGGATTATTGGATACCTTCGAAATTATCATTGATGGCAATAAGGCTACTCGTAGCAAACCCGATCCGCAGGTATTTGCGCTGGGGGCAGCGGCCCTGCACGTATCACCGGCGCAGAGTATTGTTTTTGAGGATGCAGCTACTGGTGTACAGGCTGCGCTCAATGGCGGTTTCTATGCAGTGGGCATTGGCAGCCCCGATAATTTGGGGCACGCACATGCGGTGTTGCCTAATTTTATTGGACAAACCTTGGAGACCATCATGGAGTGCATAGTAAAGGAATAATGATTACAAAAATGTAACGAAGACCTTATCAAAATAGCCAATCTATTCATCATTATGAAAAATTATTTACAACACGACGAATGGCGCATTATAGAAGAAGGGTTCAATCCTGAGCACAATCGCATTAGCGAAAGCGTGTTCAGTATTGGCAATGGCCGCATGGGGCAACGCGCTAACTTTGAAGAAAAATACACCGGCGACTCTCTGCAAGGTAGCTATATTGCTGGGGTTTACTATCCTGATAAAACCCGCGTGGGCTGGTGGAAGATCGGCTATCCAGAGTATTTCGCTAAAGTGCTCAATGCTGCCAACTGGATTGGCATTCATGTACTACTTGACGGAGAAGAACTCGATTTAGCCAAGTGCCAAGTGCAGGAATTTCGGCGGGTGCTTCACATGCGCGAAGGGTGGCTGGAGCGCAGTTTTGTGGCGCGCTTAGAAAGCGGACGGCATGTACGAGTGGTAGCTCGCAGGTTTTGCAGTATCGCTGACGATGAAATTGGCACCATTCGCTATGCCATCACACCGCTCGATTTTTCTGGGACATTGACGGTTATTCCTTATATAGACGCCGATGTAATTAACCAGGATTCTAATTATGGCGAAAAATTCTGGGTGGACATGGACCGAAAGGTGAAACGCCGCCAAGCTTACGTGCTCGCTGAAACCAAAAAAACGGAATTTCAAGTTTGCACAGGCATGAAATTCTCTATTTATCAGAATGGAGAAGAACTGGACTTCGTATCCTTTCGTAAACAACGCGAAAAATTTGCATCCTGCACGGTTGATCTGGCCTGCCACGAAGGCGAAGAAACCATTGTATATAAATATGCGGCGAATGTGTCGTCTTTAAATTATGAAAAAGAAGCCCTCCTTGAGCGTTGCAAGGATGCTGTAAAACGCGCATACGATAAGGGTTTTGATACTTTGATGGCCGAGCAAGCCGCCGCTTGGGCCGCCAAGTGGGAAGAAGCAGATATCGTTATTGAAGGCGATGTATCTGCCCAACAGGCGATTAGATTTAATATTTTTCAATTATATCAAACCTATACCGGCGAAGATGAGCGCCTAAACATCGGGCCCAAGGGTTTCACCGGTGAAAAATATGGTGGCAGCACTTACTGGGATACTGAGGCATATTGCTTGCCGTTTTACTTAGCCACTGCTGATGAGCGCGTAGCACGCAATCTGCTGATTTACAGGTACAAACACTTAGAAAAAGCCATCGAAAATGCAGTAAAATTGGGTTTTACGGATGGCGCGGCCCTATACCCGATGGTCACTATGAATGGCGAGGAGTGCCACAATGAATGGGAAATTACGTTTGAAGAAATACACCGAAATGGCGCTATTGCTTATGCTATTTATGATTATGTGCGCTACACCGGTCAGCAGAAATACCTCATTGAGTACGGTTTGGAAGTGCTCATCGGTATTGCTCGATTTTGGTCGCAGCGGGTGCATTTTTCTGAACGCAAGCAGCAGTATGTGATGCACGGCGTCACGGGGCCTAATGAATACGAAAACAATGTAAATAACAATTGGTACACCAATTTTATCGCTGTTTGGTGTCTCCAATACACGCTCGAAGCCATCAACTACGTCAAAAACGAAGCACCTCCGGCTTTCAAAGCATTAGAAGAACGTATCAAATTTTACGACTATACCGAAACCAACCGATGGAAGGATATTATTGCTAAAATGTATCTTCCTGAAGATGAGCAACTTGGTATCTTCGTGCAACATGAAGGCTTTTTGGATAAAGAGCTGCTTATCGTTGATGACCTGCCCAAGGCGCAGCGCCCAATTAACCAAAACTGGTCGTGGGATCGCATTTTACGCTCGGTATTCATTAAGCAAGCAGATGTGCTGCAAGGCTTGTATTTCTTTGAAAATCAATTCGATACAGATACTATTCGGCGCAACTTCGACTTTTATGAACCCCGCACCGTAAACGAATCTTCCCTATCACCTTGTGTGCATGTAATTTTGGCGGCCAAACTCGGCAAAGAGGAAAAAGCCTACGAAATGTACCTCCGCACCGCCCGCCTCGACCTCGACGATTATAACAACGATACCGAAGACGGCTGCCACATCACAAGTATGGCCGGCACCTGGATGTCCGTCGTGAAAGGCTTTGGTGGTATGCGCGTGTATGACGACAACACCTTGCAATTCCATCCTTTTATACCTAAAAAATGGTCATCCTATGCTTTCAAAATTCGCTTTCGGGGGTGGTTGGTGCAGGTACAAGTGCAGCAGCACGAAACCCGCATCGTCAATTTATCCACACAACCACTCTCACTAAAAGTGTATGATGAATTGCATACCGTGCTGGGAAATAATCATATTACAGTAAAACATTAACCCCGCAGGGGTACGCCAATGCACAAAAGATGAAGCATTTGTTTCCAAAAAAGAAAAGTTTTACCCTTATAAAACATTGATTTTTAGGGTTTTAAATATTGTAGAATAATGGATTGTAAATAATCCATGACTTATTTAAACAACGGCTTATGAAATATTTTTTATGCAGCATGTTGGCGCTGTTACTTTTATATGCTTGTAATACAGATGCAGCAGGCGGCAAGGGTAAAGCGGTCAAATCTGGGTCGGCAGCGCCCGCGCAAGCCGCAGGTGATTCGCCAGAAGAAAAATTGCTCATGAATAATTTCTGGGTGATCGAATATTACATTAGTTTTAAAGATTTTGAAGGCGGCAAAGCCAATCGCGGGCGATGGTATCGCTTCAAGCCGGATGGCACATTTGCTAATGGACACTGGGGCGAGCAGACCGGCTACGGTACTTGGCGATTGTTGTATAAAGATGGTGATAATGCTGCTTTTGTTATTGATTCTGCTACGGATGACACCGAAGATGCCGGCTGGGAAATACAACAAAAATCGCCATCGGGCGATGAAATGACCTGGGTGGGCATCAAGGATTATGCAACTGTATATGGTGATTTGGTAAAAGCTATTAACTTACTAACCGCGCCAACGAAAAAGCAGTTTGGCGATGAATAAAATACCTTTCACATGATACGAAGTATATTGGTTATTATAATAATTTTGGTAATTATTATAGTTGCCTGCCGCGAAAAGGAAACGCTGGTCGCTGTTGTCAATGCTGAGCGTTCAGCAGCTTCACCCGATTGGGCTAAAAGTGCCAATATTTATGAAGTAAATATTCGGCAGTACACCCCAGAAGGTACCCTGAATGCATTCGCTCCGCACCTGCCCCGCCTGCGCAATATGGGCGTAGATATCCTCTGGCTTATGCCAATTTTCCCAATCAGCGAAGCCCGACGCAAAGGAACCTTAGGCAGCTATTATGCAGTGGCTGATTTTACCAAAGTGAATCCGCTATTCGGCACCATAGAAGATTTTCAGACGCTGCTACGCCAAGCGCATGATCTGGGTATGAAAGTCGTACTCGACTGGGTGCCTAATCATACGGGCTGGGATCACCCTTGGATCACCGATCATCCAGAATATTATACACAAAATGATAAGGGTGAAATTATTGATCCGATTGACCCCAAAACGGGCGAGCCTTGGGGCTGGACGGATGTAGCAGACCTCAATTATGACCATGCTGAAATGCGCAAAGCCATGATTGCGGATATGATATTTTGGCTGAAAGAAATCGGTATTGATGGTTTTCGTTGCGACGTGGCAAGCGAAGTACCCGATGCATTTTGGCAAGAGGCGATACCCCAGTTGCGTGCTGCTCGCCCCGATGTATTTATGTTGGCAGAAGCCGAGCATCCACCACACCGCAACAACGAGTTATTTGCCATGTCTTATGGCTGGTCATTTCATCATTTGATGAATGAGATAGCACAAGGCAAGAAAAAAGCCAGCGACATTACTACTTGGTATAAAAAAGACCGCAGTTTATTTACTACCGGATATCATATGAATTTTATAACCAATCATGATGAAAATTCGTGGAACGGTACAGAATTCGAACGCATGGGCGAAGCGGTTGATGCCATGGCGGTGTTGGCTTTTACATACGATGGAATGCCCTTGATGTACAGCGGGCAGGAAGCTGCTTTTAATCGCCGATTAAAGTTTTTTGAAAAAGATGAAATAGAATGGGGAAGTTTTACAAAACAAAATTTTTACAAAACCCTATTAGAACTAAAACATCGAAACCAAGCGCTTTGGAATGGCGCAGATGGGGGAGAACCCATGCGGATCAAAGCAGGCGCAGATGACGCCGTGTTTGCTTTTTATAGAGAAAAAAACAACCACAAAGCTATTATATTACTTAATCTAAGTAAACAACCGCAAAGTATTACATTAAATGATAAAAATGTAATAGGCGACTTTACAAATGTGTTTGCCAATAGCACGGTTAGTATCACCAAAGGCATGACCATGGAGATAAATCCTTGGGGATATGTGGTGCTGTCCAATCGCTAACGTAGCAGCAAGTCGCCGTGCCCACGCAGCTCGCACCCATCTTCTCGTTGTATGCGATAGTACAGCCGCAAGGTGTCGCTTGCATTGATGTCCTGCAAATTTAATGCAAAAAACAGAGAAGGTTGATTTTGCGCAATCGTGAATGAATCAAAACGACGTAAGGATGTAAGATTTCTATCAACCAAATGAAGGGTAACTCTATATCCTTGCATACCGCGCAGACCCATGAAAAATCTGCCATTATTGGGATTGGGATACGCCGGTACAACCTCTTGATTATTGGCGATGGGGCAAAATTTATATACGGACATCACATCGAACAGGGCTGCTTCCTTAGCTGACCATAGGGCATCCAAGATCCAGTCGCTGGAGTCCTTCGAAAGGATAAGCCCACTTTCATCTGTAACAGTGATGTCTTTAAAATCAGTAATAATATACGGCACATCTAACTCATCGTTATCTTTGGTGCTACCCGGGCACGCAGTGTGCAGCAGATACAATGCGCTCAATGTAATAAGGAGGTAAAAACGTTTCATGGTTTTTTAATTATCTAACGATTGATGCGCTTGGCATATTGCAAACTTAGCACGCCTTAATTACATTATAAAGAGAATTGTTCATAATTTTAATGAGCGAATATACGCGGTTTCGGTCAAAATAGCTTAATAATTAAATTTTTAAGCAATATACAAATAAATAATATTATAATTATTATGGAAATTTTCATAATTTCTTTTACTGCTTTTATTACGGCTATTCTTACCTTTTTCTCTGGTTTTGGGTTGGGTACGATCTTGGCTCCAGTGTTGATGATTTTTTTCCCAGTGGAACTGGCCATTGCTTTGACTGGAGTGGTGCATTTTTTTAATAATATTTTTAAATTATTTTTAGTAGGTAAATATGCTAACAAGAATGTCTTACTGAGTTTTGGCATTCCGGCAGTGTTAGCAGCTATTCCAGGAGCTTGGTTGCTGTTGCAACTATCTGATTTACAAGCATTTTACACATATGAAATGTTTGGGAAAACCTTTGAAGTTTCGCCAATTAAGCTCGTCATCGCTATTTTGTTGATTATTTTCGCGTTAATGGATTTATTACCACGGTTTAAAAATATGCAATTTGATCGAAACAAACTTCTCTTGGGCGGCCTGTTAAGCGGTTTTTTTGGAGGGCTTTCTGGCAATCAGGGCGCATTGCGCAGCGCCTTTCTCATCAAGGCTGGGCTTTCCAAAGAAGCCTTCGTTGGCACCGCAGTAGTTGTTTCTACGTTCGTGGACTTTACGCGCCTGAGTGTTTATGCCACTCGATTATTACATGTCGGGCTTTATGATAATCTAAATATCATTTTATTTGCAACATTATCCGCCGTTGCGGGTGCGTATCTCGGCAATCAATTATTAAAAAAAGTAACGCTACAATTCGTACAGATTACGGTAGCTATTATGCTTTTATTTTTGGCCATTGCTATCGGTAGCGGCTTGTTATGATGTAGTAGTTTTAATAATAAACAATAAAATGTAATAAAATGCAATATTCATTCAGTTCTCTTATGATGTTATTCTTTTCTGTTACGATGCTATCTGCACAATCGGATGACTATATAATAGAAGTTCGTCAGCGATTACGTAATGCCGCTGACTATACACTGGCTATCGCTGAAATGATGCCGGAAGCAAAATATGATTTTCGGCCAATGGAAGATGAAATGCGCTTTAGCGAACAGTTATTACATATTATTAGCAATGTTAACTGGCTGAGCAGTAGCTATTTAGACGGTGTTAAAATGGATGCAGATTGGAAGGATTCATCTTATACCAAAGCAGAAATTTTACTACTTTTACAACAAGGGTTTGAGTATGCCGATCAGGCCTTGTCTCGATTGCAACCGCAGCAACTCGGCGAAACAGTTCGTTTTTTTGCTGGGCCAATGACGAAAAGACAAATCCTGACCCTGCTCAATGATCACCACGCCCATCATCGCGGACAACTTATTGTTTATCTGCGACTTAACCATATAAAACCACCTAGATATGTAGGGTGGTAACATATGCATTACAGCTCAAATCGAAGCGGTAAAAGATAACGAGCAGACACTAAATTACCCGATTTATCTTTGCCAGGCGTAAAGCGCGGCATGCTCTCTACAATTTTTTTTATTTTATTATTAAAACCTGCCACCGATTGCTCGGTAGTAATGGCCCCCGCTGTTACTCGCCCGTCTTCTTGTACGATAAATACAATGCTGACACGGCTTCCAGCGGTTTTATTACGAATTTCTGGCATTTGATTTAGTTGTTGAAGCATGTAATTTTGAATCGCATTTTCGGTACATTGGATCTGCCGTTTTTTGTTTCCTTTGTTGCACCCTTGATAAATGGGCGGGCTTTCTAAGTCCTTGAAGTCAACAATAGTAGGTGCAGGTGTAGGGGGCGTTGGCGTTGGGTTTCTAGGGGGCGTCGGCGTTGAGGAGGGCGTAATTGTAGTAGGGCGTGAAGGTGCTTTATATTCTACCTTAATGGTTTGACTTTTGCCGGTGGCGTCTGTCAATTGGGCTTCATACACACCATATTTCAGATTAGGAATATTCAATACAGCATCCCGATTATTTAGTTTTTGTGTAAAAAACGGCTTGTTTTTTTGTAATAATGTAAAATTATTAGGCAAAACGCCGCCAGCTATTATAAAAAGAAGCGAATCCCCCTGCTGTTTGTAAGCCAAATACAAGCGCAAGGTTTCTAATGAATCCAAAGCCGGTTGGAAGTCAGGATGCTTTTCTATGAACGACTTGATTGCATTGCTATCCGAAGTTTTTACGGTTTCCCATTGCTCCAGGATGTCTTTCTGCGGCTCTATTTCTTTCGTAACTTCCGATGTCGGTGGGCTGATAGCGGTATCTTTTTTGCGAGAATTTCCCTTGCCGCCGCCACCGAACAGATTATCAGGAGGCCACAAAAAATAGGCAATTATTGCCGCCACCACCGCCAATCCGACTAAGAGTTCGGTCGCTTTACTCATGCCAAAACTGCCAAAAATTCCGCGTGCTTTTTGATTTTTACTGCTTTTACCCTTGCCGCCTGCTACTGCCAAGGTATGAGCGGTCTCTACAAATGCAGTCGTTGAGGTGGCTTCAGGTGCGGTGGTTATTACCTGCACAATTTCCTCTAACACGATTTCGCGCTTGCGTTCCCGACCGTCTATGAGTTCTACAACGGCTACTTTCACAAGCAACACATGCTCGCCCTCCAGCAGTGGTTTTACATAAAATAGCCATTCTGTAAAGTCATCCTCAAAAATACGCTGTATAGATTCAGAAAAACCTTTAATTGAAAAAGCCTGTGATTCAGATGGATCAAGCATTTCTACGCTCATTACATTGGCAACGCGCACCTCTTTTATAGCGTCATTCGCATCTTCTTCCAGACCCGTCATCAGTAGCGCTTCATTAAATGCTACGCGAATCACGCATTTCACTTCTTTATTTAGCTGCATTTTATTCGGAATGCGCTTGAGTACTTTACCCATACGAGGTTTTGGCGCTGCTTGTTCTGTGGGTTCTTTTACAAAGTCATCTTCTTTTAAATCGCTGATAAACAGCAGGATATCTTTTCGAAGAATATTAAATCCCACCTCTGCTTTTTCCCTTTCCATCAAACCGCCAACAAGGTTTTCGTTCAAATTTTGATAGCGGCTTTCCAGTATCAGTAGTTCATTATAACGGGGAACATTATTCGGAATAACCGATTTGAGGGCTTGAAGCGCAATGTCAATACCGAGCGGTACTTTTTCTTTGAGTTCAACTTTGAGTTGTTCGAAGGGTGTCATAAACGAGGGTTTTAAGTAGTGCAGTGTTTGATGTTGTAAAAATTAATAAGGAATACAAAGTGTATAAGTTTCTCACGTTATTTTATCTAATCGTTTATAATCAGCGCTTTATAAGTTATTAAAATTAATTATTCTTTTATAGTGCTTTGTGGATTTTTTTACAAATAGCTAAAACTTGCCTTAAATATAACATTTTTAATGAAAAATCACTTTTTTCTTTGCAAATCATTTAAATATCAAACCGTCGGATATCCACTTCGGCATCAAGCTCGGTACCATGCAGTAAAAATTCTGTAAAATGCGCTGCCCAGAACGGCCCCAACGAAGCGCCTTTGGTGCCCAAGCCATTGAAAATGCCCAATTGAGGCCATTGAGTATGCAGACCAATCAAGGGTCGGCGGTCGCGCACGGTAGGGCGCACAGCTGCCAGGTGTTCTACCACTTCAAAAGGAACACGCAGTAGCTGCTGTAGCTGCATTAGGAGCCATGACTTGCCGGCTTCAGAAGGTAATTCATCTGTATAGTTTGGATGGTAGGTAGCACCTATCCAGTAGTGGTCATCCGTGCCGAGCGGTACGATAAAGAGGCGTTGTTTGAGTATTTTTTCAAAACCAGCGCCAGGAATGCGTACCAATAGCGCTTCCCCCTTGTCGCCGCCCATTGGTAGGTAATTGAAAAACGGGTTTTTCTTCATTGCAGCGCCTTCACAAAAAATAAGCCGATCTGCACGTATGTTTTCGTACCTAACACCTTGTGGCAAAAGCTCTAAGTCGTTGAAATTGAACGTTTTAGCGTGAAGACGATCGGCAGTTTTTAACCAATTGGCATAATGGCGGATGAGCAATGGCAGGTTGGCCTGGGCGCCGTGTTGTACTTCACCATAACCAAAAGCGGGGTTTATTTTTTCGCAGTAAGTGCCGATATCTGCCTCATCAAGGATATATTGGGCATAGCTGGGGTCAGCGCTACGCAGCAACCAATCGTTGAGTTCTTTGGCGTTCGACATCGGGCGCAACACTCGCCGCGGATGGTAGCACGAAATGCCGAGTAGCGCTTCCAGGGCTTCGTAGGTGCGTTGGGCCGCAGGCAGTAACGCCTCGATGCGCCAGCTTTTCACATAACGCCTTCCGGTGATGGGATTGATAATACCAGCCGCAGCTGCCGATGAAGCGCCATGGTGCTGATTGTCTATGACGAGTACTTGTTGCCCGACTTGCCAAAGCTGGTGCGCCAATAGCGTACCAGCGATGCCTTGTCCGACAATGATGTAGTGAAAATGCTGCTGGTGCATGTGTGTTGTATCGCGTTTTTTATGATGTAAAGTCGCTCATAGCTGTTCCCATTCTTGGCGTATTTTTTTAGGTAAGCTCTTGATAATCAGATCGTAAGAATGGTCAATCAATTCTTTTAGTGAGCGATCGCCGAGGCTGCCTTCAAAAGATACCGTATTCCAATGTTGTTTATTCATATGCCAACCAGGCTGCACTTCGGGATACTGCTCGCGCAGTTCTATGGCACGGTTGGGGTCACATTTCAGGTTGACAGTAAATGTCGAATTATCCAATCCGGTAATGGCAAAAATCTTGCCCATCACTTTGAATACGAGCGTAACGTCATCAAAAGGAAAGGTTTCCTCGACGCCTTTTTTAGCAAGGCAATAAGCACGAAAGGTTTCAATATCCATTTTGATTCATTTAAAGACTTAAATATCGGCCAAGCGACGTTATCAGCTATAATAAAACGCCAACTTTGCGCTGCAATTATTACAAAACGTAAAAACCAAGGTAATGAGTAATGCAACTTCCCGCACTATTTCTTGGATCGCCCGCATTGGTGCAGCGGCTATTCTACTGCAAACGCTGTTATTCAAATTCACAGGCCATTCTGATAGTGTTATGCTATTCACGATGCTGGGCGTAGAACCCTGGGGGCGCATCGGAAGCGGAGTTATGGAGTTGATTATCAGTGTGTTGTTACTTATTCCGCGCACGGCTTGGTTGGGCGCGTTAGGTAGCTTAGGCGTGATGAGCGGCGCTATTCTATCGCATCTGACCATTTTAGGCATTAATTTTAATCATGATGGCGGCAAGCTGTTCGCCTTGGCTGTTATTACCTTTGTGCTAAGCGTGGTTGCACTGTATTTGCATCGGGCGGAGATTCGCATACCTTCTTTGCGTAGCCGTGTTGCCTGATTTTTTTTATTCAAATTTTCCCTTTTCCCGATTCCATTTTAGGTCTATTTGCCTGCGTTTCAGTTGTTTATATAGCCCACAATAGTCAATATATTCACTGCCTTCTCGGCAATGGACGTACTCCAGTTCGGTGCGTACTATGGCCTTAGCTGTTGTGCCTTGGCGAGGCAGTTGTATGGTTACCGGCAAAAGCCGTTGCACAATATCCGGTTCTTCGGCATTGTCAGGAGGTAAGAAATCAAACGCCGTAATGGTGCGTAGGGTATAATCGGTCCAATCCCAGCGTTTTGGGTCTTCAGGTCGCAGAAACCAGCGCTCCTGTGTAAGCCCTACCCCGTCAAAAAAAGTTTCGGTAATAGCGATCATCGGATTACCATCAGCCATCCGGAAAAGTACAACCCGGCAAGTAGTCGTACCGCCGCCGGTTCCTTCATCTTCTATTTCGATATAGCCATTTTTAATATCCACAATAGCGTTTATGGGTTGCTCTGTGATTCGTGACCGCGTGCGCCACTTGCCATTTTTTTCTTGCAGCGGGTAACCCGGATCATAAGGCGGAACCAGCATATTGTAATAATCCAGCACGGTTCGTTTCGCTTTTACGGCGGGGTCCGTCATGGTATCCAAAGGTATGGCAGTGACATCCGAATCGTCAGTCGGGGTGTACATTGTTTGCGCTGTGGCTGCTGTATCGGATGTAGTGGCAGGGCCGCCGCAGGCTTGCCACAGCATGACCAACGAGCACAGCCTGAAAAGCATTTTCATAGGCATTTTTTAATCGAATTTTACACAAATGTAGGAAAAATCCAGTATTTGCTTGCCCAAAAAATGGTATTTTGAGCGCTTGAAGGCAAGATAGCGCATGACGCCGTCCTTTCTAAAATAAGGTTATGACATCGGAATTGTTGCAAGATAAACTCTTAGAAATCAGCGATTTAGAAGTGACTTTCCACGCGGATACCGGCAAGGTGCAGGCTGTGCGGGGCCTTTGTTTTGATTTGTATCGAGGTGAAACGCTTGGTATTGTAGGTGAATCGGGATCAGGAAAATCCGTTACTGGCCTGTCATTAATGCGTTTATTGCCATCAACCGGCGTTGAAGTGAAAGGTATGATTCGTTTTTATTATACGTCAGGAGAAGCAATAGATTTACGGCAGTTATCAGAATCCGAAATGCGTCAATATCGAGGTAATGAATTGGCGATGATTTTCCAGGAGCCAATGACGTCGCTTAATCCTGTGCTGCGCTGCGGTGAGCAGGTGGCAGAAGCGATCCGCTTGCACCGCAAATTGGATACCCGTGCGGCTAAATCGGAGGTGTTATCTTGGTTCGAAAAGGTAAAATTACCAGAGCCAAAGCGTATGTACGATGCCTATCCGCATCAGCTCTCTGGGGGGCAGAAGCAACGGGTTATGATTGCTATGGCGCTATCTTGTCAGCCGCTTGTTCTTCTTGCGGACGAACCAACCACCGCTCTGGACGTATCGGTACAAAAATCCATACTAGATCTGTTGCATGATTTACAAACAGAATTGGGCATAGCGATCATTTTTATTAGCCATGATCTGGGGGTGATTGCTGAAATCGCCGATCGGGTATTGGTTATGCAGCAGGGGCAAATTGTGGAGGAGGGTAGGGTAGTAAATGTTTTTCAACATGCCCAGCACCCTTACACCCAGGGCTTATTGGCTTGCCGACCAGCACTTGATTATCGGCTGCGCCGCTTACCTTTGATACGTGATTTTTTGGAGCAGGGCGCCACTAATTTTAAAGATAAAATTGAGCATTTAAAAATTAGCCCCTCGGATAGCGCCGACCGTTTGAAGCATTTGCAAACGCAAGCACCTATTTTAAAAGTTGAAAGTGTAAAAGTCTGGTTTCCAGTGCGAAAAAATATTTGGGGCCAACCGAAGGACTACGTTAAGGCGGTAGATGGGGTCTCTTTTGAGGTGCATCCAGGTGAAACACTTGGCTTGGTGGGCGAATCCGGCTGCGGCAAAACGACTCTGGGCCGGGCTATACTGGGCCTCACAGCGCCTACCGCTGGGCAGGTTTATTTTGATGGGCATAATCTTAGCACTTGTTCGGATCAGGAAATGCAAAGGCTACGGCGGCAGATGCAAATTATTTTTCAAGACCCCTATGCATCGCTTAATCCGCGCCTCACTATTGGCGAAGCAATTATAGAACCGATGCGGGTACACCAAATTGGGCACAACGAAGCAGAACGCCGCGGTCGGGCTATTGATTTACTGCAGACAGTAGGAATGGGAGCAGTTCATTTGCAGCGTTATCCGCACGAATTTTCGGGAGGGCAGCGGCAGCGCATCTGTATTGCCAGGGCTTTAGCATTGCAGCCACGCTTTATCATCTGCGACGAAATGGTGTCGGCATTGGATGTTTCTGTACAGGCACAAGTGCTGAATTTATTGTTAGAACTGCGCGAATTGTATCAACTCACCTATATTTTTATTTCGCACGACCTGTCGGTAGTAAAACAGATGAGCGATAGGATGTTGGTAATGAATGCTGGAAAAATTGAAGCGTATGGCCCTGCTGATGCCATCTATGCGAATCCACAATCGGATTATACCCGCAAACTGATTGCTGCTATTCCGAAAGGGCAACGTGTGCTCAAAGGTTGATAGCGCTGCTGGTCGTATGATGCGGCTATATTTTTCAATTCTATTAAAAAATGTGCCGTTTTTTGCAACCTTTTAAAAACACACCCCGTCTCTATGAAGGATAATGGATATTATTCGTCTTTAAAAAACAAAAATTCGTCGGTAAAGAGAACATAATCGCCAAATTATGTTTAATTTTATAGAGCGAATCGCAATAAAATGGTCGTAATGAAAAAGTCAAATGCTCGGTATCTTGTAGTGGTTCTTATCGCCGTTTCCAGCTTGGGGTCGTATGTGTATTTGAATACCGTTGCGCCAAGCACAACGTTATCTACGTCGAAGCCAACGCGAATGGAAGCGCCTCAGAAAGAACATCGGGAAGAATTAAAAAACGCACCCGACGTGTCTCTTCCTGACCTAATGCTGCTGGAAAAAGTAATCAATATCGGGAAACGGTTCTTACCGGCCTCCTGATTGCGCTTGCTTTTGCCAATAGCGCAATAATCCGGCTACGCTCATCCAGCCAGGGTTGGCGTTTTCATATTGTTCTAACACCGATTCATCCGTAAGGCCGCTCGCTATCATTTCATCTCGTACATATTGCTGAAATAAAGGGGTAATCATCTGCATATCTGTCTGATTATCATAATATGGTTTCATCCAAGCAGCGCGATCCAGCAGACGCCGTTCCAACGCATCTAAGTGCTCGGCTACATCGGTGTAGGCGCCGTAATGTGTGAGGTAAAGGGTTTTGACCGATAATTGACGAATGAGTTCAATAGATGTTTGCCAGTGCTCTATCTGAATATCTGG
Organism: uncultured Saprospiraceae bacterium; assembly: GCA_937872405.1. Classification (GTDB taxonomy): domain Bacteria; phylum Bacteroidota; class Bacteroidia; order Chitinophagales; family Saprospiraceae; genus JADJNW01. The sequence continues at coordinate 32,621 of CALMSP010000013.1, read as the reverse complement.
CGGCGGGCAAGGAGGCACCACGATGCCATTATGAATTCGAACCCCAGCTACGTCGCCACACAGCAGACTGTCCTTGATCTGCCATGCAATGTGATGCACTGCATGACCCGGCGTATGCCAGCCGATAATGTCCACACCACCAATGTGAAAATGCTCGCCTTGAGCTACCGAATATAGCTGCGCTTCAGGAATCCCTTCTATGGTACCCCAGAGAAATTCCATTTTATCTTGATAGATCATTTTGGCAGACTGCCAGAGTTTGTCGGGATTGTGCAAATGTTTTTGCCCCAAGGGGTGCACATAAACGGTGGCGCCTGCTTTCGCTAAAGCCCAGGCCGCACCAGCATGGTCGAGGTGAACATGTGTTAAAAATACGTGTCGAACATCCTCCGGCTTATGACCACGCGCAGCCAGATGTGCCTGGAGGCTGGCATACGTAGAGTGAGGGCCAGTTTCAAACAATATGGGGCCTTCGGAAGTCTCTATCAGGAAAGCAGCAACGGTATCGGGTTTTCCAAGAAATTGCAAATCCAGTGTTTGTATCATAATCGTCAGAATTCAAGATTTATGTTGTTAAAACCTTTATTTTCAAATGTTAAAAAATTAAATTATCTTTGAATATAAGCCAATAAAAATCGAATATTTAGCAATGATTGCAACTCTCGAATGGGGCGAAAGCTATTGCGTAAGTGCAAGCGTTCGGTTTTGGACAATTGCGAAGGTTTAAAGAAACGGCCAGAATCGCGATTGTGCAAACCTTGCAGGGTACGATATCGAATCAACAATTCATAGGCATCGGCGGCTTGCTCGTATAGCTCTCGGTTTTGTGGTTCCAGCCCTGCTAATTTTTCAAAACGCCGAAAAGTATTATTAATGCTTCCAATACGTGCGTTTAAGATGAGCACGCGCGCGGCATCGCAAAGCGGCATCATAGCTCTGCTTTTAATGTCAAATTCGTCTTTGTGTTCACCGGAGCGTTCCACCATAAAATCACGAAAAAAAGTAAGCGGAGGTGGGTTCTGCAGCGCATTTTTTGCTAAAAAAGGCAGAAACACGCTTTGTACATCAAGTTCAGAAAAAATATGTGCCGTGAGCGCTTCTGCGAGGGAAGTATCGCCATAGATGCCCCGATAATCAAAAAATATCGTACAATATAATATAGCTTCATTGGTTGGGCTGCGGATCCAGTCAGAGAATTGCGCTTTCCATTGAGTAAGTGAGAGGCACCAGCGCGGATTGCTGGCCATCATATCAGCGGGGCAATACTCGAATCCGCATTCATGCAGCATGGCGGCGGCTTTGCCTGCCAATTGGAGGTAATAATCTTTTACCGAGTCGTTTTGCGTTGGCAGCACATCCGCGTACACCAACGCATGGTCTTGGTCGGTGCGCAGCAATTGCTCTTCGCGGCCAGCACTGCCCAAAGAAAGCCAACAGAATGGTACGTCAGGGCGGGCGAGGCCGCTTTCTAAAAGTTCTTTTTCGCTGAGTTCTATAATGCGGCGGACAATGGCATCATTAATTTCGGTGATAATAGTTGAAATATAAGAAATATTTACCTCCTGCTGAATATACTTTTCCAGCAAGTTTTCCGACTTTTCTCGAATGCGACGCAGATCAACCACGCTACGGCTGCGGCGTGCGTTGCGAATGAGTACAGCCGGGTTGTTGGCTTGAATCACCAATAGATCGTGCTCGGAGATGACGCCGGTTACGGGCGTTTGGTCGGTGCCGTCTTCTGTAATGCAAAGATGATGAATACTGTGTTTGACCATTTGAATCTGAACATCCGCCACGGTGACATCAGCGGCAATCGTCAGCACTGGGTAAGACATGATATCCGTTACAGGCGCTTCTAATGCTATCCGGCCTGTTGCCACATGCTTGCGCAAATCCTTATCCGTAACGATGCCAATAGGGTGTTGTTGCTCGTTGATTACAATAATAGAGCTTACTTCCTCTCGGCTCATGATGTTGGCTGCCGCTCGGATCGTATGCGTGGGCGTACAGGTGACGGGGTGACGGCGCGTGCTTACGGGTTGTATTTCTATTAATAAAGGTGTTTGGAGTTGGGGTGGGTCGCGTCGGTTTTCAGGCAGATCACGCTGATAATCATTGGCATAGCTCCTGGCTAAATAGAATGCCACCTGCGGATGTTGTTCACTTAACTGACGCAACAGGTCAGCGCGCAATCCATAAATTAAGGATTCCTCTGTGGCTATGGCGGTAAACAAGTAGGGTTGCTTCGAAAGCAAAGGCTGAATGCCAAACAAATCGCCTTCATCGCATTTTTCCAGCAATGTGCGTTCCGTTTCCGTTTCACGGTATAGGCCTACAGCACCTTCGCGCACCACATAGACGTACCCGTGCAAAGACTCACCCTGTCGGAATATAGCGGCATCACTCTGGCTGTAATGCACCACGGCCCAAGCCGCCAGCACTTCAAGCTCGCTCTTATCCAGCAAATGGAAAGGCGGATAAATTTTCAGAAAATCGCGAATACGGGTAGCAATCGTGTTTTCCATCGCAAATATCAAAACATCAAGCTCGCAAAGCCTGTATGCGAATTTTAAATCGTGGACGGACTAATGGTCATAAAAGTCCGGTTTTTTCTGCATATTTGCAAGATGAAAACCCATCTGAGCGAAACCTTTTTAGAAAACAGTGCCGAAACGCTTCGTGCCATTGCGCATCCCTATCGCATTGCCATTATTGATTTATTGCATCACAATGGTCAGATGACCGTTACGGATATTTACACCAAATTACAAATCGAACAAGCGGTCGCTTCTCATCATTTACGCATTTTGAAAAGCCGCGATGTGGTCACGGTGCAACGCGATGGTAAAAATTCGCTGTATGCACTGGCATATCCTGATTATTATGATATAGTAAAAATGTTGACAAAAGTTATATGAATAGGGTTGGTTGTCAAGTGTTTAGAGGCAAGAATTTTGATAAAATGTAATATTACAAATCTCCTATTTGCAAGAGCAATTGCGTTTTGAGCAAAGCAGCTACCGATAGTGCATCCGTTATTACGCCATTCATAACCATCTCTATGGCTTCGGTGAAAGGCAACTGCCGAATTTGCAATAATTCCGTTTCTTCTGGCTGCGCGACTCCGATACTAAGTTCCTGAGCTACAAAGGCTATGGCGCGCTCATCGGTAACGGAATTGGAAACATGCATATCCAGAATAGGCGTCCAGCGCTGGGCCTGCAATCCGGTTTCCTCCAACAGCTCGCGCTGTGCAGCAAGCAATGGCGCTGTCCCGAGCGCCCCGCCGCCTTCCGGTATCTCCCAACTGTAAGCATTCAAGGCATATCGGTACTGCCCAACGAGCCAGGTCTGTCGCTGCGCATCGAGGGGTACAATGCCAATCGCTAAGTTTTTGAAATGCACCAATCCGTAAATGCCTGGATTACCCGCTGGATTGATGACTTCATGATGCGCTACACGAATCCAGGGGTTGTCGTACACTTCTTGTACAGCGCGGGTTTGCCAAGGATTGTCGGTCATACGGTTGCATGGTCTGTTGTTGCCAAACGATTAGCGTTGAGCGAAATCGCAAGTTATTTACAATTTGACATTGTTTAATTCGTAAAAATCTTAAAGTAAATACTTTGTGAAATTTTAGAACTTAATTAAAAAATGGCGGAGGCGTGGGGCCGCTGAGCAGCATCCCAACAAAATAATACAATAATTCCGGGCGCAGGGCCGCCGCTGTAACAATCAAGAATATGACACCATAAACCGAACCCCAGAAGTGCGCATTGTGCCCAATATTGTCCATGCCGCGCTTTTCCATATAAGAAGAATACCAAAGATAACCGACGGCAAACAAGATAGCTGGCAACGGTGGAAATAAAAACCAACCCCAAGGATTGAATAGCACATAGGCAAATACCAGCGCCGAAGTAGCGCCCGAAGCACCCACTGCCCGATAGGAGGGATTGTGCTGATGTTTGAAATACGAAGGTATGGAAGCAATAACGATGGCGCTCGTGTAGAAAACAACAAAAAGCATACGCCCTAACCCAACACCGAAAAGAGCTTCAAACTGAGCTTCGGTGAACTCGCCAAAAAGGTACAATACATACATATTCACCAACAGATGCTCCCAGTTGGCGTGCACGAAGCCGTGTGTCAAAAAGCGATACCATTCGCCGTGCCGGTTCATCCAGGAAGGATAGAATAATAGCTTACCACTGACTACAGAGCTATTAAAAGCCTGCAACGATACCAATGCTGTGAGTATAATTAATGCGAGAGTAAGGCTCATAAAAATTTATTAATAAAGGGGTTATGCCATTTTGCGATTTTATAAAAAAATGAAAAATAGCGTATAAAAAAAACAGCGTATTCTTGATGTTGTAAACCCAAATATGATTTAGAGATAAAGATTTTCCGAAATTTTACATATCTCAGAAACCCTTTCCATTCTTGATTTACGCTTAATTTTTATTTTAGGACACTGAGTTCAATACTTTTTTCGAGTGGTGCAGCCAAACAGCCCCAACTCGAATCGGCTTTGCGCACTAATATCATGTATTTGCCAGCGTGCCAGGGGGTCGCATCAAAACTGAATAATGGCGCGGTTTGCAGTTCTTTTGTACCTGGAGCAATGACCCATTCCGAACTGTTTTCTGGTTGCAGATACAAGGTGTAGCGATATCCTTTTTCAGAAAAATTGTATTGAATTTTTATCGGTTCGCCTGTTTTTGCTGGTAGGTTGCCCACAATAAGCACTTCCCGTTCGTATTTGCAAGGCTGAAAATTAGAAATCGGATGTTGCGGCTTTTCATAGCTGAACGTTCCGAATTCCGCTGGTACGCCACGCGCTGCGAGATCGCCACCCACCGTCGTGTTTGGTGTTTTGGGTGTTAGGTCGCGTTCACCCACAATTGGGTCACTTACTTGTGGCTTGAGCCGGTCACGATACTCTAATATCTCCTCAATACCGTATTTGGGGCCTTCGCCCAGCACATACGCGGCTTTTCGATTACCGTTTGGGGTTTTAATTACAATTTCAATGTAGGTATCATCGGCTAGGATACCATTCAAAATTTCTTTAATAGTGGAGCCTTTTTTGCTACCTTCAATGAGCAGGCGCAATTTTTCGGGGGTAGCGCCGGCCCAAATTGAATATCGGCAGCCTTCCTCCTGGCAGCAGCGTGGGTTGAGCCAAGAAATATAAAGCGGTTTTTCGGGCTGCCCAGACAAATAAACCAAACTAATATCTTGCACTTGATTACAATTAGGGTCGCTGGCGCTTACGCTAATCGTTTGGATGTCCTGCGATAGCATGGGGTCTTCGGGCAATGTAGCAGTATTATTATTGCTGGCATAATTATAGTCCGATACCGATGCTGTTGGCGTTGGGGGCGTGTTGGTTGAAGCACCTTTGGCGCTCAGTATTTCGGCATCACCGGGTCTTACCCAAAAAGCCCCCATCGGAATACCCTGGCCGCCGCCTTCTGGCGAAATAAAGGTTACTACTCGAATCGTATGAATACTGCGGCCAAGATCACGATTATCCAAAGTGAACTCGAATGGCGTAATGGAGCCAGCTTTGAGTGGAATAGGATTGCCTGCAATATCCCGATAGCCTGGGTGCACATACTGCACTTCTGCATACGGACGGAACGCGCCGCAAGGAGAGTGAGCTGCCAGTTCTACGGTGCCGCGCAGTACATTACCGACCAATCGGGCATTGGCACGCACAAGGCAGGTGTCAGGCAATGCGCTGATTCTTGCGGGTGCCGTCTCATACGCAGTAGGCATGTTGGGTGATTTTTCAGTCAGAACGTTGCGATCCAACACGGCTATCGGTGTTCCCACGTTGTGGGTTACGGTTGTGGCACAATTCTTGCCTCGAGCAATGACTCTTGCATAATATACGCCAGGGGAGGTGGTGCAAAGTGGTTCTGTTCGCATAACATTACCAGCAGCGCTTTGAAATTCACCATCGGTGCGTAAAGGGCGCCAGCCGCTATTGGTGTTGCTATTGAATAACTCCACGCTGAAAGTCCACTCTTTGCCTTGACAATTAACACATTGTATCAGGATAGCGGGCTTGTTTTCTGCACCGCAGTAGCCTTCCGTACCTATTTGCACTAGCAAATCTGGGTTTTGACAAGGTACATCGGTGCGCTCCGTTTGCGCATCTGCTGGTTCGGATGGTTGATTCGCTCCGCTTTGATAAGTATAACGATAGGCTTCCTGGAGTGCCACCGAATTAAATTTGGATGCTAATAATGCGCCAGCGCGATAGTCCAGCCCAAAGGTGTAAGAAGCACCTTCTTTCAAACCGCTAATTACAATGGTATCTTGCTGGCGGTTGCGGGTCTCTTGCAAGCCCCGAATAAGGCGCGTATCGCCTGTGCCAGAGAAGCCAGCATCTTGTTCGCGTAGCCAAATGGAGTTTTCAATAGCACTTATCCTGCTATGCGTAAAATAGAACACCAACAGTACGGTTCCTCGGTTGGTAGTAGGGATCACACTCGCTTGAAAGGCAGGTTCTTCGCGCTCAAAAAGCCTTTGTGCTTGTAGCCCGCTTTGTAAGCAGCACCACGTTAGTAAAAATACAAATCCAATGCGTAGATTTTTCATGGAGTTCATGTATTAAAATTGTCATTTTATGGTTCTTGAATTATTCCCAGAACATCCTCATCAACGGCAATCAACCTGGCATTATTGCTGGTCTTCATAGAATCAAAAGCTCCTTGCCGGTATCAGGCTTTTATTATACAACAGGGAATCAGGTGGATAGGTCGTTTTGTTATCAGCGAGTGTACAATGCTATAATGCAATAATAGCTCAAAAGTAAAACAAATCTTACCGAAATAAGCCATTGAATGCATTTTTTAACACCAAGAACAACTTTGTAACAGATGTCTGCTATTGGCAGAAAATATATGTAAACGGATTCTTATGTTAAAAATTGTCATAAATGTGCAATTAAGAAGGCAAAAAATCTTACTTTTATGCGGTTTTTAAAAAAATCGTAATCTCCTGATTGCCCTACTATTATCAAGCTTTACAGGCAGCCATTTCTGTTGGCAATCAAAAGTAATACAAAAACGACACCTGCGTCCACATCAATCAATAGCGTGGCACCGACGCAACTTGTACACCTAAAACACATTATAGCGATTCGCTTAGCGCACCTACACTCGATGCGCCAATTGGAGAAACTGGTACAAACAAACATGAGGAAACTTAGGTATTTGCTACTTTTTTGTTGCGATGGAAATAGGATATGCCCACCACTCATCACCCGCATATTTTTGACTGGGGCTATCGGCCTATGGATACCTTTCATGCTTTTGGCACAAACCCTTATACCACTTAGCAACTGCGGTGTGTCCTACATTGACCCCCAAAACGCTAACAATCCTACCATGCCAGTGCGCGACTCTCTCGTTTACACCGAATTTTTTCAAGAAGACACGCTCCTAAAAGCCTTTTATGTGGATATCAATGCCTTTGCTGGTCAGCAGGTGGATCGTATTAGCGTGTACGCTATTCTCCCGGATAGTACTCGCAAATGGCTCGGCGGATTGAATTTTGGTAATTGCACGGAATGCGTTACCGGTTTTGCCTTGATGCACAATGGTGCATTGCAAACCCAAGGTGTAAATACTACAGCCACCATGCAAATGTGGCTACAAGCCTTCAATCAGCCTGCATTTACACTACCCGAAAACCTACAAACCCTCTCAGGTGCAGGGCGCATTAGTGGTCAGTTGCCGCTTTGTGCTATTGGCTGGCAAGTTGGCTACAATGTGTATAACTCGCCTGGGGTGAGTACAACCGAATTTGCCACACATATCCTTTGCCCGCGCGTGATTCGAGCCTGCCCCATTCCAAAAATAATTGAACTGGACTGTGCCAAGGATAGTCTTTATCTGCGTGCTACCATTCCAGCATTCTGCTTTGAAGAGCCCCTGCGAATACGCTGGTGGAATAACAGAGGCTGGCAATCAGAAAGCGCTACAGCAATACTGCCTTTAAGTGGCAATACCGGCGTTTTTTATTTTACAGTAGAAGACGATTGTTGCTCCAAAACGGATTCGGTGCTTATTGAAGTGCCTCCTTTTGCCAATGCTGGAGCAGATCAAACCCTTTGCCGTGGCGCTTCAACTACATTAGCTGGTACAGGAGGGCGCGGGCATTTCTGGGAAACCCCATTGGGCTTGCGATTAGATTCTATGCTGGTGCTGGCTGCCGCCGATTCTACTCAAAGCGGAGACTACATTTTACATGCTTTTGATGAAAATGGTTGCGAAGATACCGACACTTTGCTGCTTCGCGTGGTGACACCTCCTGCGCCAGTGCTTGATTTTCAGGCTCCTTGCCTAGGTGATACCTTAGTACTCCATATTCGCAATGATAGTGCGTATGCCCGTATAAGTTGGTTTGATGCAAACGGACAACCATTTGAACCGCCAATAGTTGCTAATTTCAGCGCGGCTGATGTCGGCATTTACCAGCTCGAATTGCAGGATTCTTTTGGTTGCGCTCTCACATTGCAGGTGCCAATTAATGGTAATCCACCGCCAGAGTTGCGCGTCGCTATTGAAGAAAGCTGCGATAGCGTAAGGATACGTTTAGCGCCAGCGGTATATGATTATGCTTGGGCAAATGGGCAAACCGGACCCGATCTCGCCACCGACACTGGTGGCTCATACGTCGTGACCGTCACGGATACGAATGACTGTGCCACTATTGCCGAAATCGAAGTGCCACAACCGGAAGGCCCGCGCTTGGCCTTAGATGTTGCGCAACCGACATGCCCTGGTGACTGGGGCCGCTTGGAAATTATTGCAGAAGACCCTAACCGCCCACTAATTTTTTCTATTGATGGGGGGGCGACCTATACGGTATCTTCGGTATTTGATCGCTTGAATTATGGCACTTACAACATTGTAGTGCAGGACGCTTTGGGCTGTCTGCGTGAACTATCTGCAACCATAGTACCCCCTGATTCGATGGGTGTTTCGCTCAATTTGGATTCGCTGGAAGTACACCCCGGAGCAGCGGTGCGCTTGGCAGCGACTGTCGTTGGTAACATACGGCGGTACCAGTGGCTCCCGCGTGACATTGATAGTGGCGATGCGGTCACTACTTTTGAAGCTCAAACCGATTTAAACGTCCGCCTCATCGTAGAAGATACACGCGGCTGTCGTGCTTCCGATGGCTTTCATTTGGCTATCGTGTTGGGCGAAGTCTATGCGCCTAATGCCTTCTCGCCTAATCGTGATGGCGTCAACGACTATTTTACCTTGTATAGCGATAACACTTCCGGCGAAGTGATCGAAACCCTACAGATTTATAATCGTTGGGGCAATCGTTTGTTTCAAGCCAGTGACATCGCGCTTAATGAAGAACACAGCGGTTGGGATGGCTCGTATCAGGACCGCCCCGTCAATGCTGACACTTATACGTATTATGCAATCATTAGATATGGAAACCATGTGCGTAAAATACTCAAAGGATCGGTGCTATTGGTGCGATGAATGTCCTGCACTGATATAAGCTATAAATTTATGAAGTATAAAATTCTTATTTTGAGCACTTTGTTGTGGACAACTTGCTTGCAAGCTCAAAAATTTGAGGCCGGTATCACCACTACTTTTGGGCCCGCGAACACCACGTTTCGAGGTAACCTATCAGATATTGCTGGCTTTTCTAAATTAGAAATTTCCAAAGCGGACGTGGATACGGCCTTTGCTCGGTTTGACCTGAGTGCTCCACGCTGGCTAAAGGATTTGTTTCCAGGCGTTAAAATTGAAATCGAAGGGGAGATAGCCCGACAACTCACGCGCAACGTGCGCACGACTCGCTTCTTTGCTCGCTATCATTTTATCGGCGGTAGTTTTGCTATTTCTGATCCGAGGCTAACGACACCAGAAGAAGCACGCAAATTAAAAAATCAGGTTAAATCGGTGCGGCTGGCCTTGGCCGGCGATGCCGAAGCACTGGCAGTGCATCTGGCTATACTGGCCTTAGCCGACGGTACGCGCGTGAAGCCATTTTTCAATAATCGCTATGACCTGGAAGGGTATGTGCACCTCAAGCAACTTTTTATGGGCGATCAAGTGCTCTTAGAATGGGGGAAAGATCGTCGTAATAGCTTAACTTTTGATGTGACCGCTGGCCTGCGCCTGACCGCTGACCCATCGCCCGTACTTGATCTGGGAAGTGTACTCTTTGTGCGCGACCGCCTTGACGATCTAATGGAAGGTGGTATCTTGGCGCCATTAGAAAACCTGACCGATCGGATTGCAGAAGCTATTCAAAACGTGGTGTTCGGGCGTTTCCGTGATCCACGCACTGTGCCGTCGGTGGGGTGGTTTCTTCGCGGCGAAGTTCCGGTCAATTTCGGAGGTGGATTTTCGGTGTTGGCCGGCACCGAACTCAGCATACAACGCCACACCAATGTGAAAGGCGTGCAGCCAATGTATAGCGCTTACGGCTACGCTGGTATGCGTTGGAATGTAATCGGAACAAAAAGGCGCTCGTGACAAAGTGCTTATGCTTTTTAATTTATTTATTCACTTAATATCATATCAGTTATGGGCAGAATACTTTTACCCTTGTTATTCAGCCTGTTATTATTGCCAATTGACCTTATTGGGCAATTCTATGGCAATACGACCGAAAAAGGCAAAACCTACTTATTCGCTTTAGATGACGCACAGTTAGACATTGGTCTGAAGACAATCTCCGTATTTGCACTTGATGACCGTGCCAGCCTTTATGCTAATCCGCATTTTAAAGCTATGTGGAATTTGATACGGCTTGGTGCTACCGTAGAAGCTATTCTAAATGGCAATAACGAACCGCTCAATGACATTGATCTGGGTAAAAAATATGGTAAAAATGGGTATAACAAAACGGTGATGATGCTATTTATTCGCTACGGATTTGGCGAATCATCGGATTTGAAAATTCAACAGCATTTCTTTGAACTGGGCATCAGCCCCGGCTATTTCCGACAAGGCAATCGGGGTATGAATCTGCATCTTGATTATCGCAACAATATCATTAAAACCGGCTATGGCGCAGGTGGCAACAGCATTAGCCGTGCTTTTGATCACGAGATTTATGCTGGCGGGCGCATTGGTTTTGATTGGAGCTTCGGGCGCTCTGAGAGCGAGGCAGGTTTTTTTTCGCATCTGAATGATGAAATCAAGCGCATTGCTCGGCAGAATGACTTTTCGGTGGCTCAACTCCTCCTCTTAGAACAAATGGCGGAAACCAGCAAAGTATTACTTCCTGAAGATGTGGGCGGTAGAGCATTTCATATTGGACCAGTAGCAGGTGCGCGCATTTCTATGCAAATATTGCGCAGCGGTCGTTTTTTTCTGGAAGGCAATGGCTTTTACGATCTGATGGATCACGTCGGAAGTAAAGGCAATAAAGAAAACAAACGCAGTCAGCATCATATTTCGCTGGGAGCAGGGCTACAGGTAACTATCGGTGGGGAAGGCCGCGGGCTGGTGCAGCGTGGATTCTTTTAGCGTGCGCCATAACAAACACACTTTGCCGATTTTCGGTTGCTGTAAACGAATTTACCGTACTTTTGTGCGAAACTTTTTCTACGGTTTAAACAAAATCAGCAAGCGATCATGCCTAAAATTGCCGTATTCCCTGGTTCTTTCGATCCAATCACTATTGGACATGTCGAAATCGTGAAACGCGCCCTGCCGCTATTTGACAAAATATACATTGCTATTGGCGTCAATTCGCAAAAGCAATACTTGTTCTCCTTGGAGCAGCGCTTGGCTTGGTTGCGCTTGGTGTTTGCTAGCGAACCCAAGGTAGAAGTGGACTATTTTCAAAATCTGACAGCGCATTATTGTTTGAAAATTGGCGCCCAATACCTTATCCGGGGGCTGCGCAACGCTTCGGATTTCGATTACGAAAAAACCATTTCCCAGCTCAATCATATTGTGGGCGATGGCATTGATACCTTATTTCTCATTAGCCAGCCAGAGTTCTCGCACATTAGCTCTACCATTGTGCGCGAGATTATCAAAGGCGGAGGCGATGCCTCGCCGTTTCTTCCGGATGAAGTAACGTTGGCAAATGTTTAGAGCATGTTTAAATTTCATACTTTGGTCTGCAAATGTTCATCTATGGAACCTCACTTTGCCTTTTTCTCGCTCCGTAGCGCTGCTATGCAGCTCAAAAAACGCTTCGTGAGAACCCAAATCTGATCATTTTCGACTTCAAAAACGAATTTTAAACATACTCTTAATCTACAAATAGCATGCGTTTCAACCCTTGTTGGCCCTGCGCTTCGAGCCGATAGTAATACATGCCACCACCAGGCAGGTCATGCTTAGCAATAGGAATTTCCTGCCATCCTTCGGCGAAGTGCTGCTGTATCTGCTTCACTAAGCGCCCTTCCACAGAGAACACCTGTAGGGTGACGTTTGTGGCTGCTGGCAAATGGAAGCGGATAATAGTTTCCTCGCTGAACGGGTTGGGACTATTCTGATTGAGTTGAAACGTAGCTTGTGCCTGTAGCGCGCCTTGTAGTGCTATCGTGCGTACATCGCCATGAAAACTGTAAGCTTCCGGCGCCAGATAACGCGAATCGAGGCGTAGTGCTTGCAGTGCATTACCGTCTATTTTGCTGCGAAACTCTAAGGTTAGTAAGTCGTTAGCCGTTCCACGACTCCAAATGTCCCAACTTACTGTTATGACGCCTTCTGATAAGCTACTCAACCCCACATGCGATGCATCCGCGAGGCCATAAAGTGGCTGTACGAATTCCAGCATGTTTTTGTCGAATGTTAGGGCAAACTGGCAGCCCAGTATCTGCGCCATATCTGCACGAAGCACAATACGACAAAGCTCACCGGCTCGCATGGGTGGCGCTTCGGCCATGATCTTCCAAGAAGCATTACTCGATGGCATAAAGCTGCGACCCGGCAGTGCATTGCCATTTACATCGCCTATTTTAATGGCGATAAAATCGCTGCGCTCCGAACCCAGCATGCTCACATCGGAAAGGCTAATACTTTCAGGGAAAAGCTCCTGCCAGGGATTCATTGGATTGGGAAAGCTGTAGTTTTTATTGACGAACCGCCAACTTTTATTTTGCGGAAATCGTACATCTTGGTGCAGAATGAGCTTGCGCAATTGAATCACATCGAGCATTGACACCGAGCGGGAGTTATTGGCATCGGCGGCTATAATTTGATAAGGAGATTGCAATGGCCGTATGCCCAAAATGTGTTGAGATATGAGTATAATGTCATAGGTTGTAATGCCTGCTAAATGATTTTCATCTAATTCTGGCGTGATCGTATAATGAAATGGTGGTTTGAAATCAACTTGTAACGTGTAATTCCCCACAGCATCGCTTCTGGTTTGCCCATCACTTTTACCACTCACGCGCACCAATACATCGGGTAGGGGTTGCCCGTTTTCCGTAGCAATCAGACCGGCAATGTTACCTGGAATTTCTGGGCGGCAGATGTCAGCTTCGCGCACCAGCACATACGTTACGCATTTATCGTAGTTGCGGCCACCTCTACTGCCATTGGGCTGCACCGCTTGCGGATTAAATGCATTGTCCCAGGCAAATATTTCCACCGGAATGCTGCGGCCCGCATCTGCACAGGTGAGCAACAATCCTTTTTTAGTAGGGTCGGGGCGCTCGCCAGGTCGGTTGATAGAATACGTTACCTCGCCGCTGCAATCAGAACTTGGGCTTGCAATAAAATCCGTGGCCCATACCGCCATCGCGCCGCCGCTTTCGCCATCGGGCATCAGTGACACAGCAAGGCCATTGATGCAAATGGGCGCTGGTGCTTCACAATCTTCCACATTGATCACCACGGATTCGCCCGATACATTGCCGCAGGCGTCGCGCACTTGTATTTCCACCCGGTGCTCACCAATCGGGAAGGTATCTTCAAAAGTAAACTTCGGATATACGCCGCGTATGCGTTGTCGCTCCTGCGTAAACTCGCCAATGCTATCATTAAATGAGTCAATCCTTACGGAAAAACGCAAATCATCGGGTGTGCAATTTTCAACCACTACAAACGAAATACCCACATTCGCAATACAATCAGGCGCTGTAGCGCAAAAGCGATCCATTGGGCTAACCACTACACGAGGCGTTTTTTTATCAAAAATGCGAATTTCCTGGGTGTATTGCCAAAAGCCAACAGAATTGCTACGCCGCCAGTGTCCTGCGGGGTTGGTACTGCCATCGCAGTTGGTTCTTTTCAAACCTGCTGCGGGCTTATCATCATTTTCTGATCTATTCATGTCAATGAAAGCAGGTTGCTGATTGCTTGGCCCAAAACGGCGTAGCACATGCACGGGCAGGTCGCCGGGTATGCCATTGCAGTCTTCGTCACGGCTAATGATAATTGGCGGTGCAGAGTTGTTATACTCACACCAGTTCAGCACCCGGAATGTTCGGAATACTTTAAAACACTCGCCACTTGTGCCAGCAAAGCGCTCATCCACAACACTAACTCCCAGCAGGTCGCAGCCAAACGTTTGCAATCCAATAATTGTATCTAAGGCGGGTTCGCAATCGCCTGATACATCAGCGGGGAAAACAATTTCGTAACTGTGGTCGGCTGTAATGGTAATCACCTGTTGGCAAGTACCTATTGAGCGATTTCCTGACACATCCTGTGCATAGGCTATGCGCGTGATGACCCCGACGCCACAATTGTTGCGCTGGTCTATCACGGTATCACATACGATGAAGGCTTCACAATTGTCAGATGCTTGAAACTCGCCGAAAAGGCTATTCAGTAAAGTAGAATCGGCGCAGCTTATGTCCTTATTGAGCAGGCGATTTACCCGTGTATCAGCACAGGAAAGTGTGATATTAAGGGGTGTTTTACAAGTTGGGCGTAGTTTGTCTTCTACCGTAATTTCCAGCCAGCAAATATTGTAGTTGTCACTAAGGCGCTTCTGACAATAACCATACGAATCTATCGTATTGCCAGGTATGCCGTCGCCATTAGCATCATCATGAATGCGTACCTGTGTACGGAAAGGTTGTGCGATATCGCAGCAAGTAATTTCAATGTACGCTGCCCAGGGGGTATATAGGATGCCATTTTCAGCCACAAGCGTAAGCCCAGTAAGTACCCGAAACTCGTCGGCACAGGCAGACGGCACTTCCCGTCGCGCTTCGATTCGCACCGCCCCACAGTTATCATAACTGCCTTCATCCAGGTCCTTTGCGAATATTCGCGCCACACCATTTTCTGTTCGATTAAGGGATATATTCAAATATTCGTTGCATTGGGCCACTGGTTCGCTTTTATCAATCACTTCAAACCAGCAATCTTTGAGGCTTACATTTTCACAATCATCCGTTACCCGATAACGAAAACGGTGCAGACCTTTTGGTACCTTAGTGACCAGGTCCCCAACTTGTCTGTTGCGCACCAACACAGAATCGAGTAGCAAATAACCGATGAGGGCGCCATGCGTATCGTATATGGGTTCTTTCCTATGTATAATAATCTCAGTTTGTATGCTCCAGTTAGCAGAACAATTATCTGCGATAGAGTCTGGCATAGGAATAGTCACAATAGCTTCGCAGGCAAATGGCCCCGTATAGAACGTTGGAATACAATGATTACTATCTAATGGGGTAGGGCAGCGCACCAATGGCGGCGTGAAGTCACCAATTTTTATCAATTGTCGGTACAAAGTAGTCGTACCTGGCGCGCACCAGTCATAAATAGTCCATTCGCGTACAAATTTGTAGCCCTGCTCACAAACATCCACGCGGCTTTTATCTGTATAAGTAGCAGCCAGATTGCAATAGGGTTCGGATAGATTTATGAATCCGAAAGCAGTACGTACAAACGGATAGCCAGTCACGTTCGGATGCGGATTGCCAAGGCTGTCAAGAGAAAATTCTTCGTCACATTCCAAATACGCGGTGTAATTTGGCAGCACAACATCTTTAATTCCTGGTTTTCGTATTCGAATAAGTTGCACACAACTTGCCGTATTGCCAGCCTCGTCGGTTGCTGTAAACATGCGCTCTAATAAAGTTTCGCCGCAAGTACCGCCATGCTGGATGCGTTTATCCTGCACACAAATTTCTACGAGTTGGGCGCATAAATCTTGCACGTTACCACCCCTCGACCACCAGGGCAAGCCCTGATGCGGAAAGCCCGTAATGCGCAGTAGATATTCTGTAAATTCGTCTATAAAGGCGAAGTTGCCCTCACCATCGAGGTAGTAGCAAAGAGGCGTTTCAATAAAAATGCGCTCGGCATCTTGACAAACCAAATCTGTGATCCAGGGAAGTTGATACACCTCTCGGTCAAGCAGAATATCACCAGCGGGTTCCGTAACTTCATCGCGAAGCACTAACCAAGCATAGCGGCCGGTGTCTCCTTTTCGTAGGGAGGTCGTTACAAGCTGATACGTTTCTTCTGGTCGTAGCTCCAATTCTAATCGAATAAAAGGCTGCGCTGTACCAACCAGCCAAGGGAGTTGCGTAGCTATGTCGGGGAGTTGGGCCCACCATTCAGGTAATTCATTCAACAAACTCTGCCCTTCGCTGAACGCAACGATATTCTGGCAAGGATTGTAAGGATAAAAATCACCTTGAAAAATAGCCCCAGCGCCTATATTGCTTTGTGTGAAATCGGTGAACAACACAAAAGTATAAATACCCGGAGCAGCTACCCGGAATGCAATGGTATCGAAAAAGAAATGCCCAGGATCGGGGGTAAGTGTAGAGAGCCAGCAGGAGAAATCGCGCCGAAAAAAGACAGGATCGTCATAGTCCAATTCGCCTTGCAATACATTAGCATACGCTGTATTGATAGCCCTGGTGGCATCTTCTGGACAATGGAGCGTAGGTGGCGCGGCATCTTGCAGCTTCAACCAACCCGTGCACACTTGCCCCGTTGGTGGGTCTGTCACTTTATACACCAGTACCTCATTGGCATAAGCGGCGGGTACCGTGTTGCCCAATGATATGTTGGCTGGAGTGATGACTTCAATAACGGCATCTGGATAGCAATCAGGGAGGTGCCCCTTCAGCACCAAATCATTGGTGAGGCGAATTTCGCAGGGGTCGTGCAGCAGCACAAATAAGGTATCTTCGCAGGCTAAGGGCGGGCACGCGGGGCGGTCAGCATCAAATAGTTGCTTTGAGCTTTCAGGCATTTCCATTGTTTTCCAAACCATGAACAACAAGGGAAGCGCCCAAAGGCTTCGTAATTTTAGGCTCTTCATATTTAGGTCGTCTTTGATGAAAATTTTATATCAATTTTGAGTTCTATTCATCTTCTGCTTCTTTTATAATGATTTGAAATTGCATAACTTCGGATGCATCCAAGCCGCCATTGTCTGTACCACCATCATCTTTCAGCTGGACGTTTATTCGTGCGTTGCCCGCGGCGGCCTCTGCCAGCCGAAAGCGAAGCGTTCCTGAAGAATCAATACTTGGTGCTTCCGCAAATAGGGCTTCGTTTTCAGCTACTTCGACCAAGAATTGCAATACTTGCAGGGCTTCATTGGGCGGGCCAGCAAGGATGTTAGTTGCCCAGTTTTCAAAGACCTGCGGCATGTCGTCGTAAGGTATTTCAATATCATTGCCGGGCATAAAACTCGGCGCGTCATTCACGGGTAAAATGTTGATAATGAGTACATAACGCATAGAAGTATCCACGCCGCCATTGGTTGTACTGCCGTTATCAGAAAGTTGGATGACCAATTGTGCAATGCCATTGCTATCCGCTTGCGCGGAAAATTGTAAGGTTCCATCTGCGGAAAGCGAGGGCGCCTGCTCAAATAAGTTAGGATTGCTATTTTCCAATATACTAAATTCCAATGCCTGCCACTGTTCATTGGGCGAGCCAGTGCTAATATTGGTCGCCCAGTTTTCTATTATAATACTTCCGGCATCTTCTAACAGCGTTACATCTGTTCCGGGGTTAAAACTCGGTGGATGATTTACCGGTAATATCTGAATGTTGACGGAAGCCGTATCGCGGTTGTTGTCATTATCCTGCACGACAAACGTAAAATGATCTAACCCAGAGAAACCGCTTTGTGGCTCGTAGCGAACGGTAGTCATTGTATTAGATATACTAACCATATTAGAGAGCATTCCATGCTGAGGGAGCTGTAAGATAGAGAAGGCGAGTTGGTCGCCGTCGGGGTCAAGTCCTTGGAGTGTAATAGTGGCGGCTGTGCCTTCCAATACGGATAAAACCGCTTTGGGTAGTGCCACTGGTGTACTTTTGAAACTGCCAAGTACGAAGCTCGTGTTTGGGTCGCTGCTTCGATTAAGATTCATTGCAGTTGCATCACCGGTGCCAGCATTGCGTAGCGAGAAGGTATAAGTAATAGTATCGCCCGGTTTGGCTGGTTGCTGCATGGCGGCGTCGCGCAGCGTAGCTGATAACACTGGTGCAGGCAGGGTTTGGCCGGCATTAATCGCACCAGGGGTAGCTGAAGCAATAACCCACACGGGCGCATTGGGCGTGCCGCTGCGTTGGAAAGATTGACCCGGCGCCAGACCCGAAGGCAAATTGATATTATCAGATGATAATCCGGCGGCAGCGTCATCAATAGCGTAAAAACTACCGCCATAACTAATAAAGTGAGCCACACCAACGTTTTGTATCAGTGCCACTCCGGTAGGAAGTTCGCTCTGGACGGCGGCTATCGCTTTAGAATATAACACATAACTACCTACGGTCGTACCTGGCTGAAAGGTACTCAAAGGATGCTCTGCATAGGCTTTGCCATTGCGACCATCATATAATACAATTTCGATATTGCTTGTCGAAGCGCCGATTGGCAGTGCTACTTCTATTGCGTTGTTAGCAGCTCCGTATTGAAATTCATTAATCCAAATGGACTGGGCCGCAGCCTCCGTTCCGCAACAGATACCCCACAGCAGACATTTTATGCAGATATTCCTCAACGTTGTAGATAGCGCCATGCTCCTCGTATTTACTTGCTAAATCGGTTCTTACGCAATTATCGTACCAAATCATTCTGATGCGCGCTTTGTTCATCGAATGACCCTATATATTTGCTGGACTAAGATCAAGTTGTTGCAATACAATTGCAGACTTTGGGGGTGAACCCAAGCAAGTTTTCTCCTGTTTTGCTATTGTACAGTGGGGCGAGTCATTTTAAGTTATGGCAAATTCTGGGGGCGTTTTACCATATTTTGACAAAGATACATAAAAAATGTTTTGATTCGTTCAATTCCTGCCAATAATTGTTCGCACTTCAATAAAGAAACGGGAATGTACGTTGTTACAAATGCATTTTGTACTTTTGCAACCGTGTTGGTTTGGTTTAAAAATGGTTTATTAAAATATTATACAAACATCATAGAAAACCATGAGAACGCTACTATTGCTGCTTTTTACTGCCCCTATTTTGATATATGGACAACAAAAACAATATAATATAGGTGCTATTGGCTTTTACAATCTCGAAAATTTGTTCGATACTATTGACTCACCCGATACGCGAGATAGCGAATTTACACCACTCGGAGATAATTTATACAATACGGAGGTGTATTTAGATAAGCTCAATAAATTGGCGCGTGTGATTAGCGAATTGGGGATAGACCGCACACCCGATGGTGTTGCCATTCTGGGGGTAGCCGAAGTGGAAAATCAGAAAGTACTCGAAGACTTGGTCGCCGAACCCGCCATTCGGGCACGACGGTACGAAATTGTACACTACGACTCACCCGACCAACGCGGCATAGACGTGGGGCTATTGTACCAGCCTAAATATTATAAAGTATTGGATAGCCGCCCAGTACCAGTCGAAATTTATAACGATAAAGGCGAGCGTACCTACACCCGCGACATCCTCTTTGTGTCGGGCTTATTTGATGGTGAGCCACTGCATGTTTTAGTCAATCACTGGCCTTCTCGCCGAGGTGGTGAAGCCGCTACCCAGCCCTTACGCAACTACGCTGCCAGCCTGTGCAAAGCTATTGCCGATTCGCTCATACAAGCCGATCCAAATGCGAAGATCATCATTATGGGGGATTTGAATGATGACCCCTCTAGCCCGAGTGTGCGGCAGGTACTCAATGCCAAACAAAAAAAAGAGCAGGTAAAACCCGGTGGGATGTTCAATCCGATGTACGATTTTTATAAAAAGGGCATTGGTACGTTAGCTTATCAGGATGCTTGGAGCCTGTTTGACCAATTGATCCTTTCGTATGGATTGGTTAATCCATCTGCCGGGGGCTACCAATTTTACCAAGCTAATGTACACAATAAGCCTTACATGACTCAACAGACCGGTCATTTCAAGGGTTACCCGTTCCGATGCTACGTGGGGGCCACCTACACCGGAGGGTATAGCGATCACTTCCCAGTATATCTTTATCTGATCAAAGAAGTGCCCCGTCCGTAATTGCTGCCTCCCCTGTATCTATACTTTTAGATCAAAGAGGTACCACTTGCGGAGGTATTATTTGCTTTTGTCTGAGTAAATTCCTATTTTTGTAAACTATCTTGACACGTAGATAGCAACAACTGCTTCTGTAGGATCCCTTCCGTAAAAATTTGCTTAATAATCTGCCTATTTCATTTAGCGATTATTCATTTTATTAAATCTATAACTTATGAAAACATTTAGTATGTTATTGTTAAGTAGCCTTTTTACGATGGGTTTAATGGCTGTGGCGCAAGCGCAAAAACCACCTACTGTTAGTGCGACTACCTTAAACATTAGCAATCCAGAGCAATACCAAGCAGGGGATCTGCGCTCCAAATTGCGCACTACCCGCCTAAAGGCCGGAGAAAATTTAGTAGAAAAGTCAAGCAAAACTGGCTTGTCGCTATATGCAATTGCCGGCAAGGATCGAAGAATAACCAATTGGATAATCAAGGATAGTCGCGGCCGAATAATCAAATCGGAACTGATACGCCAAACGACCACCAATGAAACAACATGCTGGAAGTGCGGAAAAGATGCTAGTGGCGATATTCATTGCTGGATTATTGACTGTCCGGTCATTCAAATGTCAGGTGCAGGTAATTAATGCGTAAAATCATCTTGCATCTCTGTCCGGAGCGGCGGGTTGGCAAAAATGTATTTTTATACAATAATATGCTGAATACCATTAGGATGGGGTTGGCAGAAATGAGCAATAATACGTTGATAATCATCTGTACTTGTCTGAAAATCAATTTGATCTATTTCTAAGATTAATACGGGCATTTCTTCGGTCGTTTTAAAAAAATCAAAATATGTTTGCTGAATCTGATGCAGGTAAGCAGACGAAATATCTTTTTCAAATTCACGGCCGCGTTTCTGAATATTGTGCAGCAATGTTGGCACGGGGCGATGCAGGTAAACCAATAGATCGGGCTTAGGAAAGGTCGCATTTAAAATATGAAACAAACGCTGAAACAACCGATATTCTTCATTCCGAAGGTTGTTTTTGGCGAATAGCAGTGTTTTAAGAAAAAAATAATCGGACACCACAAAAGATTCAAACAAACTTTGCTGTGATAGTTCCTCTTGTAGCTGGCGGTGGCGCTCGGTCATAAAAAACAGCTCCACTGGAAAAGCATACCGTTCCGGATTTTCATAAAAATAAGGCAGAAAAGGATTATCCGCGAAGCGCTCTAACACGAGTCGCCCGCCGAAGTCCCGAGCTATCATTTGGCAAAGGGTGGTTTTACCTGCACCAATGTTGCCCTCAATCGCTATGAATTGATACGGAAAAGAGGATGAATTCATTTTACTTTGTTGAAAGTACATTTTACTCAGTTAAAATTTCCGCAGAAAAAAAATCTTTTAAATCTAGAAAAATGTGCCTAATAGGAACGCCGAAAACCGGATGTATCCAATCAGGCGCAATATCCATGAGGGGTGCAAGAACAAAACGTCGCTCATGAAGCCAAGGGTGGGGGAGTGTCAGTTTTTCAGTTTGGAGAACTAACTGATCATAGAATAAAACATCAATGTCTATGAGCCTTTCAGCCCATTTGATGCCACGCTGGCGCCCCATATCCGCTTCAATTTGCAAAGCCGCATCCAATACAGCCTCAGGATCGAGGGTAGTAGTCACTTCTAATGCCTGATTGAAAAAATTGGGCTGCTCCTGGATGCCCCAGGCCGCTGTAACATACACTGGTGAAAAGCGAACGATGGTGCCAATTTGCGCCTCAATAGCAGCATTAGCCCGTTGTAGATTCTGCAGCCGATTGCCAAGATTGCTACCCGTGTGCAAGTAAACGGTATGATCTGTTTGCGTCATAATATGCTGTTTTCGTGTGTATCAAAGAACAGGTAAAGTTAGAGAATTGTGCCATAAAGTTATATTTTTGTTAAAAACCGACCGGTCGGTTTGCAAGTTTAAGCCAATGGTTTTACCTTTGTAACATCGCTTACAGAACAATTCATTTTATGTCAGAAATAATTGCAAAATCCGAGCGCACCCGAGCTTTTATTGTTAAACAAGCTGCGACATTATTCAATAAGCATGGCTACGCCGGTACCTCTATGGATGATATACTCAAAGCTACGGGCTTATCAAAAGGTGGAGTATATGGCAATTTCAAAAGCAAAGAAGACATTGCGCTGGCTGCCTTTGAACACGCCGTAACAGTAGTGACCAGAGAGGTACGACAACTCACGCACGGCATTGCCCACCCGCTCGACAAGCTACGTGCCGTTGTGCTTTTTTATCAAGCGCGCATCTTTACCCCACCCATAGAGGGGGGCTGCCCAATATTGAACACCTCCGTAGAGGCTGATGATAACCATCCGGCGTTGCGACAGAAAGTATTAGAGGCTTTGGATCAATGGCAACAGCGCATCATTTATGTATTAGAAAAAGGTATAGAATCTGGATTGGTTCGCAAGGATACTAATACCAGCAGTTTTGCCATTCGGTTTATCGGTATGTTGGAGGGAGCTATTCTGCTTGCCCGATTGTACCAAAATGAAAGCCATTTCGAGGTTATAGCCAATGCCCTGTTAGATATGATAGAAGACCTTCGCATCACTCAATCACCCGAAGTATGAGCATTTTATCTTTTTCCAAAACTATTGAAGTATTACCCAGCGTAGCGGTACCGCAACCCCTTAATAGTCAACCTGATGTGCCTGTAACTTTGAAAATTATTCAAACTGGTTTTCGTACACTCGGGCCCTTATTTCCAAAACCTGCAGCCCGCTTGGCTTTTCGATTTTTTTCTACGCCGCGAGTACGCGCACGCCATAAGACCTCTGACGCCTTGCTGGAAAGTGCTCGTATCTTCGAATTTTTGTATGGGCGCCGCCTATTGAAAGGATACGAGTGGGGCCGTGGCGACAAAACCGTGCTGCTCGTACATGGCTGGGAATCAAGAGGTACAGCGTTGCGTTCTTTTGTGCCAGCATTGTTAGCTCGCGGGTATCGGGTGGTCGCATTTGATGGCCCTGCTCATGGCAATTCGGGTGGCAAGCGCACCAATTTACCTCATTTTGCAGGGGCAGTACGCGCAGCCATTCGGCAGGTAGGCCCTGTTCATGCTATTGTTACACACTCTTTCGGAGGTGCTTCTACCGTTTATGCGTTATCGCATCTGGAGCCAGAAATAGCCTTAGACAAATTAGTACTCATTGCTGTGCCCAACCATATGCAGCGCGTATTAGAAAATGCCGGAAAAACCCTGGGGCTGCCGAAATCCGTGTCGAACGAGTTTTTACATTTGGTAGAGAATCGCTTTCAGGCGCCTCTTTCAGAAGCCAGCGTTAGTAACTGGGCCAACCGGCTTCGCGTGCGCGCTGGTTTAATTGTACACGACCGCTACGATCCTGTTGTACCGTTTGCTACCGCCGAACAAATATTTAGCACTTGGAATAATGCGTCCTTACTGGTAGCAGAAGGGCTTGGGCATTATCATCTAATGAAAAATCCAGGTTTGATAGAGCGGGTTGCCGACTTTATCCATGCGCCGCTTGAGTAGGTCTTACCAGCAGTTATTTGTAGCCATTTTTATGCAGGATTCAAAATTCATGGCCAAATCTTTACCAATTGTTATAAAATTGCTTTTTATTTGCAATCGTTAGAAGGCTGGTGGCAATACCGGTTGTACCTTGAATCCTGTTATAACGTATCTCTATTAATAATATATGCTGAGCAGAAGGAACGTCCGCATTAAAGTAATGCAGATGCTGTATTCAATGAGCCGGGACAAGAAACTCGGATATGAGGAAGCGTTGCAGCAATACCGCGATATTGTACGCCAATCATTCGAGTTATATCTTTTCTCGTTGCTAATACTGGTACGCATTGCAGAGTACTCTCGCAAGGACGTAGCCAAGCGCACGGCCAAACTCTTACCCTCAGAAGAAGACCGCTTGTTCAATTCCAAATTAGGCGACAATACCCTTGTACGATCAATTGCTACCAATGAAGGCTTCAACCGACTGGCGCGCCTTTATAAACTTGAGGATAAACTCGATGAAGATAAAATTCGGCAAATTTATGACAGCTTTGCGCGCTCCGAAGAATATCAACAATATGTACTCTCCTCACCTGCCGATGCTTCCGATCATATCAATATGCTATTACAATTATTCAGGCATTGCATGAGTGATGAAATGTTTCTTGATTTATTAGAAGATAATTACCCACTTTGGATTGACGATGAATCGCTTATCGTGGGCAGCATGAAAAAAACCATCAAAGCCCTACCTGTCAGCCCTAATTTCTATGAAGAATACCGCCCACCAGCAGAAGCTACCGTAGAATTTGGCGAAGCACTACTTAAAGATGTCTGCCAGTCCGACCAACAATTGCTGCGCATTATCGAGCCAACCCTCAAAAATTGGGACGCCGAGCGCGTTGCCGTGCTGGATATGATTTTACTGAAAATGGCGCTGAGCGAATTGATCAATTTTCCAACTATACCCACCAAAGTTACCCTCAACGAGTTTGTCGAAATTGCCAAGCTATACAGCACCGACAAAAGCAAGGATTTTATCAATGGTATATTGGATCGCCTGATGAAGCAACTCCACAACGAAGGTAGAATTAAAAAAGAGGGTAGGGGCTTGCAAGAGTAAACCTTTACCTGTATATTTGGGGTGTTATTACACAATATAATGAAAAGCAGCCTGCCCGACGCCCTGTCGCTACAATTTTATTGCTTACCCGGATACAAAAAGCACATAATACGAAAGGTCAGCGCAAGCACCATATTATTTTGTTTATGATGTGTTGTGCATAAAAAATCCAGATGGCATCGTATTTTTAACCAACTTTAATAAAAAACTTCAATTCCTATGAAAAAATTATGCTTTACACTCTTTGTATTGATCTGCCTATTAACGAATCAGGCTCACGCACAATACGAGCTTGCTAAAGACGGGTTAGGTGTGCGCGCTACTTTCCCGAACTTTCAGTATCCGATTAGCAATGAATGGAAGACCTCTGACTTCAGCACTGGCGCAGAGATAGAATATGTACGCCATCTGAATAAAGCACTCAATCTGGCGTTGCCACTGCGTATTATGAAAGCCCGGCTACCTGTGGACAAAAATGGCGCCGCCGACGAAACCTCCGCCATCAACTTGGATGCCACGCTGCAACTCAAGTTTTTTCGAGAAAACAATTTTATATATCCCTACCTCTATGCAGGCATAGGCGCTATGAATGAAGACTTCAGTGCATTCTCTTACGCTGCACCGGCGGGTGTGGGTTTAAATTTTCGATTGGCCACGCATACCTATCTTAGCCTAAAAGGTGAATACCGCTTCGGTTTTGATGAGTTGCGCAACAACGTGCAATTGGGGGCAGGACTCCTGGTGTTGTTGGGTGAGGGTAATACGCAGCCCAAAGTAACGATTAAAGATACCGACGGGGATGGCATACCAGATAACCAAGACCTGTGCCCGACCGTAGCTGGCTTGCCGCAATTCAATGGCTGCCCCGATACGGATGGCGATGGTACTCCGGACGGAGAAGATGAATGCCCCACCGAGGTTGGCCCTGTTGCCACTAAAGGCTGCCCCGACCGTGATGGTGATGGCGTTCCCGATAAAGACGACCTATGTCCCGACCAGCCTGGACCAGTTGCTACCCGTGGCTGCCCCGACCGCGACGGCGACGGTGTGCCCGACAAAGACGACCAATGCCCGGATCAACCCGGCCCGGTCGCTACACAAGGCTGCCCCGATCGCGATGGTGATGGCGTACCCGATAAAGACGATCGTTGCCCCGACCAACCTGGCCCAGTCGCGCTGCGTGGCTGCCCTGATCGCGATGGCGACGGTGTGCCCGATCGTGATGACCGCTGCCCTGACACACCAGGATTGGCAAGCAATTTCGGTTGCCCCGAAGTGACCAAGGAAGATAAGGAAACGCTCACTTTTGCTATGAAAGCCGTGCAATTTGAAACGGCTAAGAGCACTTTCTTAACCCAGTCCTTTGAAGTGCTTAATCGTATTGTGGACATTTTAAAACGCTACCCGGATTACAAAATGCGCATCTCTGGGCATACCGACAGCGTGGGCAGTACTGCCTCCAATCAAGCCCTTTCAGAAAGACGTGCGCAGGCCTGCTACGACTATTTTATTGCCAGAGGTATTAGCGCTAATCGCTTGAGCTACGCTGGCTACGGAAAGTCCCGACCTATTGCGGATAATCGCACCGCCGCTGGCCGCGAACAAAATCGTCGGGTAGAGTTTGAAATATATCTGGAAGAGTAAGTATCTTGCATAAAAATGGGGCGGGGCAAAGGCTATTAACCATTTGCCCCGTTCTTATTTTATAGCGTCTGCATGATGACTTATACTGTAAATATTCAATTGCCTATGCTACGTATCATTGCGTTTTCGGGGCTGTTTTTGCTGCTTTTTTCCTGCAAGACAACCCGACAACCTGCTAAACCTATGGAAAGTTACTATACTGCTTGGCCCGAAGAACGCATCTCGATTATCAATGTGCCTGTGCGTATTCAGCTTCGAGAGTTGGAACAATCGCTCAATGAGCAACTGAATGGCATTTTATATGAGGATAAGGACATTAAAGATGGCGATAAAATGATGATTCGAGCCGAAAAGCGCGAAGATATTCGCCTAAAGGTGGAAGGACAACGCATCACGTATCGTGTGCCGCTCAAACTCTGGATTCGGTATGATCTGGGTATCACCGAGGTAGAAGCCAACGGAGATTTGGCTTTGAATCTGAAGACGGATTATACAATTAAAAACGATTGGAGTCTTGAGACGGTAAGCGATATCGAAAATTATGAATGGCTCAAACGCCCCACGGTTCGATTGGGTTCGGTAAATCTACCGATAGGTTTCATCGCAGATATTGTTATGAAAAATAGCAAAAGAATAATTACCCGTGCCATTGATGATGCCGTGCGCGACAATTTGAATCTCCGCCAGCTTGTAGCCGATACCTGGAATAAAATGTTTGAGCCACTGCTCGTAGCGCCAGAATACAACACTTGGCTGCTCGTGAACCCCCAAACGATAGGCATTACCCCGCCACGCACCTCACAGGACGAAATTTTTAGTACAATCATCATCGAATCGCGACCGCAGGTAACGCTTGGCTCCAGACCTATAAAAATAGCGACCCCTCCACCCTTGCCGCCACTTACCCTGCGCGATACCTTGCAGAGCGATTTTATCATTCACATCAAAACGGATGTGCCCTATGCCGAAGCCGAGCGCATTGCCAAGGCTGAATTATTGGGCGAAACCTTTTCTGAAGGTAGGCGCTCCGTTAGAATTGATGATATCAACTTGTATGGACAAGGTAATAAACTTATTATAAATACCAGATTATCAGGTAGTTATAATGGAAATGTTTTTCTTGCAGGTAAACCTATATATAACAGTTCTCGCAATACGATTGATGTAAAAGACCTCGATTTTACACTCGAAACCCGTAATTTTTTACATAAGTCAGCAGGCTGGTTGCTCAAAGGCACACTCCGTAGAAAAATACAGGAAAACATGAATTTTCTGCTGGATTATAATCTGAAAGAGTTGCGCAAGCAATTACACGACCAATTGGAAGCCTATCCCATAACATCTGGTATTATGTTACGCGGCGTACTTGACGATTTATCCATACAAGATGCCTTCTTGGCGCCTGATGCCATTCGGGTGGATATTGCCTTGCGCGGTCGAATAAACGTACAAGTAAACGGGTTAAACTATTGATTTTAAGTGATTAATATCAATGATTAATCTATAATATTTATAATAAAACCCTTAGGCTTTTTTCTCGGCTACCGGGCAGGTGCTAAGCCCTACGAGGGTATATAGCGGGCAAAAGCTAACCAAACTTGTAAGCAAAAAAATCCCTGCCAGTGCCAACAATACGACACCCAGCGTGCCACTAATGACGTTGGTAAAAAACAAAACAGCAATAGCCACCGCAATAATCGTGCGAATAAGCCGATCCATGGAACCCATATTCTTTTTCATACAGCCAAAACATTTAAGGTTAGTAGAATAGCTGCACCAATCCGCCGAGTAGGCCAGCCAGCGCGAAACAGAGCAGACATACCACGAGCAATTTGACAGCTTTTGATTTCATAATGGCAAAAATAGCCATAGCAGATGTTAATGTCAGTGATAAATATCACTTGCCGCGAGTTAGGATACTACAAAAGTAAGCCCATCATAACCAAGCTCTACGCCTTGCGGTAGCTGTGCCGATACTTCCACATGCAGCCCCATGCTATGGCTAATATGAGTAAGCCAAGCCTGCTCCGGTTGAATGGCCGCTATGATATCAAGCGCTTCTGACAGGTTGGCGTGTGAATAGTGTTCTTTTATATGTAAAGCGCTGGTTACAAGCACTTTAGTTCCTTTTATTTTATTGATTTCAGCGGAGTTGATCGTTTTTACATCCGTCAGATAAGTAAAGTTGCCAATCCGAAATCCCAACACGGGAAGCGTACCATGCAGCACCTCTATGGGCATAATAGGAATGCTTGCTACTTCAAAAGGATGATCTTTGTGAATAGGCAGTAGCTGAAAACGCGGCGCGCCAGGGTAGGGGGTGGCATCAAAAGCATAAGCGAAGCGCTTGCGTAGCTCCTGCTGCACGGCATCGGTAGCGTATATAGGCATATCGCGGCGTTGCATAAAATTAAAAGGGCGTACATCGTCTAATCCAATGACATGATCATTGTGCTCGTGCGTGATCAAGATGGCATCCAAGTGCGCCACGTTGGCACGAAGCATTTGTTGCCGAAAATCTGGGCCGCAATCAATAGCAATATTCACATCTCCAATTTGCAAAAGCGCGGAAGTCCGTAGCCGATGGTTGCGCGGGTCATCCGAACGACACACGGCGCATTCGCATCCAATCACTGGCACCCCTTGTGATGTACCAGTACCTAATAATGTAACTTTAATTTCGATGACTGCTTGAGTTATTAAATATATTTTATCTATTTAAAATATAGATTATCAGTGTGTTTGTTTGTCATGCGGTGCTTGGAAAGCGCCTTGTTGGATATCTTTATAAAATTTAGCTGATTTTTCACTAAGTTGTTCTACCTTAACTTGTATGTCAGATAAAATTTCCAATAGGCAATTAATGCGCCCCTCCGTTTCATAAAACCGATTAATGATTACAATTTTTCTATCCTGTAAAATGCAATAGCCTGCTTGAAAATTGCCTTTCTCATAGCGTACCGCATACGCCAATTCTTCAAAGAGCGTTTCTAATTTTTTTAAATTGTGCGATGTAAATTTTAACATGCCATACCTTGATTTATCCGGAAGGCAAAATACGGCATTTGCACGCAATAGCAC
The DNA here is from genome assembly GCA_937872405.1 of uncultured Saprospiraceae bacterium. GTDB lineage: Bacteria > Bacteroidota > Bacteroidia > Chitinophagales > Saprospiraceae > JADJNW01. The sequence goes on along the minus strand of CALMSP010000013.1, from coordinate 2,813 downwards.
AAATACGATGCTTGTTTTATTGTAAATGGTGACCATTGCCTCAATTTTTTTTACGAAAAGGTCATCATACCAGCATAGCTTTTTACATTTGTATTGTATTTGACATTCATTACAGTATGATTACTACACGTATCTTTTGGCTATTCTGTTTTTGCATGTGCTTGTCACAATGGCTTCCTGCACAGCGTTTCCAAGCTGGCGCATTGGTGGGGCTGAATCTTTCACAAATAGATGGCGACCGGCTTTTAGGTTACAATCAAGTAGGTCTGAATGTTGGCGGGCGGGTTAATGCTGTTTTGAACGATCGCTGGCAGCTGGGGTTGGAAATGGCTTATACCCAGCAGGGCGCTCGACGCGCCAAAAATGATGATCCGGCATCTATTTATGATAATATCCGGTTGAATTTTGTAGAAACGCCGGTTATGTTGCATTTCAAAGAATGGAAATTCCATTTGAGCGGAGGGGTATCTTATGCTCGGCTTATCAATTACAAGGTTATTGATGTGTTTGGTGTAAATATTTCGGATCAGCAAACGTATAATCCAGATATTTTTTCGGCAGTAGTGGGCTTGGTTTACTATTTTCAAGATAACATGGGAGTGGAGGGCCGATGGTTCCGATCTTTGAATAATATGCAGGGGCGAGCTGGCGCGGGGCAGTTCATAGGCCGCTCTATTAGCATTCGCTATGTTTATTTGTTTTAGTGTATGACAGAATATTATGTAATGATTTTAATAAAAAACATCAATATGAGCCGTATTGTAATAATATTATTTACTTTGGTGTTGCTAAGTTGCCAGAATAATGATAAATCACCTAAAACACCGCCTCGCGTTGCGCCTCAAGTACCACAGTTGCAGGAAGTACCCTACCCGCAGGCTCCCAACGACCTTTTAGAAGACATTGCCCGCCGCGGCGATTATATTGACTATTTGTTTTATCGTTTTCCGATAAGCATGAATCGAGATGGTAATGATAAAGTGCGCGAAGGCCTTATGCAATTGGTACGACAGACTCCGCGTACCTATGCAGGGTGCCAGGCTGATGGGCGCGTCTTTTTTCAGTCGCAAGGGCAAGTTATTGTGGAAGCCGATCTTTTTATACAGGAAGGCTGCTTTTACATGCTTTTTTATAAAGATGGCCAACCAGCTTACGCTAATGCCCTATCATCTGATGCGATCCAGTTTTTTAGTAACATTACCCAACAATTTCGAAAATAGCGGCCCATGCAGCCACGTATGGGGGTGATTGATCTTGGTACCAATACGTTCCACTTGTTGATTGCAGAACCAACAGAGCAGGGCAGTGCATTCCGTGAGGTGTATCGGGAGCGGCAGTTCATTAAGTTGGCTGAGGCTGGTATCGAACGAATCAGCGCGGCAGCTTTTGAGCGAGGTTTGCAGGCTTTAAAAATTTTTCGTCAACAACTCGATAAACACGGCGTCACGCAAGTGCAAGCTATTGGCACAGCTGCGCTGCGCACCGCCAGCAATGGTCAGGATTTTATTCAGCGTGTAAAAATGTTCACTGACCTTGACATAACACTTATTGATGGCAACCGCGAGGCAGAACTAATTTATAAAGGCGTGGCGCAAGTGGTACCATTTGATGCAGCACCAGTGCTCATTATGGATATAGGAGGTGGGAGCGTAGAATTTATTATCGCCAATGAACAACAGCTGTTTTGGAAATGCAGCTTTCCGGTTGGTGTAGCCATTTTATACAAGCAATTTCATCGGCATGAGCCAATATTGCCCTCGGAGATTGCAGCGCTGCACCATTTTCTAACAGAAGCGCTCCTTCCCTTAGCAGAAGCCCTTGCTACACACACTATTACCCGATTGGTGGGCGCATCTGGCACGTTTGATGTATTAGAAAACATGTTGGTACATGATAAGATGCAGCCGCATTATGCCTGCTTTCCAGCGAATGCCCTGAATCGCGTGTATAAAAAAATTGTTGGAGCAACCGCGATAGAACGCTTTCATATGCCAGGGGTACCGCCCGAACGCGCCGACATGATTGTGGTGGCGTTACTGCTTATTGAGCATGTGTTGTGCATGGCACCCATTAAACAAATTGATATTTCGGCATTTGCGCTGAAGGAGGGGGTACTTGCGGAAATGTTGTATGAAAAATAGTGGATAAAAAACGCCCACCCTTAAATTCAAAGAGCAGGCGTTTTTTATTCTACAGGTTATTTCAATACATATCGAACACTCAAAGCTCCGTAGTCAACAGCGAACCCATTGCGGTAGCCATTGATAAAGAAGGTCGGTACCCAGTCGAGCGAAACATTGATGGGCGCATCTTTAAATTTGTAATCTAAGCCGAGCGCGCCAAGAATACTAAAACTAGTACTGGAGCCAGCATCCACAAAATTATTTTTATAACTCCAGAAATACACCGACGCACCGCCGCCGTAGTACCAGCTCAGTCCGTCTAATTCAGAGATCGGGTTGTGTACCTGATACATGGCGCCAATGTTGAACCAGTTGTAGCCAATCGAAAAGCTACGAAAGCCAGCAAAGGCTTCGACGGCTCCTTTTTCGCTTAGAAAAGTTTTGTAAGATACCGAAGTAGGATACCCTAAACGCAGACCAATAGCGGAGTTATACTCCTGAGCCTGAGCGGCGAAATTGCAGCCGAGAAATAGGATTGCTAGGAAGAGTAAGTTCTTAATTTTCATTTTACAATATTTTTTGGTTTTAAGATAGGCTAAAGATACAGCAAATTGCATGATTTGTGATGCTCGACCGCCCGTATTTTATTTTTTTGCAAGCGTTGTAATTACAATATTATGCTGGTCGCTT
>CALMSP010000012.1 GCA_937872405.1 uncultured Saprospiraceae bacterium | reverse complement strand
ATTTTATTTGCCACTATAATTTGAACACCAGAGCATTACATTTGTAGCACTACCAAAGAGAAAAATAATTTTAGTGCCTAACGGTAACATTCAGGCGAGTTATGCAATATCCGGTTGAAAAAAACATTCAACCATGAAAAAATGGCTCTTCGTTTTTGCGCTATTATTTGCCTTGCAAACCTTGCAAGCACAGCATTTGGGCGCTAATATTGGAGTTAGTGTGGACAAACAATTTGAAGTAAATAAAAAGTTACGGATAGATGTCCGGCAGCAATTGCAAATTACCCCCGATATCAGAAGTTTGAAAACAAAAAAAGACGATGATATTTTCAATGAAATAGGGCTTTTTCCATTCAGCAGAGATAATGATGATGACGACGATGACGACGATGATAACAATAATGATCCTCAATCCGATCCATTTAAAGAACTCAACGATGGGCGGCAGCGCATTCGAATGCAATGGCGCAGTGCCACTACCGCCGGCGCTCGGTACCGATTGCTCAAATGGCTGCGGGTAGGGCAAAGCTATTCCTTACTGCTCGATGAAGACCAAGTACGCCATCTTTTGCGCACAGATGTTTCTTTTCAACCCAAACTTCCGATCAAAAAATTCAGCATTCCACAACGGTTCGCCTTTCAATTGGCAGGCCGAGAACGGCGCGGTGAATTCATCTGGGCACACGACCTCAGTGCACGCAGCGGCATCGAATGGGATTTCAAAAAACGCCACCGACTCTATAATCAGTGGACGATAAATGGTGCTTGGGACGACAAGCAATGGGAGTGGGATCGGTTTCGCTGGGACGTAGGTTTGCAATATAGCTTTAATAAAACACAACGGTTTGATATAGGCTATCGCTTTCAGCAACGACTTGATAAAAAACGGCGCACCTCGCACGGTATCAGTTTCCGATACAGTATCAATTTCTAAAGTTATTTCAACAACTAGGAGGCGATAGGGTCAACATGACTGAGCTATCGCTTCCTTTATTGTGGTAGTGCCAATTTTTAAAAAAAACACTACTGGAATGCCCGTTCTATCAAATCTCCTTGCTGGCGGTCGTGTACTTTTTTGAAGCCGGTAGCGGGCGAAGCAGCCGTAGCACGCGAAATTCGGTGGGCTGATTTTCCTTCGAGCGTGCTAAGCAAATAACGCCAAGCGCCCATATTTTCTGGTTCTTCCTGTACCCAGTATAGCTCAGCTTGTTGGTATTTGTCAAAAATGGCATCCAATTGCTTTTGTGGCAATGGATACAGTTGCTCCAAACGCACAATGGCTACATCGTCGCGGTTGCTATCGCGTTTTTTTTGCAATAGCTCATAGTACACTTTACCCGTACAAAGCAGCAAGCGCTTTATTTTGGAAGGGTCGGTTACCGAGGTATCGTCGTACACTTCCTGAAATGCCGTGTTGGTGTCAAAATCAGATAGTGGTGATACGCATTCTGGATGCCGCAGCAAGGATTTGGGCGACATCACCACCAAGAGTTTGCGGAAAGGACGAGCCAACTGCCGGCGCAGGAGGTGAAAGAAATTAGCGGGCGTGGTCACATTGGCTACAGTCATATTGTACTCGGCACAGTTTTGCAGGAAGCGTTCGAGGCGCGCACTGGAGTGCTCTGGTCCCTGCCCTTCGTAGCCGTGCGGTAGCAGCAGCACCAAACCGCTCATGCGTTGCCATTTGCTTTCGGCGGCTGTAATAAACTGATCCACAATGGTTTGTGCGCCATTAAAAAAGTCGCCAAACTGCGCTTCCCAGATCACTAAGGCGTCAGGGGTAGCGAGTGAGTAGCCATACTCAAAGCCCAGCACTGCAAATTCCGATAAAAGCGAGTTATAAATTCGGAATTCGCCTTGTTCTGCGGCAAGACCGCTAAGACGATTATATTCTTCATTCGTTTCGGCATCGCGCAGTACCGCGTGGCGATGTGAGAAGGTGCCGCGTTTTACATCTTGACCACTTAGCCGCACGTCGCGCTTATCCAGAAGAATAGTGCCATAAGCCAGTAGCTCGCCGAGCGACCAATCAAGCGAATCGCTGGCAATGCGCTTTTTCATGCCTTCCAGTAGGCGATTCACTTTTGACAAGGGGGAGAAGCCCGATGGTATGCTAATAAGATGCTGTAATATGCTTTCCAGCGTGCTACGCGCTACACCTGTGGCTGGCGAATGGTCAAAATCTGATGGCTTTACATCTGCGGCGCGTTTGAGTTGTCGCCAGGCTTGCTCTGGTTCCTGATATTCGTAGTCCAATGGCTTCTGTTTCAAACCGTCCAAGCGATTTTGCAAATCTTGCCAGAAGCGCTGCTCCATTTCATCGGCTAATTTTTTATCTACATCGCCGCGTTCGATGAGCTTTTGCGTGTAAAGTTCGCGCGGATTCGGGTGGTTGACAATGAAGCGGTACATCTCCGGTTGTGTGAACTGCGGATCGTCGCCCTCATTATGTCCGTGTTTTCGATAACACACCATGTCAATGAATACATCCGAATTGAATGCTTGCCGATAAGCAACCGCCATTTCACATACAAATAGCACGGCTTCTGCATCATCGCCATTGACATGAAAAACAGGTGCATGTACAACACTTGCGGCGCTCGTGCAATAAGTGGACGAACGGGCATCGTCGAAGTCGGTCGTAAAGCCAATTTGGTTGTTGATCACAAAATGAACGGTGCCACCCGTGCGATACCCTTTTAATTGGCTCATTTGTACGGTTTCGTACACAACGCCCTGACCAGCCACAGCCGCATCGCCATGAATCAGGATGGGTAGAATGCGATCGTAATCGCTGTTGTACAAAATATCCGCTTTTGCCCGCGCAAAGCCTTCTACTACTGGGTTTACCGCTTCCAAATGCGAGGGGTTGGGCACCATTTTTAGGTAAACCGATTTGCCGGAAGGTGTTGCTACCTGCGATGAAAAACCGAGGTGGTATTTTACGTCGCCATCGCCAAAGCTCTGATTCTTAGGCATTTCGCCTTCAAATTCGGAAAAAATCTGCTCATAGGTTTTGCCCAGCGTATTGGCCAATACATTAAGACGGCCGCGGTGCGCCATACCCATAACCACTTCTTCTACGCCAGTTTCTACGGCTGCATTGATGATGCCATCGAGCGCTACAATCGTATTCTCACCACCTTCAAGTGAAAAGCGCTTTTGCCCAATGAATTTTTTGTGTAAAAACTCTTCAAAGCCGACCGCACCGTTGAGCTTTTCGAGGATGCGCCGCTTTTTGGCAATGTCAAAACCATAGGCATAATCGGGGTTGTACGACTCAATTTTCGTGCGCAGCCAGCGCCGTTTTTCTCGATCCTGAATGTGATGGAATTCAAAACCGATATTACCACAATATATTTTGCGTAGTTTGCTGATAATCAGTGATAAAGTGGCATTTTTCAAGCCAATTTCGTTGCCAGCTTGAAAGACGGTATCCAGGTCGGCATCGCTCAGTCCGAAATCCTCTTTGTCGAGTTTGGGATGGCGATTGCGCCGCGCTCGGATAGGGTTGGTGGTGGATTCGAGGTGCCCGCGATTGCGATAGGCGAAAATCAGTGATAGCACTTGCAATTCTTTGCGAATGTCCATCGGAATGGCGGCGCTTACGCCGTTTGCACCAGCATGCCCATTGCCATCTGAGGCGTAGTCATATCCTTTGAAGAAATGGCGCCAACTGGCTTCTACCTGCTCGGGATTATGCTGGTACTGCTCGTACAAGGATTCGATAAACCCTGGGTGCGCATTGGTGATGAAAGAGAAATCACTCATATTGTACATGTATTTTTGTCAATGGGATACTAAAAATTGTCGTTTTATTGGATTTGTCCGGTTTCAGCTGGCAGTGCATTGTACCGTTCGAGAAGTTCTTTGGCCCGCGCTATGCTACTAAGCATATTGGTTTTTACGGCGTCAATTTTTTTCTGCTCGCCATCCAAAAAGGCAAGCATTCCGTTGTGTGTTTCGCGCTGGCGTAGCTGGTCGAAGGGTGGTAGTTCCGCCATCCAAGTCATCATACCTTCATCGGCTTGTTCCAGTCCAAAAATGGCGGCTTGTATTTCTGAATACTGAAACACCTGCGTGGTAGAATCCAACGTAGTTAGTTGCTCGCGCAGGGCCTTCCGAAGCCGATCAATGTTTGCCATTTCCGGCATGACCTCATCATGAACAGCCATAATGGCATCCCATTTGGCGCGTTGTTCGGCTAATTGGGTGTCGGGCTTGCAAGCATTTCCAAGCAACAAAAGTAAAATTGTAATGTATGATGGTCTCATGGCACGATTAGGTTTACAAAATTTAACAATTTAAAACGGCAATCGGGTTAGAAAATTATTCCAAATTTTGACATTCTTAGGCTACTTTCGCTTTTGCAATTTTTTAATTTGCAAAAGAACAAAATTACCCATCAAGTAGAAGGGATACAAGTATGCAATAACATTTTTTTTACTTGCTGCATCAAAGCGAGCACGTTCCTTAACCAAATTAGTATCCGACACATGAAACAAACCTATATCATTGATGCCGTCCGCACACCTATTGGCCGCTTGGGCGGGGCCTTAGCGCTAGTACGTACTGACGACTTGGCAGCTTGGGCTATTGAAAAGCTGGTGGCGCGGCACCCGGCGCTACCACTACACGCATTGGATGATGTGATTCTGGGCTGTGCCAATCAAGCAGGCGAAGACAATCGCAATGTGGCGAGAATGGCCTTACTACTGGCGGGGCTTCCTTATACCGTGCCCGGCGAAACAGTCAACCGGCTTTGCGCATCGGGTATGTCGGCAGTTATTCATGCGCATCGGGCTATTCAAGCTGGCGATGGCGATGTTTTCATTGCGGGTGGCGTAGAACACATGACGCGCAGCCCTTGGGTCATTTCTAAAACATCCAAACCCTTCGGAAATGATGCACAACTGTTTGATTCCAGCTTTGGTTGGCGATTTGTAAATCCGAAAATGCGTGCGCAATATGGCGCAGAAGCTATGGGTGAAACCGCTGAAAATCTGGCGGTTATGTATGATATTAACCGGCAAGATCAAGATGCGTTTGCTTATCATTCGCAGATGAAAGCTACTGCCGCGCAACGTACCGGACGCTTTGCCATGGAAATTGTACCCCTACAGATTCCACAGCGCAAGGGTTCGCCGCTTGTTATAGCGCATGATGAATTTATCAAACCGGATACTACAATTGAAGTACTTGCTACCTTGAAAACGGCTTTCAAAAAAGAAGCAGATGGTGGTACCGTGACGGCGGGCAACGCTTCTGGCTTGAAAGATGGCGCGGCAGCGCTGCTTCTGGCTTCTGACGCTGCCGTACAGCAATACGACTTGAAACCCTTGGCGCGCATTCGTAGCTCGGCGGTCATAGGCGTTGAGCCGCGTATCATGGGTATTGGGCCGGTGTATGCTGCGCAGAAGGCACTCGATAAAGCTGGCCTGACCTTAGCCGATATGGATATTATCGAAATCAATGAAGCGTTTGCTGCACAAGTGCTTGCTTGTACGCGCCAGTGGGGCCTCGCTGATGATGATGCCCGAATCAATCCGAATGGTGGTGCTATTGCGTTGGGTCATCCGTTGGGCATGAGCGGGGCACGTATTCTGCAGACCGCAGCGCTTGAGCTGCGCCAACGCGGGCAACGGTTTGCCCTTGTTACGATGTGCATTGGCGTGGGGCAGGGGTATGCCACTGTGATCGAAGCGGCTTGATTTTAGGCGATAGATGATAGATGTTAGATTTAATGCGTAATAATTTGAAAAACAGTTAGTTGTGTTAATTAAATGCATCTCATGGTATAATACCAATTGGAACAAAAGAAACATATTTAAACTCATTTAACTGATTGTTTTTTAGCTTTTTTATAGCTCATAAGTCATGAATCTAATGTCTGTGGTCTATTGTCTTATTTTCCAGCATCTGGTATCTGGCATCTAAGATCAATACGAATTTCAACAAAAAGGCGTATTTTAATTTGTTTAAACAATTCGTTTTCAAAAGTTTACGTATTAAATATAATAATATTAATTTCATCTATTGTCTAAAATTTGATAGATATAGGTATAGCATTACAGCTACCACTTGGGGCATCGAATGGAAGATTGTTTTGCCTGCCGATTTTTTGCATAGTCATTTTTTTTAACACCAAATCCATTGATTTTCAAAGCTATATAAAAATCCGTACTGTCAAAATTGTCCTTACGGAAAATGCTACGCGCATCATCGGTACCGAGCACCAGATAGCCTGCTCGCACAAAAAAACCGCTTCGTAGTTTTTGCCAATCTAACCAAGAAATGGGAACACCCATAGCCAGCCAGCGCGTTTCGTAGCGCGGCACTAATGCCAGCAAATTGTTGCGTTGTGGCGCACTCGCTTGTATCGGTAGGCTTTGCACAATTGTAGCATTCACGAAAAGGGTGGGTCGAAGTGCAACATCCGCTTGTATGCTCAAGGCTGTCGGCAACCACATTGTAAATGCACGGCGTTGTAGAGAAGCCTCTGGGGCATCGAGGAGTTGTTCGCTGAAATCCTGTAGTAAGGCATTCAGGTTTGGCTCGCTCAGAAGTGGTTCCAACTTCAATAAATCCACTACTCGCGGACTATCCGTGCGGATGCGATGCGCCTGTGCCTGCCGCCCAAATCGGATAGCGCCTACATCGAGCAACGAAACGCCCAATTGCCAACCTTTGCCCGCCGGATAGTTGCCCAATGAAGCTGAAGCGCCTATATCCATTGCTAAACCCATGCCGTTGCGTTGGAAACGCCAGGCATTGCCATAAAAAGCAGAAGAAGCGAGACCGTAACGAAAGTCAGCCGCCGAACCACGCAGCCGGTTGTCGCGCAGTTGAGTTAGCTCCAGTGTTTGATTATTATGTAAAAATAAGGCTTCATAGCCAGATAGCCATTTTAGGGTAGCTCCTATGCTCCAATCACCATATTTTCCGGAAATGGATCGGGCATAATTCAAACCTACTTCGCTCCAAGCCATGGCTGCCGCATCAAAAGGTGCAATCTCTACGGGCGCATCAAAAGGTTGCAAATTGTATTCGTAATAGCCCAACGTGGTTGGAATCTGGCGGAAATGGACGGCCGTACGCATCCGGGTATATAGGCCAATCGCTTGTCCGTTCGCTAATCGCAGGCCAACCGCAGGGCCGCCCACACTGCTGAGGCTACTACCTCTAAAAGCACGCCGCCCTTTGCCCCCGCGATAAAAATCGAGCACCAAACTCCCAGAAGGTGGCGTATGCCCATTTTCAAGTTCGGATCTAATGAGCAACGCTTCGGGCTTTTGGCGCAAATCAAGCAAGCGAAAGTTTTCTACGAACAGATAATTATTGTCAAAAAACTGACTGATTTCCAATAGATTAGCGTCCCATCGGTAAGGCATATCCACCAGCCCAGATGGATTGAGCCACAGCGCACTTACCCCAGCATAGCGCCCCTGACGAATGCCTAATTGCTCCTGTGCACCCACATGCTGCACCAAACCCAAGCATAATACAAAGACCAACTTTTTCATCTTGACCAACGATTTTACAGTGTAGGAATACCTTGCAGATACGCCTGTGGCGCACTCGCACAACGATACAGGAAGCCTTTGTTCGTGTTATGAATGGCGTATGTTTGGACTAATTTTTGGATGGAATGACGCCATTTCCAATTTACAAAAGTAGCGCATGTTTTCGAGACTTACAAAAGTTTTAAAAACGTTTTAGGCTATTTCTAATTTTATAAATCGTTGAAAAACAAAATATTATAATAGGCGAAGCGTGTTTTTTCAGATTGGTATAAATTACAAGAAGGTGCTTGTGGTCCCTTATTTTACATTGCAAAAAGCACGATTACGCTCTTTCCAGCAGCCACCATAGCGCCCGGCGCCGATGCTTGATGGTATAATTGTCCAAAATGAAGGTACGAATGTGCGCCATTGCTTCTTCTATGTCGTCGGTGAGCTTGATGAGCTTGAGGTCTTCAGAAGAAATTGTACCCTGCGCTTCCATAAAATGAATATACGCCATTAGGGCGCTATAATAGTCAACCCCCATGAGCACCACTGGAAAATCATGAATGACGCCCGTTTGCACTAAGGTAAGGGTTTCAAACATTTCATCCATGGTACCCCAGCCACCCGGCAGCACAACGAAAGCGTAAGAATACTTCATTAAGAGTACTTTACGAACAAAGAAATATCGCAATGTGATGTGCCGGTGCATGTAAGGATTGGGGAATTGCTCATGCGGCAACTCAATATTCACGCCTACCGAACGTCCGCCATGCTCAAATGCGCCTCGATTAGCCGCTTCCATGATACCCGGGCCACCGCCGGTCATCGTCGTAAATCCCATATCGGCAATAGCTTTGCCTACTTCACGCGCTTTTTCGTAGTAGGGATTACCTTCGCGGAAGCGCGCCGACCCAAACACGGTGATGCAGGGGCCCACAAAATGCAAGGTACGGAGGCCTTTTATGAATTGCCAGAAAACATTCCACACAAAACGAAATTCTGAGGTACGGCTTTTAGGTCCTTCCAAATACTGGTACACAGTAGGATTGAGGATTTCAATAGGGCGGCTCATAATGCTATTATTTTTTATGCGTATAATGTTAAATACCAAGCGCCAGCGTTGTTATCAAACAGAAAAACAACGCTGGCGCTTGGTCCAATCCAT
>CALMSP010000011.1 GCA_937872405.1 uncultured Saprospiraceae bacterium | reverse complement strand
TTCGCTGGATCGAATTGAATGATCCGGGCAATGACCACGGCTTAGCTATTGATAATTTCAGTTTTTCTATCAATACGATGACGGTTGTTGCCGACCGCCTTACATTTATTGGCGTACCAACTACGGCAACTACAGGCCAGCCTTTTAACATCCAAGTATGTGCTACGGATGCAAACAACAACACACAAATAAACTACGCAACAGCCATCATGCTGCTGCAAAATATGGGTATGAATGCTGCAACTATTCTGCCCATGCCAACTCTTAATCCGACAAATGGTTGTGTAACATTTACCATCATACCAGGTGCCGGTGAGAATATAGCTTTTGGGGCTACCAGCGCTATGCTTACGGGTATGTCGGGCAATATTTTCGTGTCTTCAGCTTGCCCACAGTTGGTTGTTCCGCTAGAATGTGAAATATTGGTAGATTTTAATGACTTTAGAGGATCGGGCTTTTCGCCAAATCCGAGTACGGGGCAGTTTTGCTCTACCAATATCGAAGTTACAGGTTTTATGCCTGTTAGTGGTTTTAACTTTGGAGGAACCGCCACCACCGATGACTTTGCAAGGGGGGTTACTACTGGCGGTATCACTCAGGGTGGCATCTATGCTTTAAATCGTGGTAGTGGCAACTATGCGCTTTGGGTTCAGCCTACTGCTGATGACTTTACGCCGGGTACGATTACCCTGCGCGTGCAGAATAACTCTGGCTCTACCTTAGAAGACTTATGTTTCGCTTATGAAATGCTGGTACGCAACGATGGAGGGCGTTCTAATTCTTTCGATTTTGCTATTTCTAAAGATAACCAAAATTTCACAACGCTTATCACCTACACCAGCCCAGCTGCTGCTGATACCTTGGGTAACCAGTCATTCCAAATGGGAGAATGTCTGGATGGTATCAATCTGTCTCCAGGGGAGTTTGTGTACTTGCGCTGGCGCAGCGATGATATGGGTGGGGTAGGCGCGCGCGACGAGTTTGGTATAGATAATATCTTGGTTTGCGTTAAGCCAGCAATTGAAACAGATGCGGTTGCCGTTTGCGAAGCTCCTGATTCTATAAAAGCAGAGAGAGATCAGTTTTATATTGTCATTTCTGAGATTGATAGCAGTTATGGACCTTACACTATTTCTATTGAAGGTGAGGAAGATCGCGAATTCAACGGATTTGAAGTATTTGGTCCTTTTGACCATTCGGGTGTAGGCAATGAGGTAGTCGTTGTAACAATCAGAGACGCCAGAGGTTTCCCGGTGCGCGTAGAAGTGGTGGAGGTACTATGTGGCTATCCGCAAAATGAGCCATTCTGCGAATGCGAACTGAACATTCCGCGTTCACCCAATGCTGGCGCGGTGTTAGCTCAATCGGCACCCGGCTCCTTCATGGCAGGAGGTACCAGCGGCAACACACAACGCTACATTTTGACTCAGAATGGCATCATACTGGCAGTGAATGGTACAGGTTTGTTCACTGCGCTTGCTGATGGTGATTATGAGGTGTATGCCCTGAACTATTGCGATATGGATGAGGCTACCATCGAAGCCTTCCTGATGACCGGCCTGATGATCCAACCACTTATTGATGGCTTAAATAATCAAGGTAATCTTTCTGAGGCTTGCTACAGCCTTTGTGAGCCAGCTTTCTATACAATCGAATGCGAGCCGTGCCCAGAGCCAGAGATTGCCAACTTTGGCGGCCCAACTATAGAAGACCCCTGTACTTGTAGCAATATTGACGGCTATTTTGATGAGGAAATTGTAATCACCGCACTCACTGGCGAGGTTTGGCAAATTGGTGCGAATACTGGTTTTCTTGATCCGAACACATTGCAACCCTACCCAGTAGGCACACAATTCACAGAAACCGCTCCAGGTAGTGGCGTTTACACGCTGGTAGGGGTACACGCAAGTGGCGTTGGCTTCTCGCTTAGCGCCGTTAGCCCGATTTTCTATCCAAATATTACGCTGGCTATTGAAAATACTTGCTCTTACCCGCAACCGCAGATTACTTCTTTCCTACCAGATGTAATTTGTTTCAATGCCGAACCAATTATTCTGACGGGTGAAGAAGCCAACGGCGCACAAGGCACTGGTCAATTCTTAATCAATGGCACGGCAGCGCCTGTCAATGGCAATAACGAACCATTTTTCGATCCTTCAGCGTACCCAGCTGGCCCGCAGACGATCACCTTTGTTTGGGATGCCGGTGATCCCGCTGACCCAGAAACAAAAATAGGCTGCGTAGCTTCTATTAGTGCTTTGGTAACTGTATCTTACGAAGCAAATATTATAGCCGAAAGTGCCAACTGGACGATACCATCTTGCGCGAATGAACCACTCACGGTGTTCTATTCTTTTAATTTGACCGGTTGTGCCGCTGAAAACTTTGATCCAGCTTCTCTGACGGCTGATTTCAATGGTTTAAATGCTGTTTTTAACTATCAAGAAGATGCGGGCGATGGTACACGCTTTATAGAATATGCACTAAGCATTACAGCCGCAGATGCTGGCGAAAGGGCTATTACTATTAGCTACGATCTGGGACTTGGTGGTTCTGTCAGCGTTTCGCCACTGATCAACATAATAGTTCCTGGCAACAATAACGGTCCATTTATCACAGTGAACAACACCAACCCGACGCTGCCTGCTTGCGAAACTACTGGCACGGCGTT
>CALMSP010000010.1 GCA_937872405.1 uncultured Saprospiraceae bacterium | reverse complement strand
GCTGTCTTGCGCACAAGCGGAGCCGCTTTTAATCGTACCAGATTGGAATTGAAACTGCTTCAGCAGTTGTGCTGCTGCCTCGTTTCTGAGACTTTTAATCGTACCAGATTGGAATTGAAACGAGTTTGTTAGCTGTCTTGCGCACAAGCGGAGCCGCTTTTAATCGTACCAGATTGGAATTGAAACGGTAATTTGGCGCCCCCGTTAAAGTGTCTTGAGAAACCTTTTAATCGTACCAGATTGGAATTGAAACCAAAGAATAAACTGCGCTGAACATCGTAGCAACGTCACTTTTAATCGTACCAGATTGGAATTGAAACTTTCATTTTTTTGTTGACAGTAATAGGATTTGAAACCTTTTAATCGTACCAGATTGGAATTGAAACTTGTAGAGTGGATGAACTGTTTCCCCGAAGGATGAACTTTTAATCGTACCAGATTGGAATTGAAACAATTCGTACAAACGAAACTTAATACCTGGGAGGATGCTTTTAATCGTACCAGATTGGAATTGAAACGAAATGGTGAAATTGCAAGCGTCCTACGGCTCAGAGCCGTAGGACGCTTGCACGGTAATTTTTCAGTAAGGGTTTTGGCAATGGCTTTAGCATCTCGGACGCAGTTGTGAAGCGGTGTGCAGTGTTTCGGAGTATTCGAGGGGGTGCGTCCTGCCTTGTTGGGTGCTGACATCTTGCCGTGCTGTTTTCGAGCTTATAAGATACAAATGCACGGCTAAATTATAGCATTTTTACATGTTTTTTAATAGTTAGGGTCGCTGTTTTAATAAAAATCATAGCCACGACTTATACAACTTTATGATTATAAGCACATTACAAATGCAGCTATAATATTATACCTATTTTACTAAATAAAGTGGGAGTTATTTAGCGTTGGGAATTAGTTTCGCCACGAGCGTCGGTTTCGTCCTCTGGTGCGGGTACTTCATATTCCACGAGCACCAAACCTGGCGCGTGTCCGGCACGCCCCGTGTACCAGATGCCAGCTTCGGGTAGCAAGATCGGCGCATGCGGTGCCAAGCGCCGCGGGCGCGCCACGCGGGTTGTCTCTTTGTCGTAAGCCATTCGGACAGAGGTCCACAGGTAAACAACCCAAGAAATGAGCGCGACGAGCACAATCAGCCCCATGATCATTCTAAATGCGGTAGAATCAAGCAGTTGCAAGAATCCGTCTAAGGTGAAGGCGCTTTGGAAGGTTTGCTCCAAATAGTCCATTCCAACGTTTTTGGTGCTGGCGTAAGCCCATTCCCGCCAAGGAAAGCATAGTGACACGAATAGCGTTTTCATAACGAATAGGTTTTCTCTAATGGTGAAATAAAAATTGGGCGGGTGATTGCAGCGATGGCTGTACTTTATTGGCAGTGGGTCAAATCCGTTGTTTTTCTTTTCAGATATCGCAAATATTAAAGATTTACGAAATTTCATTCAAAGTCCTGACCGCTAACCATTTATTTTGCCGAAATTTACGAAAATAAAATTAAAATTTAAAATTTCAGTCGCTATAATTTTTAAAATCGGGAATATATATTTCTACCAAATAATACATGATCCGGATAATACGAGCCGGCGCCTACCTTCTTATCCATAAATTAACAATTTCCTAATCTGCGCTTTACCAATGTTGCAGGGGAATAATGCTATTTTTGGTTGATAAATTTAGAAATAAACCTAACATTACAACAACAAATAGAACAATCCTCTAAAGTTCTGCAAATCAGGTTTTTACCTTTTAAAAATTATTTAATATTTATCACGTTATTAACCACCAATTAAATAAACGAATCACATGGAGAGCGTCATTGGTAATCAGAAAATCGAGCGTTGGGTAGCCATTCGTATTTTAAATTTTTTGAATGCGGTTCAATCGGCGAGCGACATTGTTCGTACAGTAAAGGATGACCCCAGTGCGGGCGCCCCAGGCCTGGGCGTGGGTATAGGCGAAACGGTAGCGGCGCGCATATTAGAACGGCGCGATAGCTTGAAGCCCTTTGGTCGGTTTACGCAAATCGGTGAGTTGGAAGGCATAGCTGGCTTGGGCCCAGATAAAATTCGGGACTTGATCTACACCTTTGAGGTGCGTGCGGCGGAGGCTTTTCATCAACGCTTGTTCAATGGTATCCTGATGGACAATTGGAAGGTGCTACACCACAGCACTTTTTTTGACACGGATGAAGCCTTTCGGCAAGTAGCTTACGATGACTGTCGCTTGTACGCGCATCTGGCAGCACAAATTGAGCAGATTGCTTGCCAGCGCCCTGACAACCATGGCAATCGGGTGGCGCAACTGGCCGGCCTGCTGGCAAAGCAATGCTACTTGGATCGCTACGACAACAGCACTTTCGGAGCTTATGCTTTTACGCTGTGGTGGTATCAATTTGCGCAGGACAATTGGTTTTCGTTTGAGCAGATGCGGGAAGTCGTGCAGCCCTATTTGGATTATTATGCCTATTTCAATGCTGCCAACGAGCAACAGCTCGTTTTGCTCAAGGGCTTTCCGAATAGCGTTGCGCTGGGGTTATTGTGCCCGGTAGCGGAGTTGCCCGTAGTACTTAATCCGATAGAACGCGGTATTACCGTCTGGACAGCAGAGCTATACGATTGATAAATAATTTGTATTTGTCGTTTGGCGGTAAGCCTATGCGTATTTTCATTGCACCATTCTCCGAATTTTACTACTTTTGTTCCGTTTTAAGTTTTGGATTGTTTCTGATGCAACCTTGATAGGCTCGTAGCGCCTTCTTATTCAAGATTTTATAGAAACGACAGCCTGTATTTACCATTATTTACAAAACCAGAACCCGCAATATGTCAACAGCTACCACCACTCGATTTCGCCCGGGCGTACTGCATGGCGAAGAAGTTACCGAACTATTGAACTATGCCAATGCGCACAATTTTGCGTTGCCAGCAGTGAACGTGATCGGTACGAACTCGGTTAATGCCGTGCTGGAAACCGCACGTGAAGTGAATTCGCCGGTGATCATTCAGTTTTCTCATGGCGGCTCGGCTTTTTTTGCGGGCAAAGGTTTGCCGAATAAAGATCAACGCGCCTCCATTCTGGGGGGGATTTCGGGCGCTATGCATGTGCACCAAATGGCAGCGGCCTATGGTGTATCGGTGATCCTGCATACCGACCACTGTGCAAAAAATATCCTACCCTGGGTAGAAGGGCTGCTCGACTTTGGCGAAACATTTTATGAAAAAAACGGCTATCCGCTGTACAGCTCGCATATGCTCGACCTCTCAGAGGAGCCTTTAGAAGAGAATATTGAAACCTGCGTGCGCTTTCTGGAGCGGATGGATAAATTGGGCATGACCCTTGAAATAGAGCTGGGTGTAACGGGTGGCGAGGAAGATGGGGTGGACAATACCGGCGTGGATAATGCCTTGCTTTATACGCAACCGGAGGAAGTGTCATACGCTTACGAACACCTCCGCCGGATAAGCCATCGCTTTACGGTAGCTGCCGCTTTTGGCAATGTGCACGGCGTGTACAAACCGGGTAATGTTAAGCTGGAACCAATTATTTTGAAAAATTCGCAGGATTACATTCGCCACAAACTAGGGTTAGCGAGTGCTACACCGGTTAATTTTGTGTTTCATGGCGGCTCTGGCTCGTCGCGTGCGGAAATCCGCGAAGCGATTGAATATGGCGCGATCAAGATGAATATTGATACGGATATGCAATGGGCGTTTTGGGACGGTGTGCGCGGCTATTATGAAAAACACCGAGATTACTTACAAGCGCAACTCGGCAACCCCGAAGGACCCGATAAGCCCAATAAAAAGCACTACGATCCGCGTACTTGGCTGCGTAAAGGCGAGGAGACATTCGTGACGCGCCTAAAGCATGCTTTCGAGGACTTGAATTGTATCAACCGAAATGCTTAGAGTAGGTTTAAAATTCGTTTTTGAAGTCGAAAATGATCAGATTTGGGTTCTCACGAAGC
>CALMSP010000009.1 GCA_937872405.1 uncultured Saprospiraceae bacterium | reverse complement strand
ATCAAGGCTTCTACCCGCAGGCCGGCACCAACTTTTTGCTGGGGCTGAGCATCGGGTTTTAAGGATAAGGCCTGTCAGCATTTTGATCACTGACAGGCCTTCAATCAATTGGTAGCACACATCGGTATGTGCTTCGCCCAATGCCACTTAATGCGTTGAATATCAGCGCTGTTGGTTATTTTTATCACATACCAATCGTCCCATTTTTCTACCATACCACAGAGTTGCACTTCGTCGGCCACGTAATGAGCAATTTCTTGGTGCCATGTATGACCATTCGCATCTAAGATAAAGAAGTATTGCCGGTTATCGTCTTTCGTAGCCGCTTTGAAGAAAGGCGGAATGCCCCCCAGAATGCAGCGAATGGCGCAGGATCGGTGCGGTTTGCCCTCGCCAGGCCGCATCACACCGAGGTAACACTTAGGGTCGAGTATTTCGCCGCGCAAAGTAACCATGCCAAGAGCCTGCTGAATAGAAGGCGTATCTTTTATATCTGAAACCCCCTTGAACGTGTTCAATCCTTCTGTCAATTCCATCGCCAGCGTACCGTCGAAGTAGATGAGTTTACCTTCTAATTTGACAGGCTTACCGTCCAATATTTGCTTTTGTGCTTTTTCTATAGCATCAAGCGTAGGTATGGCACTTTTTTTGCCAAACCCGATTAGCAATACCCGTTGAAATTGCTGAATGCCTTTATGATCAATGCCGATCGGTACTTTCAGGCATGGAATAGGTGATTTGATTAAAATACCTTCCAGCGTACGCAATTTTGTAATTTCAAAGGTAGAAGCTGAAAAAGGTTTCTGATTAAGTACCAGCAGAGCACTCACCCCTATTACGAGCAGTAGCACCATCCACAGTAGTTGCCTTGTTTTTTGTGCATATAGCATAGGCGCTTTGTCTTGCCAGCCAATATAAAATTCTTCTTTCATATTATCCATCATAACACATTACCTATATACCTAAAAGAGTTATTCAATAGGATTAATCTGCGAAGGCCGCCGGACGCTCGGTTCCTTCTGGATAGGGTTTGGGATTCACCTGTACTTTTCCATTCACCACGCGTACATCATAGGTTTCCAGTTTTTCGGTGTAGGGCGGTGGCGATTGCCCGTTTTGCGGATAGTACTGGTAGCCATGCCAAGGGCAGGTGATGCAGCCATCCACAATTTTACCTTCGCCGAGTGGCCCATGCTGGTGCCGGCAAATATTATTCACCGCAGATATTTTACCAGCATACTTAAAAATGGCAATATTTTCACCATGAATGAAAACGATTTTTGCTCGATTTTCAGGAATTGCCTCTACGGAACACACCTCAAAAAAACCTTCTGAGACAGGCTGTAGTTGTGTTTGCATTTGAAATTGGCGCTTCTCTAAGTTGCCTGCGTTTAAATGCAAGACAATAACTACCACCATGCCCGCACCTGTTAGTCCAATCCATGCAAGTGATTGTTCCAACTGCACTGCGCCCAGCATTACGTGTAGCACCAAGAGCGCATAAGCTACGTACACCAGCATGTGCAGCTTTTTCCAAACATTTGGATGCAAATTTTTCAACCAAAAATCGTGACTGGTGGCCGCCATCAAAAATAAAATCAGCAAAGCAAAAAAACCAAGTACCTGAAAGGGAAAGTCTTGAAAAGATAAATAATTCGTATTGGATGTAAAAAGTGACACGAGCGGATCTACGTAGCCGAGACTATGAAATTGTACCAAATTAAAAATACCATGCACAGCCCCAATCAAAAAAGTTGTGACGCCGAGATGCCGCCGATTATAGAGTAAAGGTGTAAATCGAGCATTGAGCCGCGCTAAGGGGCCTATACATAGAATGATATGCAGCATGAAAAAGGCCAGCGTACCGGTAGCGCGTATGATAAGGGTTTCGGGAGTTACTTTTGGATAAAATAGCAATTGTAAAATGGTAAAAACAAACAAATACAAAGCCATAAAACCGAGTATAATCCAGTCATAGCGGCGCTTTTGGCGATTCCATTGCACCGTGGTGTAGGTAGCACTCATGGATGGATGATAAGAGTTTGAACAATGATTTTATTAACAGGATCCCTGATTTCCAGTGTATAAGGCGGCGCAGCCAGCAAGACCTCATCGAGCGCAAACCGGTAAATACCTTTGGCGCCAAGACTACCGAGAAAGCTATTCTGCCAGAAAACCTGCGCAGATGGGGCTGGCATAGGGTGCTTTAGGACAATTTCTAACTGCTTTGTCGTAGTATTTGCTGCACGCAAGCGAACTATCAGCCACGCTGTTTCCAGCGTTTGTTCGAGCACAGGAAGCCCCTCTACCGTACCCATGTGCAAAGGCTCTTGAATCGGTACTGGTGGCAATACCAACAATGCCCACCCGAAGCTAATAGGTAGGATAAATGCCAAAATGCGCCAAATGAAGCGGTGCCGCTGTCTTAGCTCAGGTATCACGTTTGGTAGGGGTTTTCAGCCATTTATTGAATAAAACAACCCACAAACCCGCTGCCCCTGGCAAAAGTAGCAGACGGGTACGCCAGGAAGCGTGGTGCATTTGGACATCTATGCGATGAACGCCAGCAAACACAAACCACAACCCAAACACCAGCCCTATGCTGAAGTAAAAATAAAAAAGCACAACAAAAATTTGTCCAAGCACCATATTATGTTTTTATAGTTTATTATGTGGTGTTATTTTACCAGATAGAAGTTGACACAAATTTCGTTAAAAAAGGTAATAATTGTATTTTCAAGTGATAATAAGTAGTACGCAATTCTTCAATGCGCGTTTCTACATCTCGAAATTGGCAACCCAAGCCTTTGCCTATGAGTACGCGCTCCAAAGGATTCAGCGACTGTTCCACTGGAGGAATCTCTACAGATAAAAAATTGTTTAATTGTTCTTCTAATACACCTAACAAGCGACGGTCTTCTTCTTTGCCATATGCTAATCCCAATCCAATGAGTTTTTTGAATTGTGCAGCTTCCATTTTCCAATAGAATATTTCCTCCCGCCAGATGCGGAGTTTGGGTAAAAATACCTTCTTTGCAGATACGACCCATAGATTAGGTGTTAAATGTACTTCTTTCATAATGAAGGTTTTATAATGGTAAAGCAATTGTTATTTTATCTGGTGTACTAACTTTCATTATACATTTTTAACACCGTCTCACGCAAGTGCTCGCCTGCATCGGTCAATAGAAAGTAAATTGCATCGGCTATGGCTTCTGTACTGGTCCATTTGCTGAAATCTGCACGGGGCATAGCCTGGCGGTTTTGCGGGGTATCAATCGTGCCGGGTATAATCACAGAAGCCCGGATTCCCTTGCTTTTGCCATACGCATTTATAATTTCTGCGAGGTATAACACCAATGATTTCGATAGGCTATACGCTACCGCATGTTGTGCTTCCTGGGCAAGGAGAGCCGAGCGCGCACTCACGAGTAGGAAATGCCCGCCGCCATTGGCTTCAAAGTGATGTAATAAAGCCCGTACTGCGAAATAAGCCGTTTCAAAATTTAGTTTATACATTTTTTGTAATGCCGCACCGTCGGTATTTTTTAAATCGCCAGTGGCAAAGCCGCCTACTAATAGTATTGCTGTTTTCAGATTAGTATCTTTGGAAATTATATTTGTAATATAATCATTAACGGCGGTTTCATTTGTTAAATCAACAGCTGTTACTTCAGCGCCTTCCAGCCCCGTAGCGTTGCGTGCAGTCGCATACACTTGATAATTTTCGCTTTGCATTTTTTTTACTATGGCGCTGCCCATATTACCGGAGGCACCGGTGATTAAAACAGATGGTTGAGTCATTGAGTTATTAATTTTCAATAATACGATTCATGATATTTTTCATCCTGTTGTTGCTGTTCTATTAAATATTTGGGTCCAAGTACTTCATAAACCGCATTATGATGCTTTTCACCCGACATATGGCAGTCCATTGTTAGGCAATTGCCATCGTGTTTCCAGCGGTACCAGCGCCGATAGAGAAACCCCGCCAAATTCATGGCAGCTGTTGGCCCCACAAAGTACAACCACCAGCCCGTCCATACATTTGCTGGAAAGGCAGAGGCAAACGTGCGCGCAGGGTTAATGCTCATACCTGAATAAGGCGCTTCCAGTGTAATATAAATAACCAATAATACGCCCACGAAAAAGCCGGTGTAGGGTGCCCATTTTTTATGATTACTCGATGTAAGTACGACCAGAAATAGTAAGAAAGAAAGCAGCATTTCTAAGCCCAGTGCCGTCCAGATGCCTAACTTTCCAGGGATAGTAACAACATAATTAACTTCCGGCGTAGCAATGTAATAAAAGGCAATCCATTTACATAATATAATGGATGTCGTGCCGCCGATAAACTGCGCTATGATGTACCATATGGCATCTGTTGTACGAATTCGATTCAATTGCAGGAAGGTAAGTGTTACTGCCGGATTCATGTGTGCGCCCGATCGCTTGCCCCAATTGGAATAAATCAAACTTACAGCCGTCAAACCCATTGCTATGCCAATCAAAAAGCGTCGTAGCAAAGGAGATTCAATTGCTGCTCGAACTGGCAAATCGGGATGTTCAATCAAAATCGTAAAAAACGCTGCCGATAACATAAACATACCCAGCGCCCAGGCTTCGATCAGGTAAATACGCCAGTTTTGCCGAAGGGCCTTGATCATAACGTTTACTGGTTTTGAAGTTCAATTAATACTTTTAAAATCATGCCAACAGACCACGCCTGCTGCACACAGCCCTTGCCTTCTTGAGGTTTTGTGCCATCGAAGATTTCCGAAATGCCGTGTAAGCAATTGTCAGCATAGAAATGTTGCCGTAAAACTTGCATTTTTGCGGCTATTTCTTTTTTGGCTTTCGCCGAATAGTTATGCGTTTTCAAATATGCCAGCGCGTATTCTCCCCAAAGAAAAGCCCACACAGTGCCCTGATGATAGGCGGTGTCGCGCTGCCACTGGTCGCCGCCATAGAAGCCTTTGAATGCTACATTTTCTGCATCCAATGAGCGCAAGCCATAATCCGTGTAGAGTTTTTCTGTTACGATTTTTAATACCCCTTGTGCTTCTTTCTTGGTTAGCAATGGAAAAGGCAGGCTAATAGCATAAATCTGATTGGGTCGAATGGATGCGTCCACGTAAAGACCAGGAATAACCACATCATTCAAATATCCTTGGTCGTTGATAAACAATTCGCGGAAAGCGGATTTTACTTTTTGAGCCAAAGCTGTATAGGTCTGATTTGGCTGATGTAATATGGTGGCAAAAAAATTATAAATCTCTAACGTGTTGTACCACAGGGCATTAATTTCTACCGGACATCCCTGGCGCGGCGTCACTACATGATCACCCACCTTGGCGTCCATCCAAGTGAGCTGAGCCAGCCCCTCGCCCCCAAAGAGCAAACCCTTGGGCGTAACATGGATGTTGTAACGTGTACCATTCACATGGGCAGCAAGTATTTCCGTCAGGTTGGAAAAAATTTCGCTGATGAAAGCTGCATCCTGAAACTTTTCGTAATATTCGTACAATACCACAAAGAGCCACAAGGTCGCGTCGAGGGTATTATATTCGGGGGTTTCGCCCTGGTCGGGGAAGCGATTAGGCAGCATACCACCGTCTATGTATTGCAAAAAAGTTTTTAATATGGCTTTTGATTCTGCTTGTTTACCAGTAGCAATGGTCAGGCCGCGCATAGCAATCATCGTGTCGCGCCCCCAGTCCGTAAACCAGTGGTAGCCGGCAATGAGTGTCGTACTATTGGTGGATTGGCGATGAACTAAAAATTGATCACCGGCAACCGTCAAATCGCACAGAAAGGTATCTTCGACGTCAGGTTTTAATGCTTGCAAACGCTTGATTTCATCGGCTTTTAATGTTTCTGGTGCATATTGTAATACCGCTGGATCAAGCGTAAAAATTAAAAAACACTTTTCGCCGGCAGCTAATGTGGCACTAATGTGACCAATGCTTTTGGCATCTTCATGAAAATCGAGGCCGCGTGCCTGCTCCGCTTCGTACTCCAAATTTCTGAACCATGTAGGTTGTAATTGAAAACTACCCGTAGAAAAATGGACAAAGAGCGGCGGTGCCCCATAATACGCATACACGCGCAGCAGATTCCCTTCGCGTTGTTCTGTAAAAAAGTCGAACCGCTCGCTTTCAGCAAAAAGGCTGTGGTAGTCACGGTGTACGAATAAAGGATTTATAGCCAGCGTAAATTCTTCATTACCAATATTTTCATACTCAACAACGGTTGCATTTTTGCCATAAGGCATAAAAACTGTTTTACATATCTGTACCTGGTCATTAATGATAAAAACAGCCTTTGGTAGCGGTTTTCGCTCAAAATTTTGTAAAAATGGATAGCCTTGCGGATGTATGACACCTGGGTAGCGGTTGGTGGATATTGCATGGGGTTTGTCTTTAAGGTACAGGGTTTCTTCTATTTTTGAAACCAGCACCCGACGGTCGGTGGGAGGATGGAAAGCTGCAACCAGCAAGCCGTGATAGCGTCGCGTATTCGCGCCGATGATGGTAGAGGATGCATAGCCCCCCAAGCCATTGGTAATTAGCCATTCTTTGGAAGCGAGCGTTTCGTATGTTTGGATCATGGTTTCGTTTTTAAATTCTGGTCTGTTTCGGTTGCTACAATTGGCAGTCAAAACAGCCCATGTGTTTACCATAAAGATTTGTCAATCAATTCTGCGATGAGGCCAGTCCAGCCAGTTTGGTGCGAAGCGCCCACCCCGCGCGCGGTATCGCCATGAAAATATTCGTAAAACAGCAGTAAATCGCGGTAGTGCGGATCGTAGTGGTATTCATTGTTATCACCATGCACCGGGCGCCGTCCTAACGAATCGCGTTGGAAAATACAAACCAATCGCCTCGAAATAGCATCGGCGGCTTTATCGAGCGTGAGCCAATGTCCAGAGCCAGTAGGAAATTCTACCTTGAAATTGTCCTGATAAAAGCAGCCATATACGCGCAGCGAGTGCCCGATAAGATAGTTCATAGGCATCCAAACCGGGCCGCGCCAGTTGGAATTACCACCGAACAAACCGGAAGTAGATTCGCCAGGTTCATATTGCAAGCCAAATTGCTGCCCTTCGATGTTGACCATGTAGGGCGTTTCGTGGCGTTTGGACACGGAGCGGATACCACCTTTGCTGAGAAATTCGTTTTCATCGAAAAGAGCCTTGAGCAAGTGCTGGAGCCGATCCTTGGGCACCAACGAGAGCAAAATGTCGCTTTCAGCGTCCTGCGATTCTACTACGAGGTAGTCGCGGTACTCGTTTTGCTGCGCACGATACTCTTGAAACCATTTTAGGCGGGTATGAAAATCGGGCAGTTTCTTCAGTTTGTCGCGTTCAATTACCAACACTGCAAACAGGGTGGTGAGGCCTACCAGCGAGCGCGCCTTGAGCGGGATAAAGCGATTGCCTGGCAACGCCAGCACATCATAGAAAAAGCCCTCGTGCGGATCCCAGGCGCTGGTCCAGTTGGTGCTGATGCGATTCAGCGATTCAGCGATATAAACGAAATGCTCGAAAAATTTGGTGGCTACGTCTTCATATGCCACATCCTCTTCACCAAGAATCAATGCCATTTCCAGCATATTCAAGCAATACATGGCCATCCACGCGGTGCCGTCGGCTTGTTCGAGATGTCCACTGCCAGGAATGTAGCTGCTCCGGTCGAATACACCAATATTATCTAACCCAAGGAAGCCGCCCTCAAAAACATTGTTGCCGTTCACGTCTTTACGATTGACCCACCAAGTGAAATTGATGAGCAACTTCTGAAATACGCGGCGCAGGAAGTCTTTATCGTTCTTGCCATTGCGCTCTTTGTCTATTTTATACACTTGCAGGCAAGCCCAAGCGTGCACCGGCGGATTTACATCTCCGAACGCCCATTCGTAGGCAGGAATTTGCCCATTGGGGTGCATATACCATTCGCGCAGGAAAAGAATCAACTGATGCTTAGCAAATTCAGCGTCGAGCATAGCCAAAGGCACGCAGTGGAAAGCCAAGTCCCACGCGGCATACCAAGGATATTCCCATTTGTCAGGCATAGATATGACATCAGCATTGTTGAGGTGCATCCAATGGTTGTTGCGTCCATTTTTGCGATTTGCCGGCGGTGCAATTTGGCCTGGGTCACCATTCACCCAGCGCGGCATATCAATATTATAATATTGTTTGCTCCAGAGCATTCCAGCGAAAGCCTGCCGTTGAATATTCGCCAAATCTTCATTATCACCTTTTTTGAATTGATTGTAAAATTCATTGGCCTCGGCGATACGAGTTTTGAAGACCTGTGTAAAATTTTTACCTAAAATATCTTGATGGCTGCCATCAAGTGTAAGGCGTAGGCGGATTTCAGCCTGCTCCCGAGGCATCAGATGATACTGATATAAAGGTGCAAATTTGGAACCATCTTTCAGATTGGCTAAATATTTGTAGTCGTTGTTGACAACTGCTTGGTGGAAAGCGTCTTTCACAAAAGATGATTCGTTGGGAATGCCAAACAACCGCTCGGTATTGGTCACATTATCGGTAAAAAGGGTGCGTTGGGGTGTTTGAAAATACAGGTAATAACTGCCAATACCTACATCCTCGGTTACTACACAATGGCGGTCGGCTGATTCGAAGAGGCGAATATCGGGTTTGGTGTGGCTCAGCCCAAAAGACCAAAGATTTCTAAACCAGAGCGTGGGCAGCACAGTGATGTGCGCGTCCTGATTGCCACGATTAATGATGGTGATGCGGATGCAAATGTCGTCTTCCGAGGCTTTGGCATACTCCGTAAATACGTCGAAGTAGTTCGACGTATCAAGTACCGACGTATCAAGTAGTTCATATTCGGGGTCAAATTTTGAGCGGTTTCGATTCGTATGCACCAAATCCTCATAGGGAAAAGCAGCGTGCGGATATTTGTACAAATGCTTCATGTAGGAATGCGTGGGCGTACTGTCGAGGTAGTAATATAGTTCCTTTACATCCTCGCCATGATTACCCTCTGGCCCAGTTAGTCCAAACAATCGCTCTTTCAAGATTGGGTCTTTACCATTCCACAATGCAATAGCAAAGCACAGGTTGCATTGGTCGTCGCAGATGCCGGCAATGCCATCTTCGCCCCAGCGATAGGCCCGCGAGCGGGCGTGGTCGTGCGGAAAGTAATCCCATGCCGTGCCATCCGGGCTATAATCTTCGCGCACTGTGCCCCACTGGCGTTCGCTTAGGTAGGGACCCCATTTTAGCCACTTTTTTGTGCCACTGTAATTTTCTTGGAGGCGTTTTTTTTCTTGTGTCATAAATATTGGGAAATTAGGATATTTGGGAAATTGAGATATTGGGATGTTTTTTAATTGCTTCGTTTAATGTTCAAAAATTGAAAGCGCCACAGCAAACGCTGGCAAGTGTTCCAAACCTCGAACTCCGAACTTCAAACATCCTCAACCATTATCTTCGAATCCTGGATAAAGCGTCATACCACCATCCACGAAAATCGTTTCGCCATGAATGTAATCGGATTCGTCGCAGCAAAGCCAGGCACATACGTTGGCAATATCCTGCGTTTCGCCTACTCGTTTGTAAGGAATGAGCCTCAGCAGGCGCTGCTCCGCTTCTTCTGTTTCCCAG
>CALMSP010000008.1 GCA_937872405.1 uncultured Saprospiraceae bacterium | reverse complement strand
TTATTAGCCTGATATTGCACCAAGGTGCCTTGATGCGGGCAGCAAGCGGCTCCGGCAATAAAACCGCCACTAAGGGTGCGAGCCACTACTACGCTGTTTCTGATCAAAAAGCCGCCATTAGTTTGTAGCGCGGCATTAGCCGAATCGCTGAGGTCAAGCGTGAAATCTATATCGGTGCGTGGTGCTACGGAGTCCTTCGAGCAACCGCCAAAGCAGGAACCAACGACCATGCCACCTACGGAAAGGCCCAGCAGGCTGAGAAATTCTTTTCTGTCCATAATAAAAATGTATTCAGGATGATTGGGAAATAATAAGAGCATGTTTAAATTTCATACTTTGGTCTGCAAATGTTCATCTATGGAACCTCACTTTGCCTTTTTCTCGCTCCGTAGCGCTGCTATGCAGCTCAAAAAACGCTTCGTGAGAACCCAAATCTGATCATTTTCGACTTCAAAAACGAATTTTAAACATACTCTAAGAACTACCTATGGTAAATGGTTGGTTGGTATTTTTGTTGGAACTTAGGCAACTTATTTTTGCAAAATAGATTGCTAAACAAAAAAGTCGTAAGCAAAAATGACCAGATGCGTCTTACCCAGCAGGTCATCAGGTTGTATCAGGAATATGATTCTTAGACGAAAATAAGTAGGAAGAAAAGATTTAGCAAAACAATTACGTAGCGTTCTCGTTAATTTTTCGCAAGGCTTCATGGGTAAAATATTCGTTATAAAATCTTGTCGGCTTGCATTTTTGAAAAAACAACCCTTCTTTTGCAGGATATTTGTTGACGCAAGATAATGCCAAGCATTAATGCGCCATTTGATATCCTTAGCACGAACTTGTTAAAAACAACATATTCATACTCGTTCTAAAGCAGGTTTTAAAAACCCGAAAAACGTATGCCAAAGCATCTGTTAATTGTAGAATCGCCGGCTAAAGCCAAAACGATTGAAAAATATTTGGGACAGGATTTTACGGTAAAATCCAGTTACGGTCATATCCGCGACCTCGAAAAGAATGACGGCGCGGTGGACATTGCCAATAATTTCGCACCCCGATATGTTATTTCACCTGACAAACAAAAAGTAGTCAAAGAGCTAAAGGATTCCTTGAAAAAGGTGGATGAAGTGTGGCTTGCAACGGATGAAGACCGTGAAGGAGAAGCTATTTCATGGCATTTGTGCCAGGTGCTGGGGCTGGATGAGCACCAAACGAAGCGAATTGTATTCCGCGAGATCACCAAACCAGCTATTCAGCGCGCTATTCAGCAACCGCGTCGGCTTGATCTCAATCTGGTAGATGCACAGCAGGCTCGCCGCATACTCGATCGCTTAGTAGGATACGAACTTTCCGGCGTGTTGTGGAGAAAAATTAGAGGTCGCCTCTCTGCCGGACGGGTGCAGTCGGTTGCATTAAAATTAGTTGTAGAGCGCGAACGCGAGATTACACAATTTCGATCGGTTTCTTTTTACAAAATAACGGCCACTTTTATCGTCAAAAATGAGCAAGGGCGCGAAGTAGCATTGCAAGCAGAAGCACCAGCACGATTTGATGCCGAAAAAGATGCGCTCGATTACCTCAACCGATGCAACGGCGCTAATTTTAAAATTGACAACATTGAATTGCGTCCGCTAAAACGGCGTCCGGCAGCCCCATTTACTACCTCTACGTTGCAACAGGAAGCCAGCCGTAAATTAGGTTTTTCGGTTAACCGAACCATGTCAGTAGCGCAGCGTCTTTACGAAGCCGGACACATTACGTATATGCGTACCGACTCCACCAACTTGAGTGACTTAGCGATGCGAGCGGTTGCGCAGGAAATTGAAAAGCAGTACGGCAAACCCTATTTACAAACACGCCAATATAAGAATAAAGTAGCGAACGCTCAAGAAGCACACGAGGCCATTCGGCCTACCTACATTGATCACCATCAAATTAGTGCAGACCGCGATGAGCAACGTTTGTATGAATTGATTTGGAAACGTACTATTGCCTCGCAAATGTCGGACGCCTTGTTGGAAAAAACAGTAGTAAAAATTGGGATATCCACTATGCCCGGCGAGCATTTAGTGGCAGAAGGCGAAGTGCTCAAGTTTGATGGCTTTCTCAAGGTGTATCTGGAATCCAAAGATGACGACGACGACGAAGAGTCCAAAGGGATGCTGCCGCCGTTGAAAGTAGCACAGGTGCTGCCCCTACAACGCATGAACGCTACGGAACGCTTTACCCGCCCGCCCGCGCGTTACACAGAGGCGAGTTTGGTTAAGCGGTTGGAAGAGTTAGGCATTGGCCGGCCTTCTACTTACGCGCCTACTATTTCCCGGATCATGGAAGAAGCCAGGGGTTATGTTGTAAAAGCCAACCGCGAAGGTACACCCCGTAACTACAAGGTGTGGCTATTGCAGGATGGCAAGATAGCGGAACAAACCGAAAGCGAAGTTACCGGCGCAATCGTCAATCGTCTAATGCCAACGGATATGGGTATCATGGTGAGCGATTTTCTCGATGACCATTTCAAAGAAATAATGGATTATCGGTTCACCGCAGAAATTGAAAAACAATTTGATGATATCTCCAACGGCAATCGCCAGTGGACGGATATGCTCAGTGAGTTTTATCAACCTTTTCATCAGGTGGTAGAAAATACCCTCGAAAAGGCAGATCGCCCCTATTTAGAACGCATACTTGGCAAAGACCCAGCTACTGGTCATACCTTGCTCACGCGCATGTCGCGCAATGGCCCGGTCATACAAATCGGCGCACCGGACGAGCTACTCCCTGACGAAAAGCCTCGTTATGCTAATCTTCAACCAGGACAATCCATCGAAACGATTACTTATGAAGAGGCGCTCAAGCTCTTCCAACTACCCCGTCAGATGGAAGCCTATCAAAGCCAGGAAGTAAGCATTGGTGCCGGACGCTTTGGCCCTTACATCAAGTTTGGTGAAAAATATATTTCATTACCGCGTGGAGAAGATCCGCTGAGCATTACCCGCGAGCGCGCCGTCGAACTCATCGAGCAAAAAATGCGCGAGGATGCGCCCGTAACAACCTACAAAGGCGAGCCTGTGGTTAAAGGAAAGGGGCGCTTTGGCCCTTACATCAAATGGCGGGATATATTTGTCAATGTCCCTAAAAAATACGATTTTGAGCGCTTGACACCTGTGCAGATGCACGAATTGATTGAAGCAAAAGTACAAAAGGAGGCCAATCGTTATATCCAGCGCTGGGAAAGCGAAGGTATTGATATTGAAAATGGGCGCTGGGGCCCATTTATCCGCTTTGGCAAACAAATGATTAGCTTTCCACGTAAGAATGGTGAAAAAGTAGGCGCAGAAGCAGCAGCTAATATGACGCTGGAAGAAATAAAAGCCCTCATTACAGCACAAATACCAGATGCTTTTGAAAAAAAGTCAAAAACAAAAAAAAATACCACCAAGACTTCAGCACCCAAAAAAGCATCTACCACTAAAACGATTAAAAAAGCTAAATAAATACCGCATCTTTATTTAGCAAAAAACAAGTTATTCAACTACTTTATTATGGAAGACAATAAAAAATCACAAAATCAGCTCAATATAGAGCTATCGGAAGAAATGGCTGAGGGTGTGTACTCCAATCTTGCTATTATTTCACATTCGCCTTCCGAATTTGTGCTTGATTTTATTCGTATCATGCCTAATGTGCCCAAAGCAAAGGTGAAGTCGCGTGTCATCCTGACACCGCAGCACGCCAAACGCTTGTTACAAGCACTTGCCGAAAACGTAAAGAAATATGAGCATCAGTTTGGTATGATTGAAGAACCCGAACAACCACCCTTCCCGCCCATGAGTTTTAATACGCCTAAGGCTCAAGCCTAAATAAGCGGCAGGTGTCATTAAAAATTAATACGGCCAGTACGCACACCAAAACACCTATTAACTGCATCTAAGCTATTGATATTTATGCAAATAAAGCACGCTTAGCATGACCCAAGCGGAACTCATAGCTGCCTGCCAACAGGAAGACCGTAGAGCACAACAAGCGCTCTATGATCTTTATACGCCTTTGTTGTTCGGCGTATGCAAGCGCTATGTCAAAAATCGGGAAGATGCGGAGGACATTGTCGTGGAGGCTTTTTTTAAAATATTAACCAACATCCGAAATTTTAAAGGCGAAGGTAGCTTTGAAGGTTGGATGCGACGCATCACAGTTAATGAAGCCCTAATGTTTTTGCGTAAGCAGCACAATTTTAACTTGACCATAGAAATCAACCCACAGTTGGATAGCGATACGGATTTGGTAAGCCCAGTGGATGAACTGGCGGCCCAAGACATCCTCAACCTATTGGGCACACTCCCCACAGGCTATCGCACGATATTTAATCTTTATGCAATAGAAGGTTTCAAACACCGAGAAATTGCGGACATGCTTGGCATAAGTATAAATACGTCGAAATCGCAACTCATCTTAGCCAAAAAACGATTACAAGAATTGCTCGAAAACTTACAGTATTTAAGTGCTCAAAAAGGTCGGCCGTCCTAACAGAACAATCCAAGCATCATGAAAATAACGCGCCTATTTCACGACAATCAGTACAAACTCAACGAGCGCCCCTCACCACAAGCATGGCGCAGGTTAGAACGGCGTCTGGATGAACATCGCCGACAACACAAATCTGCGTTATATCTCTACTTGGGCGCAGCCGCAGCGGTTGTGGCTTTATTGGCAGTCATTTCATTATTGGGAATTGCGTTGGATCAAAAGTCCACGAGCGTAGCAGCCAGTGCTAATCCAACGGCACAATTAGAAGAGCTTTTGCTCGCTGATGCCGACATGGATGCCCTTCGGAACGTAGAGTTGGGTAGGCAGTACCGCGACTACTGGCCTAACATGGCTACAGAAGGAAACTACAATAAGCGCTTGAGCAGCAATAATCGGAACCATATCAACAGCAATATCGAAGTATCTATTCAAGATTTTAAATGGTTGGAAGGCGAATGGCGCAACGAAACCGCCGATGCCGAATCGGTAGAAACCTGGAAACGCCGCAGCGCAAAACTCATAGAAGGTACAGCCACGCTGCAAGCGGAAGGGAAAATTGTTTTTACAGAACAAATGCGAATTCTCCAATCCGACGGGCGGTTATTTTTTGAAATTGCACTCGCCAAAGGTCAAGCACCAGTGCGCTACGTACTTAAACAGTATTTTGCTGATCGGATTATATTTGAAAACCGCGCCTTGAACTTTCCACAACAAATTATACTCGACAAGCATAGCCCAAACATGTATTCTTTCATTTTGCAAAATCCAGAACCATTCGGCATGAACAATGTGCAAATCAATCATCTGGGGCGTCGCAATGTAATTAACCACCAGCATATTATTCGAGTCATGGAGCGCGCAGCAGCATTTTAATGCCTCCCATCTTCCTTTCTTATTCAACCCTTCCCCTACTTTGCGCGTTTCCTGTCTAATCTCTGTGATAAATTTTACAAAATATCCGAACACGGGATTGTATTTTTGCATCTAAAAAATAAAACATGATAGAACATATCAAATGTTTGATCATCGGCTCCGGCCCGGCAGGCTATACCGCAGCCGTATATGCCGCCAGAGCCAATATGAATCCTGTACTTTATACAGGGCAGCAGCCTGGCGGTCAATTGACGACGACCACTGAAGTGGAAAATTATCCTGGGTATCCTGGCGGTATCACCGGCCCTGAGATGATGGAAGATTTTCGCAAGCAAGCCCAACGCTTTGGTACCCAAGTGCGCTATGAAATGGTGACAAAAGTAGATTTTAGCGGACCCGTGCATAAAGCTTGGGCGGAAAGTGGGCATGAAATCCACGCCAATTCGGTCATCATCGCTACGGGTGCCAGTGCCAAATGGCTGGGGCTACCTTCCGAGCAAAAGCTCATGAATAAAGGAGTTTCGGCTTGTGCCGTATGCGATGGTTTCTTCTTTCGCGGAAAAAGTGTAGCCGTAGTGGGCGGCGGCGATACCGCCGCAGAAGAGGCAACCTACTTAGCAAAACTTTGCCCAGAAGTACATTTGTTAGTGCGGCGTGATGAATTGCGCGCATCCAAAATTATGCAAGAACGGGTATTCAAAACTTCCAACGTTATCGTACACTGGAACACAGAAGTGCTTGAAGTATTGGGCGAAAATGATGTCAACGGACTTCGCATTATCAATAATCAAACGAATAGTGAATCTGTACTGCCAGTACAGGGTTTCTTTGTAGCCATAGGCCATAAGCCCAATACCGACGCATTTAAAGGATGGCTGGACATGGATGAAGCTGGCTACATCAAAACCATTCCTGGTACTACCAAAACCAATATCGAAGGGGTGTTTGCCAGTGGTGATGCACAGGACAAAATTTATCGCCAAGCTATAACGGCTGCCGGCACAGGTTGCATGGCCGCACTTGATGCCGAACGTTATCTTGCAGCAAAGGAAATCGAAGAAATGGCTGAAGCATAAGTCGCCAACTGACGATCGTGGTAGATAAAAAACGTCTGCCACGATCGCACCACTCCCTTTTTATATTCTGAAATCCCCTACCCTACCTCTCTGTTTTAATATTTTATTTTGATTAGGGCATCTCAGTCCTAATAACTCGCCACCAAAAACTTTATTCTTACAATAAAAATCTGCTCAAGCAAAAAAAAACACTCAAAAACTTGTAAGTATATACATATCTATATATATTGCATCGTAATTCGGATGCGCGTATCCCCAAACGAACTAAA
>CALMSP010000007.1 GCA_937872405.1 uncultured Saprospiraceae bacterium | reverse complement strand
TGAGGTCGCGTGTAGCAACAACGTTATCTTCCACGGTCATGCAGATTATTTCGGCGCCAAAGACAACCCAACACACTTTAATGGATCGTGGCAATTCTGCCTCATCAGTAGCTGGGGCAGGGTAATTGTTGTTGTTTTCAGGAAGCATTGAGAACGCTGCGAAGAAAAGAACAAGAAACATTTTCATGGCTGTAGTGATTTTTGGTTAAAAAACGATACTACAAAATTAGCGCCCCTGCCCCCCTTGAGGCATCACCCTTTTGGGTGAAATTGGTTGTTATCGGAAAAGAAGCGTTGGATTTACCCTCCTCGACTTTGTACAACTCAAAAAAATTACAGCGTGACCGTTAATTTTATAAAGTAAATAATCGGGTTGGAGAATTTTATATCAAGGCAAGCGTTCTCGCTCGAAGACTTTGAAGGTATAATCGTATTCATTTTTATCATCCTTTTGATGTGGTTCCGCCGACACCAAGCGCCATTCTTGCCAGTTGAGTTTCGGAAAATAAATATCACCTTCCGGTTCTACTTGTACTTCTGTAAAGTACAGCTTGTCCCAATAAGGTAAGCTAATGGTATAAATATCGCCGCCACCGATGATAAAGGCTTCTGTTTCGCCATGATCAAAAGCCATCTCTAAAGCCTCTTCTATGTTGCGCGCCACTAAGCAGCCGGTAGCTGTAAAGAACGGATCGCGCGTCAGGACGATGTTGGTACGTTTGGGCAGCGGGCGCCCAATAGAGAGGAAGCTCAGCCTGCCCATGATTACATGATGATGCAAGGTGATGCGTTTAAAAAACTGCATATCTGCCGGCAGGTACCACGGTATTTGATTATGCTTGCCGATGACACCATTTTGCGCTACGGCCACAATAGCAGAAACAATCATGTAAGGATGGTTTTAGTAAATTTTATTTACAATTAAATAGAGATTCCATTGCAAAAGTATCATGTTTTGACCATAATAACTTGCGTAAAAATCAATAGCGTTTCAAGTTCTATAAACTATTGGTTATCAATATATTGAGAAATTATAATAGTCAATTATTCAAAACCTGTATTAATTGTTCTAAAGCAGCCTGGTTGTGCGGCAGATCAATCGCATTAATGACATTTTCCCGCTCGCCCTTCGTAAGGTGAAAGGAAATAGAAGCTGCCATTTTATTCGCTTTGCTGGGGCTGTACATGAAGCGTATCACCTCAAAATGATCCTTGCCCAGTAGGTCAAAAATAAAGCCAATACTGGTATCCTGCTCGTATTCTTGCAATACTAAGAACTGCCCGGCCAAACCAATCGGATTAATAAGTGAAGCCAGGACGCCCTGCCGGTCGCTGGGGTATATTTTTTCGATTCGCTCAGAGCTA
The DNA here is from genome assembly GCA_937872405.1 of uncultured Saprospiraceae bacterium. GTDB lineage: Bacteria > Bacteroidota > Bacteroidia > Chitinophagales > Saprospiraceae > JADJNW01. The sequence continues at coordinate 5,371 of CALMSP010000007.1, read as the reverse complement.
CTAATTTGCACCAACACCACGCCGCTGGTGTGCTCGCGTATCCATGCTCGAAAGACCTGCACGAATCGCGTGGCGCTCAGGATGCCATAATTATCGCGAAAACCGGCATCCATCACTTCTATTTCTGGGCTGCTGGGCAGGTGTACGTTGGGTAGAATGTAGGGATAGGTGGCATTCATGCGCAGGGCCGTCAGGAAACGCAGCTTATCAGCGCCATGGGCTTGAAAAAGTTGTCTAAAATCAACTGCATCTACTTCCACGGCATGGGGCAAACGAGCGCCGACAGGCGGCCGCATCATAAAGGACACCGGCTGGGGCGATATGACTAAGCGGCGCGCATCATTTACAATTGCAGGCGTGATGTACATCATCGGTATGAGTGCTTGCGCCTCCGGCTGTTGGTAGGCACTTAGGGGTTTGTCCAACATGCCGGCAGTATTTTCGTTGAGTTGTTTCTCAAAAATGTAAGCGCGGTCTTTACGGTAGGTCTGTTCCTGCAACCTAAAACGTCCCCAAGGCAAGAATAAATCGTTGGAAACAATGGTAAAAGCGACCGAATTGAGCATGTCCTTGGAGATGGCATGTAAATGTTGGCGGTCGTACAGATTGACATTGGCGCCGAGGCGTTGCTGCAAAAGCAATTCTCGCAGGTAAGCCATGCCAATCATACCGCCGGAAGCCCCTGTAATCAGTACCGTTTGATCCAGTAGTCGTCCCTGTAAAAGGCTATCGGCGGTTTGTACCACTTTCATAGACCAAGTAGCCGCGCGCAGTCCGCCGCCGCTCACGCACAGCAGCACCAATTTGGGTTTAGCTTGCTTGTGTCGGGTAGCTCGGGCGCGCCAATTGTCGAGTAGCGCTATTGTTGCTTCCTGATCCGCTATTATTTGCTCTTCCACGCATTGCGCTTGCAAACCTTCATACGAATAGGCGGCAGGCGCTACGCTATAATTTAGCCCATATGCTTTGTTTCTAAAATACAACATTTCAAAACCCGTAAGGAAATCTACACCAAATAACAATACAATAAAAATGGTAACCCACCACTGGTCGAACCAGTAAATAAGTGCGCCGACAATAGCCACAATCACACTGCCCAGAATCAGCAGGCTGGCAGCAGCGGGTATGCGCAACCAGGCAATGTCAATCATTTGACCTAAGCCCATGAGAATCAGCATACTTACAATTTGTATAATAAGTGCATTCAAGTGGTTTTGTCTGAAAATGTTCATCAGCAGGCCGCTATCGTAATGGGCTACGCTACGCACCGTGCGCGCAGACAACGACTCCGTGAGATAGGTACGCACTTTCCAGCGCTTTTCATCGAGTTTGATCTCGTCCAAATCTACACCCCGCCGCCCAGGGGCGATATGCTTCGTCTGATCGGGCGGGGGTTCCTGCCGATACGAAAAAGAAAAAATATCTTTATTGGTGAAGTATAAATAAGAAAAAATCAGTCCGATGAGTAATAAAAATCCTGTTATGATGGCCACGCAATTCCATACAATAACGCCACTTGATAAGGCTTCATAATATTGTTGGAAATGAATAACCGACGCTACATAAAACACTAAGAATGCCAGCGGTATAATGGCATTGTTAATACAAAATTTGGTAAATGGTCGGGACAGCGAGGCCAGAAAAGGAAAATAATGCGCCGTAAGCAGGTAGGTGGTCAGATTCCAAGTCATCGTGAAACCGCCCATCGTAAAACCCAAAAAAAAGAAACTCCAAAAGTTGACGCGCCCCAGATATTCTGGGTCAAGAAATAAATAAAAAATCCCCAACTTGCGCCCGAGGCTACCCGTGATGAACAACACCAATAGCACCCAAAGCAGCAGTAACAACTGATTGCTTCGAATGTGCAATATGATCAATTGTATCGGAAAAGTATAGTAAATATGGCGCATCATGCGGCTTTTGCGGTTGCGGCCGTAGCCTGATTTTGAGTGTGATGGCTTAAATTTAATGGAACTTTGCAAAAAAGTCAACTCTTTGAGCCGTATAAAACAAGAACCGTGTAATTTTGCACCGGTCTTTTAGTACAAGAACAAAACATTACATTAGCTTAGTCAAAATCATTATTACGATCCCATGACCTACCGCAATTTACTATTCAACGGATTAAAATTCTTGCTTTTCCTGGCTATCGGTTTGGGTATTCTTTACTTAGTATATCGCAATCAAGCAGCCGCTTTTCAAGAGGACTGCGCACTCAAGGGCATTCCCGCCGCCGATTGTAGCCTTTTGCGCAAGGTGTGGAATGATTTTCGGGGCATCAATTATTTCTGGATTTTAATGGTGTTTGTGGCTTATGCCGTCAGCAATATCAGCCGCGCTATTCGTTGGAATATGCTATTGCAAAGCCTGCATTACCAGCCCCGCTTTATCAATGGCTTTCTGACGATTATTATTGGCTATTTTGCTAATCTGGGGCTACCGCGTATGGGCGAACTGGTACGGGCGGGCGCTATGGCCCGCTACGAGGGCATCCCGGTAGAGAAAGTGATCGGCACGGTAGTAGTAGATCGAATCGTGGATGTGCTGAGCATTCTGCTGCTCACCGCCTTAGCGCTGCTGCTGGATTTTGGTACCCTGCGCGCGTTTGCGGATGAGCACATCAATCTGAGTACACGCTTGGGCAATAGCAACATCTTACTGTACCTGTTGTTGGGGGCAATAGTGATGGGCTTTGTTCTTTTTACGCTACGTGCTCGCATTATACGGCTTGCTGTGGTGCAAAAGGTCGTTCAAATTGCACGGGGGTTTGTGCAAGGCCTCCAAACAGTGAGTCAGCTGAAACGCCCGTGGTTATTCATCTTTCACAGCATCAACGTCTGGCTTATGTTCTTTCTAATGGGCTATTTTTGTTTTTTAGCTTTTGCCCCTACTGCCGGCCTCGGGCCCGTGGCGGCACTCACGTCATTTGTATTTGGCGCTTGGGGTATGGTTATTCCTTCGCCAGGAGGCATGGGTACCTATCATTTTATGATGCAATTAGCGCTGGGATTTTATGGTATCAGCGGCGACGACGGTTTTTCCTTCGCCAATATTTCTTTCTTTTCCGTTCAGCTGGGGTGCAACATTTTGTGGGGGCTGTTAGCCCTACTACTACTGCCCGTACTCAATAGAAACTATCGCCCGGATACAAGCGCCAAAAGTCAACCGGCGAATCTCGAATGACTAACTTTTTCTTTCTGATGCTGTTTAGAGTGTAGTGTCTTTGCTTAACCTGCTATCTATTTCATTCAAAACCAACAAAACGAGAGACTTACGCCATGCATATTCCGTTATTACAAGAGATTGTCATTATTCTTGGGCTTTCTGCGCTTGTTATTTACTTATTCCAACGGTTCAATCTTCCGGCTATTCTCGGTTTGCTCATGACAGGCGTCATTGTAGGTCCAAGCGGATTAGCACTCATTGGTTCGGAGGCTACACATGAAGTGGAAATGCTCGCAGAGATTGGCGTCATTCTGCTGCTATTTATTATTGGATTAGAATTTTCTTTAAAAACATTAGCTTCTATACAGCGCATTGTGCTTGTAGGGGGGGCGGTGCAGGTGGGCGGTACCATTTTAGTGACGTATATAGTGGCTTATTTTTTGGGCTACCCTTGGGGGCAAGCACTTTTTTTAGGGTTCTTGTTTGCGCTGAGTAGTACCGCCATTGTACTCAAAATATTGCAAGAAAGCGGTGAAATTAATAGTCCGCATGGTAAAATAGCGCTTGCCATTTTGATTTTCCAGGACATCATTGTAGTGCCTATGATGCTGTTCACGCCACTCATAGCCGGCAACGGTGGCAACGTCGTACAGGCATTGCTGTTGCTGCTGCTCAAAGCGGTGGTGGTTATTGCGCTGGTGTTGCTTAGTGCTCGCTTTTTGGTGCCACGCCTTTTGCATGAAATCGCTCGTACCCGCAGCCGCGAACTCTTCATCCTATCTATCATTGTTATCTGTTTTTCGGTAGCTTGGGCCACCTCACAAATTGGGCTATCGCTGGCGCTGGGGGCCTTCATGGCGGGCTTGATTATTTCAGAATCAGAGTACAGCTACCAAGCTACGGGTATTGTTATCCCCTTTCGAGAAATTTTCACCAGCTTTTTCTTTGTCTCTATTGGGATGCTCCTCGACGTGCAATTTTTTCTACAACATGTATTGGTTATTGTTGGTGTTACCATCGTGATAATGTTACTAAAAGCCCTTATCGCGGCATTAGCTGCCCTTACCCTGCGCTATCCAATGCGAACCGTGCTGCTGAGTGGTTTATCCTTGTTTCAAATAGGGGAGTTTGCATTTATACTTTCTATTACAGGTATGCAAAACGGACTGCTGGAAGACATGACTTACCAGTATTTTTTAGCGATTTCGATCCTATCTATGGGTATCACACCTTTTGTGTTACCCAACGCGGAAGTGTTGGTGCGCTTATTCGAAAAATCATCCTTGCGCAAGCGCGTGCTACAACTCAATCCAATACATACAGAACCCGCCAACGACACGCTGGAAACGGATAAACTCAAAGACCATGTCATCGTTATTGGCTATGGTGTCACAGGGCAAAATGTAGCGCGTGCCGCCAAGAGTGCTCGTATTCCTTATGCTATCATAGAATTAAATGCTGAAACCGTGCGGCAGGCGCGCGAAGCAGGCGAACCCATCCACTACGGCGATGCGATGAACGCCTTCATCCTGGAGCACCTGAAGGTTTATAGTGCTCGGGTGGCCGTGATTGCCATTCATGATCTAACCGCCACAAAAGCCATCATCACAACTATTCGATCTATCTGTCAGACGGTACATGTGATCGTGCGCACCCGCGCAGTACGCGAAATGGAAGACCTGCTACAGCTGGGCGCTAATGAAGTCATCCCGGAGGAGTTTGAAACCTCTGTGGAAATTTTTACCCGCCTATTGCAGCGTTATTTAGTGCCGCAAGATGAAGTGGAAGCCTTTATTCAGGATATTCGCACGGAAAAGTACGAAATGTTGCGAACGTATTCGCACCGACAGGATAATCGCTCGCTGCCCACGATTCCTAACATTAATGTCACCTGTCTTAAAGTACAACACAGTAGCAACGACGTAGTAGGCAAAACACTACAAGAATCCAATATTCGAGGGGCTTTTGGTGTCAATTTGTTAGCAATTCAACGCGATGCGAGCTTCATAACGGATATTCTGCCGGAAACCAAAATTCTGCAAGATGACCTGCTATATGTGGTTGGCACATCAGAAGCAATTTCCGATTTTAATAAAAAAATTAAATACTATTGAAGCGCTTTGTAAAGAAATTCGCTATGTGGCGAATGGCTTTTAGAGTATGTTTAAAATTCGTTTTTGAAGTCGAAAATGATCAGATTTGGGTT
>CALMSP010000006.1 GCA_937872405.1 uncultured Saprospiraceae bacterium | reverse complement strand
TTCTGATTTATATATTATTGAAAAAACCTAAGAGATATGAAGCACTGAAAAAAGAATTGGAAAAACGGAATTTACAATAAATTTGTAACTGAAATGTGCAAGTAATATAACAATATCAGCTAACAGCACCTATGCAAAAATGGCGATTTAGTGGTTAAATCAAGCATTGTGCTTGTATTAAAGTTTGTGCTTGGTTGGCAGTGAAGTGCTTCGAATTCGCCACCTTCGGGTAGCTGCTGCTGTTGTGTAACAGTTTTTAAAAAACACGCAACACAAAACGAGCAAAGCAATTACTTCGAAAGTTATTGGATAATTAAAACAAGACGACCAATTAGGGAATTGGTGGAAAAGTGAAGCAATGGAAATTCCATTTTTCGATAACGATAAATTGGCAATAATATTTGTGGAATTTGACCCCGAACACGATCAGACTTTCATTGATGAAGCAGACCAAGCTTTGATAACCTTTCTAAAGCTTAATGCCGCCGACCGAAATTTAATTTCAGACCTTGCCTACAAAAACTGTTTGGACTTTTTGGACGAGGTTGAATTTGACGAAGCCGATGAATTTTTAATACCAATCATAGCAAAGTTAAATTATGAAAAATTTTCTATTCCTATTAGTCTTATTTTCTATTACTTTTTTTTATACCTCATGCACTAAGGAAAGTATTTCACCAACGCAAGCGGAATTAACTGCTACAGAATTGCAGAATGTGATAAATTCGCAGCAATTAAAAAGGGTAGTTGCAGTTGAATATAATGAACCATTCCCCAATAGTTTCTTCAGTTCTGTGGGCACAACTTTTTCTTTTTCTAATGGATTTATCGCTATATCTGGATACTCACGGTCTTTTAATTTGACTTATTTAAAAGCTTATGAAATCTCAAATATTATTATTATTGATAATAATCAAAGTTCTCCTACTACTTTTCGTACACTAATTCTATACTTTCAATAAAGCAGAAAATACCACACAACAATTTGTTTATCAAGTTTTTAAACATTTAACTTTGAATCGTTATTTTGCTTTTGTTGTTAATCGAACTTGAAGTTTCCAGATACCTCAACTGCATAAAATACTTTATTGGTTATAGCTAATTATAACAAAATGAAAAAAATAACTTTGATAATATTTTTAGGTATGTTTTCATTCTTTTCTAAAGGTCAATCTGAGTTGGATATTAGATTTTCTGAAGCAAACGCTGAATTGAATTTAAGAAATATGTATCAAAGGATAATATGGGGTATGTATTCGGTTAATAAGTATGTATTCGACCAAACGAAAGGAGCGATCAAATATACAATTAGAGATAATGGAAATGAAGTAATTGCGAAACCAAAGATATTGGGAACATTTAATCTTGATAATAAAACATTTTTGTGGGCGGATAAAAATCCTTCAATAGATGCAAAACTGAATGATAAAGTAAATTCGTTTAGAGCAACGCTTCCAAAGAAATATCAACGCAATAAATTCAAATCAAACATAGATTTCAACATCAACCTTCTATCCCTTTTTAGTTATCATTTAGATGCGAATGGGTTGGACATGGTAAGACAGAATAACACCATTATTTATTTTTCGCTTTTAGAGATTCAAGTAATAAAGGATGATAAAGAACTCCTAATAATTGAGCCGAAAAATCATGTTCAAGTAACACAAAATCAAAACTTGATAAATTTAATTAAAGAATTTCATCAAGAGAAATTAGAGGTAAACAAAATTTATAATGAGAGAAAACTTGAATCTAATGAAGCATTTAAGGAAATAGAAAATATTCATTTGAAATATTGGCTCAATGAGGATCCCTATTTTTTTCCTGCTTTAAGCTGGCCTTGTTACTTTGATGAAAAATCAATACTTGATTGGAAAATATTTAAAATTGGCGATAATCGAATTTTTGTTATGTACACCACAGATATAGGATGGAAAAAACAAAGTTATGCTTATGAAATTGATATTCATGCGGAAGGGAAAAAAGTGATTATAAATCAATACTAACATAAATAGCTACAACACGGTGTATAAGTAATAACGGAAAAGTAAAACAACTGATTTGATCCACTGCGAGTTTTTCCAATTTAAAATATTATTTTTTTAATTTCTGTCTAATTCTTTGTTTTTCAGATTTTTATGAAACTATAGATTTAGTTTTGTACGTCGTAAATTGGTCTTGGTGCATGGTACTTGTGCCTTTTTCGCTTGCCTAATTTTTTTAGCAGGGTAGCTAATCGGCTGAGGCTTTCCGTGCATTTTTGAGAAATTTGACGCATCTTTGTAGTGCTTTGAAGTAGGCAAGTGCTCAATCAAAATATATTTTCATGCTGCTTCCCATAGGTGACGATCAGGTGCGCGGCGGGCATTTCCCGTTATTTAGTTATGGTTTTATTATATTAAATGTAGCCATATTTTTAATGCAGGTGAATATGCCACCGTCGCAGCTAAATGCTTTTATTTATGATTATGGCAACATACCCACTGAAACCCTGCGCGGTGAGAACCTGCCCTCGCTGCTGACCAGTATGTTTTTGCATGGCGGCTGGATGCACCTGATCGGGAATATGCTGTTTTTGTGGGTTTTTGCGGATAATATAGAAGCAACGATTGGCAACTTGCGCTTTTTGTTATTTTATATATTGGGTGGGCTGGCAGCTCATGCGGCGCATATTTATTTCAATATGGACAGTTCGATTCCTACCGTAGGCGCCAGCGGGGCCATCTCTGCGGTGATGGGGGCTTACTTGATTCTGTTTCCGGCTTCCCGGGTCAAGATGTTGTTTTTTATTTTCACATTCCGAATACCGGCTTTTCTCTTTCTGGGCTTTTGGATTTGGCAGCAATGGCTGAGCGGTACGGCCGCCTTGCAGATAGAAAGCGCCGAAAGCAGTGGCGTAGCATGGTGGGCGCATATTGGTGGTTTTGTGTTTGGATTGTTTGCTGGCTTGTATTATCGAATTATAACCCCGCCACGTAGCAGCGGATATTTGTGATGGGTGATGGGTGATAGGTGATGGGTGATGGGTGATAGGTGATAGGTGATATTTTTTACATATACTGTTCAATCTATCCTTCCCTTTCGTTTTTTCAGAAATGTAATAAAAAATGCATTTTATTTACCATTTTATAATGCGTAGCGACCAAGTCGTGTTAGGGCTTTGCAGTTGTAGCAGATACAATCCTTTGGCTTGGGCCGAGAGGTCAATAGCAGTAAACATTTGCAATACATTGGTTTGTACCAACTGGCCGTTGGTGTTGAATAAGCGGTAGTGCCAATTGGGGGCAGGTGCCGCCAGGTGTACGTAGAGCCAGTCGCTAGTTGGATTTGGAAACACCTGAATACCAGCCTGTTGTAAGGATTCTACTGCATTAAGCCCTACGACAACGAGTTTGCTAACGGCACGCCCACAGAATGCATTGGAGGCGTTGAGCGTGACGGTATAAACGCCGGCTGAGGCATAGGTATGCGTAGGGTTGAGCATCATAGAGGTATTGCCGTCGCCGAAATTCCAAAACAAAGTAGTAGCATCGGTAGCTACATTAGTGAAGGCGACCTGATTGCCGTTGATGGTGAAATCAAAATCCGACGTGGGGGGGGGCAGTACGCTGATGTAGCGTTCTTGGCGCAGAGTGCTACTGCCAAGCGGCCCGCTTATAGTAAGTACGACATCATATTGACCCGGATTCGCATATATGACCACTGGATTTGGCTCGTTGCTAGAAGCTGGCTCGCCACCTGGAAAGGTCCATTTTTGGCTATAAAAAACGCCAGTGCTGTTATTTAGAAAAGTGCCCAAGTGGGGGGCGCAGCCTTTGGGAAGATTTTGAAAAAAACTGGCTAAGGGCGCTGTCCCTGCCGCTATTTCCAGTGTGAAGCTACGGCTACCGCAGGCGTTGGTGACCGTAAGCGTTACTATATAAATGCCCGGTATCATGTAAGTATGCGTTGGGTGCTCTTCGGAGGAGGTGCTCCCATCACCAAAAACCCACAGATAGGAATCTGCATCTGCTGAAGACGTATTGAGAAATGTAACTGCCAACCCATCGGCGGAAGCCCAAAAACCGGCTGTAGGCGCTGCACGCACGGTGATAAATGCTATGCGCATCAGGGTATCTAATCCGATTGCATTAGAAGCAATAAGTGTTACAGAATAGCTACCTGCGGCGTTATATACCACGGTAGGGTTGCGCGCAGTGGAAAAAGCAGGTGTAGCCCCTGGCAATATCCAGGCGAAGCTAACCGCATCGGGCGAAGATAAATTCTCAAAAACAACCGATAGTGGTGCACAGCCGGTCACTACATTCGCGGTAAAATCGGCAAGCGGGGCCGCCACGATCGTAACTACTTGGCTAAAGGATACGGTATCGCAAGCGCCAAAGGCAGTTAGTGTCACGGTAAAAGCACCAGCATTGTTGTACGTATGGGTTGGATCCGCTGCGTTCGTATCATTGCCATCATCAAAATCCCAGCGATACGTGTCAGCAGCAACAGAGCGATTAACAAACTGGACGGTGTTACCCGTAACAATAAAGTCGAATTGTGCTACTGGCGTGGGTTGAAGCGCTAAGGTGATCAGATCGGTGAAAACAGTTTCAGCACAGTTGTTGCTTGCGCGCAGGCGAAATTGAGCATCAACGGGCACCGCCGATGTATTGCTGATTTGTAGTTCGGGGGTTTGCACACCATTGTAAATAGCGTTGTTTTGAATATTTTGAAACCCAGCACCCGTATTAATTTGCCATTGAAAATTCAAGTTGGCACCTTGTGCTACCACAGGAATAATAAGCATCATATTGGGGCAGGGCTGTAGGGTGCGCGGTTGGGCTACAATAATAGGCGGTTCGTTTTGCTGGGTGCTTTGTGGTATTGCATTCGCGGGTGCACGAATGCCGGCTTCGCCAGGAAGTGCGCCATTATTGCCGTTGGCACAGGTAGCGGAATTGCTGCTGGTACCGGCAGTACCGCCATCGTTGTTTATGAAAAGCATCGGATTTTCTGGAGCGAGCACACGACCACCACTACCGCCGCCGCCTGGGCCATGGCACCGGGCTTGACCCCCGTTGTTCACATTGCCCCCGTTGCCGCCATTGGCTTGCAGGCGCAACATACCAGAAACACTATTCGCTTGTAGTAAGATAGTGCCGCCACCTCCGCCTCCGCCAGCTCCATCGCCGTTGGCCACAGCACTTACGCTGCCACCATTAGCTGACAACACATGATTATTACTTATTATATTATTAGCTAACAACATAATAATGCCTCCACCGGCGCCACCATCCGTACTATTTAGATTGTTGTCGTGACCAGCGCCACCGCCGCCGCCCAGAAACAAACGAGTCGTGTCAATGGGTAGGGTTCGCCCGCCCAGCCCAGGAAATAAACCATTGCAACCCAAGGCGTTAGGCTCGTTGTTGTTGCCGCCGCGCCCGCCTTCTCTTGCGTTAGCGCCGCCGCCGCCACCCGCGTTATGATCATTGCCACCGCCGCCACCGTTAGCTTGCGGGCCGCGCCCTGCTTCTCGTCCGGTAGTGAATATCGCTATACCCTCCCCTTTAGCGGCGCCGCGCCAATTGCCGAGTTCGTAAAAATAGCTGACATGCGTCAGAATGAAATTACAATTATTCGCTTGCGCAATACCAGCACGTCCTCCCCGAAAACCCTTAGCATCCGCAGTTAGGTCGCCTTCTAAGGTCAGATTGCCACTTACTTCTATCGCCAGCACACCGCCGGTCTGTCCATTCCAGGGAGCAGCTTCCAGCGTGCCTTGCACGATTGCAGACTGATAGACAGGCAGACTGATTACTTGCACACGCCCATCAAGATTGTAACTATTCAAGATGGTTGCTTCGAGTGTGATGGTATTATTATTCACAGCAGCGATACGTGCTCGTTCGTAGCGCCCGGTATTGCGCAAATTGGTAGTAGCACCAAACCCAGAATTGTTGGAAGTATTGATTTCAGCGCCTTGCATTTGCATAATCAACACAGACATGCCTGCCGAAAAGCCCGATGCATCAGAAAGATCGAGGGTATTGGCGCATACGTCCAGCCCAGTCACAGCAGCATATTGATTGATAACGCCAGATAAAATTGTTTGTCCATACGCGATACAGGAGACAATCAACAGACTAATGGTACAAGAAAGTAATTTCATAGAATGTGTCGTTTTTGGGAAAAAAATCTGATAGATGTAGCCGGCTCGCGTGGTCTGTGCCTTTACCGTTCCGGCAAGGAAAAGTAAAATGTAGCACCTTCGTCGGATTTCGCTTCTGCCCACACTGCTCCTTCGTGCTTTTGTACAATACGTTTTACGGTAGCCAGCCCGATGCCTGTACCTTCAAACTGCTCGCGGGCATGTAGCCGTTGGAAAGGGCTAAACAAGCGCTCGTACAGTTGCATATCAAAGCCCACGCCATTATCTTGTACGAAAAATACATGATACTTGTTTTGTATATAATGCCCGATGGTCACCTTTGCTTGCGCACGAGGGCGTGTATATTTTAGCGCATTCGACAGCAGATTTTGCCACAATAGTTTCATCATAAACGGATCAGCGATCACTGTTTTCGGCATCGCTTGCACATGTATTACAACGTTGCGGCTGCTGATATCTGCATCAAAATCCTGTAATATATCTTGCACAATGGTAGCCTGGTTGGTAGGCTTTTTTTTCAGCGTTTGTTGGCTGACCTTAGAAAAGTGTAATAATTCTTCAATGATAAGCCCCATGTTGTTGGTTGCGCTCAGCACATATTGCATATACTGAGCCAATTCAGGATCGGCAATCGGCTCCAGCCGGCGGCGGATCAAATCTACGAATGAGCTAATATGTCGCAGCGGTGTTTTTAGATCGTGCGAAACCGAGTAAGAAAAGGCTTCCAGTTCCTCGTTTAGCATGGTCAGGTCGGCAGTACGCTCGCGGATTCGCTGTTCCAACCCAACATTTAAGGTCAGCAATTGTTGCTCTTGTTTCTGCCGCAGGCGCACGTTGGTGAGTAACTCAGCAAGCACCCGCAGTATAGCGATTTCATCGGGTGTCCAGATGCGCTCGATGTTCACGGCATCCAATCCAACAAAGCCAATACAAGTATCTTCATACATCATAGGCAGGCTGATCATGCTTTTTATATGCTGTATCTCCAGCAACTGTCGCATGGGGTCATCTGGCCTCAGCACCCACGAGCGTGGCACATGTATGATTTTTCCTTTTCTATGCAAATAGGCATAATGCTCAAAGTCCGATAAAGGAACTCGCTGCAACAAATGTATAGCCGGCTCAATGCCTTCCGCGCACCATTCGTGTGTATTGGAAGTTACCTGCCGTTGAAAGTCATATTCAAAAACATACGCGCGGTCGGCGCCAACAAAAACACCTACACGTTGTAGCATCTGTTGGATAGCTGTATCAATGGCATTTAATGGCGTATTAACAAAATCGGTGGCCAGCTCCATCACAATTTGTTGAAACCGCGCATACCGGCCGATATTGCGTCTATTATGCTCTAAATCTGTAATATTATAACCGATGCAAAATATGCCCGTCACTTGATCATTTTCTTCCGTAATAGCCGAAAACTCCCAATGCGTCCAGTGGTAATCACCATTACTCATGGGTTTACGCAAAATAAGAGACGCATTTTTTAAAGGATTGTAATAACATTCGTTTACAGCTTGCACGCATTTGTCAATATCATCCGGGTGGATGGCAATCTGAAAAGGCATTCCGATGAAATTAGAAGTGATAAAATCGAATTCTTCTTGAAAGAAACGATTGATATACGAATAGTTGCCTTCCAAATTTACAGCCGTTGCAAAGAAGGTTCGAGAGGTATCAAAAAAAGCTCCCAGTTGTGCCGTTATCTTCATAAAATTCTGATATTGAGGTTTGTTGTGTAAATTTTGATCGCGTGTAGTGTCTTATTTTGCTTGCCGCCGATTCTGATAAACCTTAGCGCCTGCATATAACAAAAGTACCAAAAGTACGAAGCTACCCAACAAATAATCATAGCGAAGCGTACCAGCTTTACCATACACCGCAACGAAAGAAATGGACACCAGAAAAAGGGTCGGTGCCTCATTTGCCAGTCGAAGTTGGAAGCTATTGAGGCTATTGGTTCCTTGCTCTAAGCGGAGCATGACGCGCTTGCACCAAAGGTGATACCCCGTAAGTAGCACCAGCAGTGTGAGTTTGAGGTGCATCCAAGCGGGAGTGCCCGATGCGAGGTAATTGGGGTAAGCCGGATTAACCAAGTAAGCCAGCAGCATGACCAGCCCCGCTGTCCAGGTAAGCATCATGGCTGGGTTGGCGATAATGCCATACACACGCCGTTGCATGAGCTGAAATTGTTGTTTTAAAATGCTTTGCTCGGGTTCTGTCCGTTGCGCTGTTTCCACATGATACACAAACATGCGCCCCAGGTAAAACAGTCCGGCAAACCAAGCTACAAAACCTACCACATGCAAGGCTTTGAAAAAGGAAATCCAGATCATAAGCTGATATGCTGATTTTTTTTTAAAATGCGCTGATTTTTAATTGCAACTTAATGCAATCAGCACACGGGTTTATTATAAAATGGGTGATCTGATCTAACTTTGGTGCTACATTATGAGCGATTGCGGAGGGCGTCCAAGTGCCGCTCTAATTCCATTTCATCATAGATGAGCACATCACGCACTTTGCTACCTTCGCTTGGGCCTACGATCCCCATGGCTTCTAATTGATCCATGATACGCCCCGCACGATTGTAGCCCAATTTTAATCGCCGTTGTATCATGGATGTAGAGCCATGCTGGTTTTGTACGATGAGCCGAGCCGCATCTTCAAACATATCATCTAAGTCGCTGTATCGCAGGGAGGTTGCGCCACTTTGCATCTCGTCGTCGCCATGAAATTCGGGTAGCAGATAGGGTTCGGGGTAGCCATTTTGCTTGCCAATAAACTCGATCACGCGCTCTACCTCTGGAGTATCCACAAAAGCGGATTGCAGCCGCACTAGATCGCCGCCTACAGAAAGCAGCATATCGCCTCGCCCGATTAGTTGCTCCGCGCCGCCAGCATCCAGGATGGTGCGAGAGTCCACTTTAGAGGCTACTTTGTACGCAATGCGCGCTGGGAAGTTCGCTTTGATGACTCCGGTAATGATATTGACCGAGGGGCGCTGTGTAGCGATAATCAAGTGAATGCCAACCGCCCGCGCCAGTTGCGCCAGCCGCCCGATAGGTAATTCGATTTCTTTACCTGCGGTCATAATAAGATCGGCAAATTCATCAATCACCAATACAATGAAAGGCAGAAAACGATGCCCTTTGAGCGGATTGAGCACACGCTGTACAAATTTTTCGTTGTACTCCCGTATGTTACGTGCGGAAGCCTTCTTGAGCAGGTCGTAGCGTGTGTCCATCTCAATGCAGAGCGAATTGAGTGTGTGGATTACTTTATTCGTTTCGGTAGTAATAGGCTCATCCTGTCCGGGCAAAAATGCTAAAAAATGATTTTCGAGCGCGCTATAGGGGAAAAGCTCTACTTTTTTGGGGTCAATAAGTACCAATTTGAGTTGCGAAGGGTGCTTTTTGTATAACAACGACATCAATACCGCATTGATACCGACCGATTTGCCCTGCCCAGTAGCGCCCGCTATAAGCAGGTGTGGCATCTTAGCAAGATCAGCTACGAATACTTCATTAGAGATGGTTTTCCCCAGCCCAATCGGCAAATCCATCTTTGCCTGCTTGAATTTGGGCGAAGCCAGCACCTCCTTCATCGAAACAATCTGTTTCTTTTTATTTGGCACTTCTATCCCGATGGTGCCCTTGCCGGGAATAGGTGCAATGATGCGGATACCCAAAGCCGACAAACTCAGCGCGATGTCATCTTCAAGATTTTTGATACGCGAGATACGCACCCCTGGTGCTGGCACGATCTCATACAGCGTAACGGTAGGGCCAATGGTGGCACGTATTTTGGTGATTTCAATCTTATAATTCAATAAGGTAGCGATGATCTGATCCTTATTCTGTTCTAATTCTTCGCGGTCAATTTCCATTTTATCATCCGAATAATCCACTAACAATTGCACAATCGGATGCTCGTAGGAAGATAGCTCCAGCGTGGGGTCGTAGGGTTCGCTATGATCGGCGTTTTCCTCGGTCAGGGCGCTGGCCTGACGCAATGCAGAAGCGGTAGCTGCTGATTCTGTGGGGGTTATCGTTTCAAAAGGCGCTTCGATTTCCAGCTCGGATTGGCCGACTTTCAAGGGTTCTGTCGGTCGGTTATTGCTGCCCAATTCAAGTGCCAATTGCTCGGCTTGTTGCAGTTCAGCTTCCCGCTCCGCTGCGGTTTTCTTGAGCGGCGCTTGTCGGGTAGTTACAGCGGTATTCGTCATAGCCGCGGGGGTAGGCTGCCGCCGCCGATACAGGCGACCACTCAGCCATTCGCTTATGTAGTAGCGCGTATCTTCTAATGCCTGTTGGGGAGTTGTATTTTTCAGATCAGGATTGAACGACCATACGATGATGCCACCCAGTGTAAAAATAATAAGAATGATGACACCCAGTGTACCAACAAAATTGAGCAGCCACCGGCTGACCCCCTCCCCGAAAGCCCCACCCCAAGGGAAAGAGGCACTCCCCGCCAGCAATTCGAATAATACCGATAGGAAAGCCATCCACAGTACAGCCGCACGCACCCGATGAATGTAAACGCGCAACGGCGCTCGCCAGATAAGACCCAACCCAAACTGCGACAGCACATACACCAACAAAAACGACGGTAAGCCAAAGCCCCAGTAAAAAAAGATATTGGATACAATAGCACCCAGCCGCCCCAGCCAGTTAGCCATTTCCAAATTGCTGGCCAGCAAGCTCCAAGAAAAGCGTAGCACTTTGTCTTGGTCTATATGCCAAGTAAAAAGGTAAGAAAAGAAGGCTATAAACAAGTAAAATGCAAAAAAAAGCAGCATGACGCCACCCAGTTTAGGAATGCGCTCGTCGTTCAACCCGATTTTCAGGGATAATTGTTTTAACTTCTTTTTTCTCTTTGCAGCCATGCCAAGCCGGTCGCCCGTTTAATGTTTGTTCCAATTTCAAGTGATACAAAAATAGGTTTTATCCGCCGGAAAAACGAATATTTTACAGAACGAAGTTATTTTGTTGTCTGTTCCTTGGGTTTATTGAAACAAATCTTGGTAGAGTTCTTCTATCTTCCCCACGGGCTTCACCTGAATCTGGTAGCGGCTAAAGTCCAGGCCTTTGGTATTGTATTTGGAAATAAAAATTTGGCGAAAGCCCAGCCGGTCAGCTTCCTGAATGCGTTGTTCGATGCGGTTCACAGCGCGAATTTCGCCAGATAGCCCCACCTCGCCAGCAAAACAGCATTTATCAGGGATGGCAATATCCTCCAGCGAGGAAATCAGCGCGCTCACAATAGCCAAGTCAATAGCAGGATCAACCACTCGAAGACCACCGGCAATGTTCAAAAAAACATCGTTCTGACCAAAAAGCAGCCCGCCGCGCTTTTCAAGTACAGCCAACAACATGCTTAATCGGCGAAGATCGAAACCCGTTGACGAGCGCTGGGGTGTGCCATACACCGCTTTGCTTACCAAAGCCTGTGCCTCAATGAGCATGGGGCGCAAGCCTTCCATCGTAGCAGCAATAGCGCTGCCGCTTAGGTCTTCATCTTTTTGAGAAATGAGCAACTCCGATGGATTTGATACCTCCCGCAGCCCATTGGATTGCATTTCATAAATGCCCAACTCGTCGGTAGAGCCAAAGCGATTTTTCAAAGTACGCAATACGCGGTAGGTGTAGTGTTGGTCCCCTTCAAATTGTAATACGGCATCTACAATATGCTCCAGCAGCTTAGGTCCCGCAATCGAACCGTCCTTTGTGATGTGCCCAATGATGAACACCGGAATGTTGGTTTCCTTAGCGAAGCGCTGCAACTCGCCGGCGCACTCGCGCACCTGCGAAATACTGCCGGGCGTACTTTCTATATGTGGCGATACCAGCGTTTGTATGGAGTCAATGACCACAATGTCCGGGCTGAGTTGTTGCGCCTGGGTGAGTATCTTCGTCGTATTCGTTTCCGTCAGGATATAACAATCCGCCGCCTTATCCGCGATACGGTCTGCGCGCATTTTGATCTGTTCTTCGCTCTCTTCACCCGACACGTACAACACTTTGACGCGCACGCTCAAAGCCAATTGTAGCATCAGTGTGGATTTGCCAATGCCCGGCTGCCCGCCAATAAGCACCAGCGAACCAGGTACGATGCCGCCGCCCAACACTCGGTTGAGTTCTTGGTCGGGGGTTAGGATGCGCTGCGTGTTACCGGCTACAATCGCTTCTAACAGCACCGGGCGTGGGCTGGATCTGCCATCCGACGACTTACCTACCCAGCTTCTGCGCTTTTCTTCTTGCGTGGTTTCTTTTACCAACACTTCCTCCCGATAGGTATTCCATTCGCCGCAAGCGGGGCACTTACCGATCCATTTCGCCGATTCGGCACCACAATTCGCACAAAGAAAAATTTTTTTTACTTTTGCCAATGCTTTAAAAATTTGACTTTCAGAAAAATAGAAATACAGTTTAGTTTTTATCAGTTATTTTTTGTGCGTTTTTTTACATCCTAAGGAAAAAAAGACACCTGCCCCTTGTCTAATCTGCGTGACTTTTCAAAAGTGAATTTGTCATCATTACATTTGTAAAATTATCCTTAGAATGTCCTAAAACAGCGGATAATATTAGGAAATTATCAGGAAAAAATTTTTTCTTTGCATGTCATTACAAATATTGTCGGCAAAATACTTGGAAATAAAAAAAAATGCCGTTAATTTTGTGTTAACCTTGTGTGAAAGGATGAACAAGTAAATACACGCAATTGTTACATTCTATGTAATCAAATTTTGATTCAAGATATTCATATGTAGATTGTTTTCATTTGGTTTTTTGGGGTTATACAGGGTGCAGCGTTTTACGTTGCCCCTGTTTTTTTTTGTGTGCCAGCGCTCTATAAGTGTGCTCATCCCGATCAAACCATGGATTCCGGCTGCTGGCCTGGGCGTGCGTAGCCCAAGCGAATCAGGCGTTCGGCGCTATAATAAGTATCCAATCCATTTACAGCCGTGCTGCCCCATTCCTCCATATTGATGTGCCCGCTTGCCAACATGGCAGCCTCTGGTAGCAGCACTTCCAGCACCTTCCCAATCAATAATATCGTATTATTAACCTCGATCAGGTATTCCTCAACGTACTCCAGCCCAATTTTAATGCTACTTTCCTCAACGTAAGGCGCTGACAGCAGGGGCGTGTATTGAGGCGTAAATCCGCAAGCATCAAATTCAGAGATTTCAGCAGGATACTTAGCGGAGGTTTGATGCGCTCGCTGCACCATTGCCGGCGGCACATGATTGATCGTGTATTGCCCCCTGCGCCGGATGTTGTCATACGTGTGTCGGGCAACCGTAGTTGGTCGAAATAACAAACCCAAGTACGGCGGATTGGCGCCGATGTGCGTAAGCGAATTGAACAAAGCCAGATTGGTTTGTCCGGCAGCATTGGCGGTGCCAACCAGCACGGCGGGCCGAAAACCAGAAAGCCCATTTGCAAAAGCCTGCCTTACAAGGCGTTCCATTTGCATAATATCCGTAAAAAGAATGCGCATTGCTTAATGATTTGAAATGATATTGTATATAAATTAAAGTCACAAAAATAGGATACAACAAGCAGTCATCTTGATGTGTATCAAATAAGGCGGCTAAAGTAAATATAAATGGGGTACAATAGCCTATGTTATTTATTTTGCTAAAATAAAACCCGTCATCGTCAAACATTTATCATATGCGGTCAAATTTATTTGATTTTTTGTCAAACTTTTATCATTACACAGCAATAAAATATAACAAACAAACCTTCCCCCACCCTTTCACCCCATTGACAGGGGCTACACAGGGGCGAATAAGTGCCTTTTTTAGCACAATAACGGCAATCCTTTGGAGCAAACATGCTGTATTTTAAATGAAATATTGTATTATTTTGACGTAGTATGATAAATAGAAGACAATACATCGTATATTTTTGACAGTATTTCAAAAAAGTTTGACGCTATATGATATATGATGCAAAACATGTCATAAAAATTTGGTTCGACATGATATTTTTTTCAGAATATTTACTCGGGCAGCATAATATCAGGTACGATTGTAGAAATCCGATTGTAGATTTTCTTCCTGCTACAACAAACGCTACACATGGATGAAGGTTATATCAAGTTTCAAGTAAATTGGACGCCCGGCCCGGCGCTCCCGCCTGCGGCACTGCACGATCTGCAGCTTTGGCGCAGCGTATTGTATCAGCGCAAGCTGATTGGCGTTTATGATAATGGTGTTGGCTACGGCAATATCAGTCGGCGCTACGATGCAGCCGGGCAATTTATTATTAGCGGCTCGGCTACTGGGCATCTGCCCATGCTCTCCGAAGCGCATTTCACCTGCGTCACTCAAGTGGATATTGCGCACAATACGGTTTGGTGCGAAGGGCCTATCGTGGCTTCTTCCGAAACGATGAGTCATGCCGTTATTTACCAAACTTGCCCGGAAATAAATGGCGTTATGCACGTACATCATGCTGAACTTTGGAAAACACTGCTGCACCAGGTGCCTACTACTCCGGCCGCTGCTGCCTACGGCACCCCTGAAATGGCGCACTCGGTTGCTAACCTATTGAAAAAGAGTAATTTACGCGACATAAGAATTTTAGTAATGGAAGGACACCCCGAGGGGGTTTTCACGTTTGGGGAGAGCTTAGCGAAAGCCGGCGAAGTGCTGTTCCGTTTTTTATGATGTAAACTTTTATGCCCTTCAACGTTTTTATAGTACCTTGATTAACCTTTTGAGCAGGCAATATTCGTTGAAATTATCAGCTATTTAAGTAGCTTAAAATGCCGTGCAGCATAGCCGAATACGTTGGTGCGCATCATTCAATTTTTTATACAATACAGCATGAATTATTCGATGCAAACATTAGGCGATACGATTGTAGCGCCAGCTACACCGTCCGGTGCAGGTGCCATTGGGGTGATCCGCCTTTCCGGCCCGGATGCACTTCTCCTTGCTAATCAAGTGTTTAGCGGTAAAGATTTGTCGCAGCAGCCCTCGCATACGGTGCATTTTGGCGTCATCAAAAACGAACACGACAGGGTGCTTGATGAGGTGTTAGCGACGGTTTTTGTTGCCCCCAAATCTTATACCGGCGAGCATGTTGTGGAGCTATCCTGCCATGGTTCTCCTTACATTATGCAGCAAGTTATTCACTTATTATTACAAAAAGGCGCTAGATTAGCCCAGCCGGGAGAATTTACGCTGCGTGCTTTTTTGAATGGTCGCATGGATTTATCACAAGCCGAAGCCGTAGCCGATCTCATTGCCGCCGAATCGGAGTCCGCACATGCCGTAGCCATACGCCAAATGCGCGGCGGATTTGCCAATGAAATCAAGCGTTTGCGCGAGGATTTGATCCATTTTGCCAGCATGATCGAACTGGAACTCGACTTTGGGGAGGAAGATGTGACCTTTGCCAATCGGGACGACTTGCGGCAGCTCATAACAAAAATACGACATATTATACACAATTTAATCATTTCATTCCAATTGGGTAATGTTATTAAAAATGGCGTCAATACAGTCATTGCGGGCCGGCCCAATGCCGGGAAATCCACTCTATTAAATGCCTTACTCAATGAAGAGCGCGCCATCGTGAGCGAGATTGCCGGCACCACCCGCGACACAATTGAGGAGGTGCTGAACATCAAGGGCGTACAGTTTCGTTTGATTGACACGGCGGGCATCCGCGAGGCGCAGGATCAAATCGAAGCCATTGGCGTACAAAAAACGATGGAAAAAATTCAGCAGTCGGCCTTATTGCTCTACGTGTTTGATGTCATCAAAACCCAGCCACAAGAAGTATGGCAAGACCTGCAAAAACTGGCACATCCAGGCACACAGCTGTTGGTGGTTGCTAATAAAATGGATTTGAATCCTTACACGAAATGGGAACATTATGCAGAAATGGAAAACCCTGCATCACCCACTACCCATCACCCATCACCCCATCACCCCATCACCCATCAACCCATCACCCATCACCCATCACCCATCACCCAAAACAACTTCATCCCCATTTCCGCCATCAACCAGATGAACATCGAATTTCTAAAAGAAAAACTCTACGAAGCGGCCTTCGCCGGCAAAACTACTTTAGAAAGCACCATCGTGACCAACGCCCGCCACTACGAAGCCCTGCAACGAGCCGACGAAAGCCTGCACGCAGCCCTACAAGGATTAGAACAAGGCATCACCGGCGACTTCTTAGCAATGGACATCCGGCGCGCACTGGCTTACCTCGGCGAGATCACTGGCGCCGTAGGTGTGGAGGATTTACTGGAAAACATTTTCTCCCGCTTTTGCATCGGCAAATAGAAAAATTATATTTTGCGTTGCATGCTTTTCAATCTTTTTGTCAAGCGATAAATCATTTATACAAAAACGGCTTTTCGCATAAACGATTCAAAGTCATTTGTAAAAAAACGCCGCTTTTTTCAAATGAGCCATTCAACAATACTATGAAAACGAAAGCAGTAAAACCCAGCAAAAACGGGCTTACACGCATCAATAAAGTTAGGTTTTGCGTTCAATTTTACGGTTTTTTCCAACTATTTTTGGCAAGAAAGAAGCTGATTTCACTATGTCAATAAGCCTACCTGTGTAACCTTTATGCCTTTGTACCGTAATTAAAGTAAAATGTGCATGAGGTATTTTGAGAAGCAAGGTATAATGGATAAATGACATTCACCGCATCTCCCAAATTTTAATAGCTTTGCAAAAACCAAACCTCGTAGTAAAATGACGGAACTCAACTGGGATGGGAAGTATAAAGATGGTAAAAAAGTAAGCCCGATACGCATTGCACTGCCTTTTCAAACCATTGAAACCATTAATGAAATCCGCAAGGCGGGTAAACAATATGACATCTTTGCTAATAATGACGCGGAGGTCGAATGGCGCAACCGCCTCATCTGGGGCGACAAAAAATACGTGCTGCCGAGCCTGCTACCGGAATTTGCCGGAAAGGTAAACCTCATCTACATTGACCCGCCTTTTGATACCGGCGCTAATTTCTCCTTCACCGCTACCATCGCGCAAGACCCCAACGACGAAGACAGCGAAAACCTCTCCTTCACAAGCAACCCAATGTAATAGAACAAAAAGCCTACCGCGATACCTGGGGCCGCGGCTTGGATAGCTACCTGCAATGGTTTTATGAAACGGCGATCCTACTGCGCGAGCTACTCGCCGAGGACGGCAGCATTTATGTACACTTAGACTGGCACGTGGGGCATTACGCCAAAGTGATTTTGGATGAGGTGTTTGGATATGAGAATTTTATGAATGAAATTGTTTGGTATTACTACAATAAGTTTCAAGGAAATATAAACAGATTCGCTTCAAACCACGATTTAATTTTTTGGTACAAAAAAGGTGAAAAGTTTTGCTTTAACAAACAAGTTGAAAAAAGGGCAAATACGGTTAAGCAAATTAAAAGAGTATGGGACAAAGAAAAAAGTAAAGTTGTAAATGCAAAAGATGAAGCTGGCAAAGTTCAGTATATAGAGACTGATGAAAAAACTGTTGATGATGTTTGGAGAATTTCTATGCTTCAACCAGCAGATAAAACAGAGAACCTATTTTACCCAACACAGAAGCCTGAGTTTTTCTTAGAGCGCATCCTCCGCGCCAGTAGCAACGAAGGTGATTTGATTTTAGATTGTTTTGCCGGTAGTAGCACTACCGCAGCTACTGCCGAGAAGCTGGGCAGGCGCTGGATTACTTGCGATCTGGGGCGTTTTGCCATTCATACCACCCGCAAGCGTTTGCTGGGCATCGAGAACGTGAAGCCTTTCATCGTACAAAATCTGGGCAAATACGAGCGCCAACAATGGGTCAAAGCCCAATTTACAGATGCAGAAAACCGCGTAGCGTTGGAGCAAGCCTACCGTACATTTATCCTTGACCTGTACCGCGCCGAGCCACTGAACGGCTATACCTGGCTACACGGCAACAGGGGCGGTCGCATGGTACACATCGGCAGCGTGGATGCGCCCGTGAGCGACGGCGATGTGAAGGCGATTGTGAGCGAGTTTTGGCGCACGGTGGGCAAAAGCGGCGCTACGGTAAACGGCTTGGACATTCTGGGTTGGGATTTTGCCTTTGAACTCAATCAAACGGCCAAACAATACGCGGCTACCAACAACGTGGATTTGAAATTCAAGAAAATACCCAACGAAGTATTGGAGAAAAAAGCCGTGGAGCAGGGCGATATTCAATTTTTTGAACTGGCATACCTTGAAGTCAACGCTAAAGTTGAAAAACGCACCTTGAATTTGGCATTGAGTGATTTTATCATTCCACCCGATGACGTGCCGATGGAAGTGCGCTCGAAAATCACGCATTGGAGTCAGTGGATAGACTATTGGGCGGTGGACTGGAATTTTCGGGACGATACTTTTCACAACGAGTGGCAAAGCTACCGCACGCGCAAAGACCCAAAACTGGACTTGAATGTAACGCACGATTATGAAGAACCCGGTACTTACACGGTTTTGGTGAAGGTGATTGATATTTTGGGGAATGATACGACCAAGATGGTGATGGTGGAGGTGTAAGTTTTGATGTGGAATTAGATGCATAATGGATAAAGCATAGATGCGTCATAGATGTGTATATTGTATAGGGGTATTAAGTGACTTTAATAAATTTGAAAGATAAATATCTGAATGAGTCCAAACACCGAAAAGCCAATGGTGAAAGACTTTCACCGCTTTTTAGATGAGGCAGGCGATACTACATTTTATGGAAAGGGCAAAGTTGATATTATTGGGCAAATGGGAGTTTCCTGTTGCTTCATATTGGGCATGGTCAAATTCAAAGAGCCTTTAGAATCTATTCGTCAAAGAGTAATTGAATTGCAACTGTCCTCTTCCCCAACAGCGCAACCACATAAAAGTAGAGAGTTAGGCAAAAAT
>CALMSP010000005.1 GCA_937872405.1 uncultured Saprospiraceae bacterium | reverse complement strand
AAGTGCCGCCGCCGCCGCAAGCCGAAGGCAAGAAAATATTGCGATCGGACAAGGTAGCCAGCAGCGAAGAGCCGGGCTTAGCTAAAATAGGATTTTCCTCATCGCCGTTGACGATGATTCTCACGTCGCCCTGAGGCACCAAGCGTCTGCGGGCAGAGATCAACATAAAGGCTAACAGCAGAATCACGGTGCTAAACACCACTACCGCCAGCACAATATTCACAAGAGTGGATAGCAGAATCAACATCGTTTAGATATTTCTATAGTATTGTAAATCAATTTACTTTGCACTCACCAACGCAGCTGGGTCAATACCCATGAGGCTCATAAAAGCGATGCCCATTAGTCCTGTTAAGATGAAGGCCATACCTAAGCCGCGTAGCGGCGCTGGCACTGCTGAGTATTTCATTTTCTCTCGAATAGCGGCGATAGCTACTACAGCTAAGAACCAACCAAAGCCGCTACCGAGTCCGTAGGCTACGGAATCTCCGAAATTGTATTCGCGGGATACCATGAACAACGAACCACCCAGGATAGCGCAGTTCACCGTAATCAATGGCAGGAAGATACCCAGTGCGTTGTACAATGCTGGGGAAAATTTTTCTACTGCCATTTCTACCAATTGCACCATAGCCGCGATAGTGGCAATGAAAAGTATAAACCGCAGGAAGGTAAGATCAACCCCCAGCAAGCCGCTTTCGCTCAGCAGGTATTCGTTGATCACCCAATTGATAGGAATGGTAATGCCAATTACGAAAATGACCGCCATGCCCAAGCCAAAGGCTGTCTTTACTGTTTTGGATACTGCCAAGAATGAACACATACCCAGAAAGTAGGACAGGATCATATTCTCGATAAAAGCCGATTTTATGAAGATATTTAACGCTTCCATGTTTAGAATGATTAATTTTTGACTGCTATTTAATGAAGCGACATCTTATTTACGCGCATCTATTGATTTGCGATTGATGATACTCTTTACGATACATCCACCAATTTCTGGTTGTAAGCGCGCTGCACCCAAATAATGATACCAATGACGAACAGGGCTGCCGCTGGTAGTACCATCAAACCGTTGTTGCTGTACCAACTTAACCAAGCCTGATTCGTGTCGAGCAGCGCACCTGGGCCAATGATTGCCAATTCAATCGGGCTGCCAGCAAACAGGGTGCCTTTGCCAAATAGCTCGCGAATGACTGCTACCAAAATCAGAATAGCACCATACCCCAGCCCGTTACCTACGCCATCGAGGAAAGAACGCCAAGGTTTATGCGCCATAGCAAACGCTTCCAGACGCCCCATGACAATACAGTTGGTGATGATTAACCCAATGAATACCGATAATTGCTTCCATACCGGATAATTAAAGGCTTTCAGCACCAATTCAACTACTGTTACTAATGAAGCAATAATGACCAATTGCACGATCATGCGCACTTGCTTAGGCACGTAATTGCGTACCAAAGAAGTAATCAAGTTAGCGAAAGCGCATACGAATATAACCGCCACTGCCATTACCAATGAAGGATACACCAAGGTAGTAACCGCCAGCGCTGAGCAGATGCCCAACACTTGTACGGTGATGGGATTATTATCATTTAGTGGGTCGGTTATTAATTTACGTTCTTTTTTTCCAAATAATGGCTCTTTCTCTTTTACCGGAGCCGTTTGCGTTGCTACATCTGCCATGATGGTGGAAGTTTATAATGTTTGTTTTAGTTCATACCTGTTGCGCCCTGTCCGCGCAGTTTTTGCAAATAGGGTTCGTAATACCCCAAGCCTCGTTGCAGCATTTCCGTAACGCCGTTGCTGGTGATAGTGGCGCCAGAAATAGCATCCACCTGATGTAAAGGCTCTTGAATGCCGCCTTTCTTGACATTTACAGCCACCAACTGACCATTCTTATAGATTTGCTTATTGATGAATTGTGCTGGAAATGCTGGATTATCCTTAATCTCAGCGCCTAAACCTGGTGTCTCTGCCTTATGATCAAAGGAGGCACCTGCAATGGTATTCAGATCTTCTCCTAAGGCGATGTTGCCCCAAATTTCATCCCAAAGCCCACTTCCGCGTACCGATAGAATATAGAATTTATTGCCATCTTGGGTTGTAAAAATGAACATCGGTAGTGTGCGATCTGCTTCGGGCTTCTTACGTTCCTTAGCCATGTCTATTTTCTCTGCCAATACCCCTTCCAATACTTCGCCGTTCATATTGAGGGCTACCTGTTCTACTTGGGTATCAAACAAATCCAGCACTTCTTGGTCGCTCATGCGATTTAGGTCTTTCCCCAAATGGATTCCTACTGCCGCTAAAATGGCTCTCTTATTAAACACTACCTCATTGCGATCAGAAGCCGGCTTGGTTGCATAAAACATGCCCGAAAGCAACAATGCCGAAGCGACACACATCGCAATGGTAAAGAAAAGGATATATCTTGTGGTACTCACGATTTTGAGATTGTTATTTGTTTAACAAGTGATTATCAACTCATTACGCCTCAAGCTGTCACTTTGGCACGCTTCATTCTGCGCCGGATATTGCTCTGAATAACCAGGTGATCAATCAGCGGAGCGAATACATTCATAAATAGAATAGCCAACATCCAGCCCTCTGGATAAGCTGGGTTGAGTACTCGGATGATCAATCCGACGAAACCAATCAGGAAACCATAAACCCATTTACCGGTATTGGTGGAAGCCGCCGTTACAGGGTCCGTTGCCATGAAAGCCATTGCAAATAAAAAACTTCCCATGTAAAAGTGATAGTACCAAGGCACCTGCATGAAAGGTGTAAGCCCCCAAGCATTGAAAATCAAGCCCATAGTGATCATGCCCAGCACCATCGAAATCATGATGCGCCAGCTGGCAATGCCGATCAACACCAGTGTGAGCGCGCCAATAATGATGAATGGCTTACTCGTTTCGCCAATTGAACCAGGAATACTACCCCACCACATCTGCGATGGGCTATACACAGCGGTTACATTTTCCCAGCCCCCTTGATAGGCCAAAGCCATTGGTGTTGCGCCCGTGTAACCATCTACCACTGGTAAGCTGCCTGCCCCGAAAGTTTTCCAGCCGGCACCATTGAAAATCCAATCGAAGACACCATGCGCCCAGCCATAAGCCTGCCCAACGTATTGTCCGTCCGCTTTTTCGATACCAGCGATCCACACCTCGTCGCCAGCGATATAGCCAGGGTAAGCAAAAAATACAAAAACCCGCGCTAACAGTGCAATGTTAAGGATATTCATACCTGTACCGCCGAAGGCTTCTTTACCAATAATCACGGCAAAGGCAACCGACAAAGCGAGAATCCACAATGGAATATCGGGCGGCATAATGAGCGGGATTAATGCGCCGGACACCAAAAAGCCTTCTTCCACCGCGTGCCCTTTTTTATAGGCATAGAAAAATTCGATCCCTAAGCCTACGACATGCGTAACAATCCAGATAGGCAGCAATTGGATCAAGCCATAAGCAATTTTTAAATGCAAGGCATCGAAAAAGCCTGGATACATGCCCAACGCAACAAAGTGCTGATGCCCAATATTAATGGTGCCAAATAGGTAACAGAGTTGTAGGGCTAATACGACCTGCACCATCGTGCGTTTCAGGTCAATCCCATCGCGCACATGTACGCCATTGTGCGTTACTTCATTCGGTGTAAAGGCGAATGTAAAAAACGCATCATAAGCCGTGTGCAACACCGTCCCCTTTTTGGGTTCTATTCTTTCGAAGAGCGTTAAAAGTGTCTGTTTCATATGATACTATCAAAAGTAAATGTGGTCGAAATTGTGAAAATTCAATCGCAAAAAATAAACAAACTGCCTCTTTCAGGAAAGAGTAATGTAATAGATACCCTCTTTAGCTTTGCTCTCGGATCACCTCCAACCCCTCCCGCAGGATAGCCTGCAAGGGCTGTTTGGAGGTACAAACAAATTCGCAAAGTGCGATGTCTTCTTCACTTAATTCGTAAATACCCAGTCCTTCCATCAATTCAAAATCATTTGCCAGAATCGCTTTCATCAAATGCTGCGGATAAATATCCATTGGTAAAACGGACTCATACTGCCCAGTTACCACGAATGCACGTTTTTCACCATATGTATTGGTATTGACTTTGAACTCCGTATTGGGCAATAAGAAACTCGGCAATGCACGCGAGACGCTTGGTACCAGGCGCGGTAATAGCCACCCAAAAAGTGCATAGTCATCGCCTTCTTCGATTACAGTAACTTGGTCGTCATAAAAATT
Source organism: uncultured Saprospiraceae bacterium (assembly GCA_937872405.1). Taxonomy (GTDB): domain Bacteria; phylum Bacteroidota; class Bacteroidia; order Chitinophagales; family Saprospiraceae; genus JADJNW01. The sequence continues at coordinate 14,880 of CALMSP010000005.1, read as the reverse complement.
TAGAAATGATTCCTGCGATTTTTGCTTGCCCGACAGCACATCCCCGGAGACGATACGAATGTGGTCATTTTTAAGATTGCCTTTCAAAAGCTCGCCGAGGTTGGCGCCAATGTATGTCTTAACGTACATCGGTTGTTGCAGCTCTGCACCAGTAAGCACTACTATACGCGCTGCATTGAATCGGTTTTCTGTGAAAAGCGCACCCAAGGTAATCACTTCCTGCACGCCCAGCGCCCAGACGCGGTCGCCCGCTTTCACCGGTTTGATATGGTGTATTTGAATGCCGACATTGCCTGCCGGATGCTTTCCTCTGAACCAGTGCTTCTCTACGCCTTGTGCTTTTGTGAAAATAGCAGCAGGTGCCACTTTGTCACGCGCATCCAACCCCAGATATACCTTGCCATCTGTGAGCTTACCTAATACATCCAAGCCTTTTTGAAAGGCTTCGCCTTTGCCAGCTACTACCACATTGAGGTCAGGCGCCAAAGGCGCTGTGTCGAATGTAGAAATAAAGATATCGCGAGGCGTATCTTCTGGGTCAGGAACTATATCGAAGGGGCGTTGGCGCAGGAGCGTCCAGCCGCCAGTTTCCAATAGAAACTGTACCAACGTATCGCGGCTGCTGTTTTCTATATCTGGTGCCGACCATGTACGATACTGAACGTCCTTATCCGCAAGAATAGTGATTTCCTTGATGGAGCGCTTCTCGCCGCGATTGACCGCAAGTACCTCTCCACTTACCGGCGCTACGTACTTAATTTCTGGGCGTTTCTTATCGAAAAAAAGCACATCTCCAGCCTTTATCTGCTGACCAGGCTCTACCTCTACTTTCGGGATAGGCGACATGCCAATGAAATTAGCAGGCTGCACGGCAAAAGTACGCACCTGCACTTCCGCTATTTTGATAGTTTGGTCAGCTTTGCCTTCCAATAGAATATCGTGCCCACGGCGCAGCGTATGTAGCGTACCTTCCGTGACGTATTCTGGTGTGCGGGGCGCAAAAAGTTCGTTGAACCGAGGCAGCACAGATATGCCTTGGAGCGCTTCGTTGTCAGCGCCAGCCTGACGCGCCTCAATGGCGAGCAGATTATCGGATACCTGTACTACTATACCCAGAAACACGATAATTACTACGGCCAATATGCCATACACAAAATAATTAGATGAATCGCTGCTTGGAGCTTGCGCCATTAATACGCCTCCGCAACACATCAATACTAAAGAGAAAATAATTCGGTTTTTCATTCCATTTACACTTATCGTCACTGTATTTGGCTGTTGCTTTGCTTCCGACACACGCAAACAGTTTTTTTCTAAAAGCATCGCAAAGATATAAAAGCTTTCATACTATAAAGAATGTAGTTTGAGGCAAAGTTCGCAGCGAATTATTATTTAGATTTATTCTAAATATTATATCCTACAGAGTTGCCAATTGGAATTCCCTACGCCAGCGCACAAAGGCCACGCCAGCAATAACGGTGTAGATGACCATGAGCAATGCGAACAAGTACGCGCCGCGTGAGGCATATAGCCAAACGTAGGTGGCGTCCACAGCAATCCAATATAGCCAGTTTTCGAGTTTCTTCTGGATAAGCATAAATGTAGCTATTACGGAGAAAACGGTAGTGAAAGCATCGGCATACGTGGCTGCCGCAGGGGTATATTCAGCAAAAAAATAGCCAAAAAACAATGCCAAAAAACTACCAATCAATAAGCTGTGCGCATGATGCACCCAGGCCAGGCGTGTAATAGGCATAGGCTGCTGCTGCCTTGCCCCTGCCCGCCAGCGATACACCCCTACAAACCCCATCACCACATAGAAGACCTGCAAGAGCGCGTCTAACCACAGGGCATAAAATGCAAAGGAAGCATAAGCCCAGAGCGCGCAACTGATAATTCCCCAAACCCAGCACCAAGGATTTTCACGCGCAGCCAGCACAACATATAATATGGCTGTGAGTGTTGCAAGCCAGTCCACCCAGTGAAGTGCGCTGGCTTCTGCTTGCAGCAAGGAAAGAAAATGTAGATCCGGCATCTTGACAAAATGAGATTGATGTCGTAAATTTACGATTTATTATGAAGCGGCAATAGCTCAGTTGGTAGAGCACTAGCTTCCCAAGCTGGGGGTCGCGAGTTCGAATCTCGTTTGCCGCTCCCTTCTTTTAAATATTATACATTGCATCTATTTGATTCCCCTACTGCCCTGAAAGCGCTCACTAAGCGTAAACTATCTTCTATATCCAACATCTCAGATGCGACTGCTGCTACGCTGGTGCCTCTGACCGAGCTACTGGTATGCTCAGACCAACACTTCTTAGAACGCACTGGTGAAACCATACATTATGAATATGTCATAGTAGCGGGTGTCGTGCGCGCTTTTGTTTACCCCCCCAAAGGAGAGGACAACGGACGGGCTATGCGGCTCAACTGGCTATAGTGAGCGCTGGGCGATAGCTGTGCACTTGGGTGCAACTGACCGCTGGTTAGCAACATTATTGGAATCAGAATGGCATTACCTTACTGCCGGATATTGGCATTTTACCATTTTATGGTAGCCTCGGCTTCGGTTATTTGCTTACAGAGGGCTCACCATGAGTATTAGGCAGCCTTTTTCAAGGCGCGTATTGCCTCCTTAGCGGTTTTAAATGCTTGGCGCAGTTCTTTACGCTCGCTTTTGCAGTCGGCTACCTGCACCGCAAGTTCATTGGCAGTATCTTTTTGTTTTTTCTTTGCCTTTTGGAATGCCTTTTTCAACTTTTCTAACTTTTTGGATGCGCGTTTCCATTGTTTTTTCAGATTATGCGCATGGCGCTTCAATTTTTTGATATACGCTTTATCCGTTGGCTCACTTTGGTCGTGCGCTGTAGTTGTAACAATCGGTTCAAGATTTGCCGCTCCTTGCTGATCTAGCTCTTTTTTCATTTTAAATTAACATTTATTTTACTTTAAATTAACACAAAGATAGTAAAAAATCAAGGCATGAGCAGCGAGGTTGAAAAATTAACACACCAACAGTAGTGTTTTATACTATTCACGATTTACAAAGTTCAATTATGCTTTTATAAAAAACTGTAAATCAATATATTATAAAATTAATTATCGTCAATCAAAAAGGATATCCCATTTGCCATCTAATAAGGATGTAAAAAGAGCAGCATCGCCACAAGATTGGCGATGCTGCTCTTTGGTTATTAGAATGCGGCCCTGTTAGCTATTCATAGAGGCCAGAAACTCTTCGTTACTACCTGTATGTTGCATTTGTTTAAGCAAGAATTCCATCGCCTCGTCGGGTTTCATGTCCGCTAAGTGGTTGCGTAAGATAAACATGCGTTGCAGGGTATCTCTATCGAGCAGCAAATCGTCGCGGCGAGTACTGGAGCGGGTGAGGTCCACTGCTGGGAACAAGCGCTTGTTGGCCAACGTGCGATCGAGTTGCAATTCCATATTGCCTGTACCTTTAAATTCTTCAAAGATCACGCCATCCATCTTGGAGCCAGTATCAATAAGCGCCGTAGCCAGAATGGTGAGCGAGCCGCCACCCTCGATGTTACGAGCCGCACCGAAGAATTTCTTGGGTTTGTGGAGGGCATTAGCCTCCACACCACCGGAAAGCACCTTGCCACTGGCCGGAGCTACCGTGTTGTAGGCGCGCGCCAACCGTGTAATAGAATCGAGTAGGATGACTACATCGTGCCCGCATTCTACGAGGCGCTTTGCCTTTTCGAGTACAATACCAGCTACGCGCACATGGTTATCGGCAGGTTCGTCGAAGGTAGAAGCCACCACTTCCGCTTTCACGCTGCGCTTCATGTCGGTTACCTCCTCTGGGCGCTCGTCAATGAGCAGTACAATCAAGTAGCACTCCGGGTGATTTTTAGCAATGGCATTCGCTACATCCTTGAGGAGGAAGGTTTTGCCCGTTTTGGGTTGTGCTACAATCAAGCCACGCTGCCCTTTGCCGATGGGTGTAAAAAGGTCAATCATCCGATTGCCAAAGTCACGGCCAGTTGGTGAGGTTTGCAAACCAAATTTCTCGGTTGGAAAGAGCGGCGTTAGGTAATCAAAAGGTACACGGTCGCGGATATCCTGTGGCTCTAAGCCATTAATTTTGGATACTCGTAGCAGCGCAAAGTATTTTTCACCTTCCTTAGGTGGTCGGATGGCACCACGCACCGTATCGCCTGTACGTAGCCCGAATAGCTTGATCTGAGAGGGTGATACGTAAATATCATCGGGCGACGTGAGGTAATTATAATCCGAAGAACGCAAGAAACCGTAGCCATCGGGCATCATCTCCAGAATACCTTCCCCTTCAATGATACCATCCAGTTCAATGTCAAATTCGTCTGGATTGCTCTTGCTTCGATGGTGCTGCACTGGCGGCCGCTGAATTTCGATCTCTGGTTCGTCAAAAATCTCTGCTGCCATTTCCAGTTCCGCCTCTCTTTCTACCTCTCTCTCCTGAAACAATGGCTTCTTTGGGGTGGGGCTGAATGGCGCTGGCGGGTTGTAGTCGCCTTTAATAATTTTTTTGCGGGCGCGGCGGCGGCGGCTACCCTCCTCTGAACTGTCGTCATCGCCTTCGAAGTCATCTGATTCTTTGGGCGAGAAGGATAGATCATCCTCGTCGTCTTCCACTACTGGGGTGACATAATCATCCTCGTCGTCATCGTCATCCAAGTTAGTGACAAACGCGGCTGCTTCTTCCGTCGGAATTTTTTGACCGCTAACAGCCTGGGTATCCAGAATTTTGTAAATAAGTTCTTGTTTGTTCAAGCGCCTGTATCCCTGAAGTCCGATTTGCTCTGCGATATCTCTTAACTCCGGTACAAGCATGTCATTTAATTGCGAAATGTCGTACATAACAGTTTTGGTGTGATTTTTTTTTAGAAAGGTTTTGAAAACTAAGGCATACCAATGGGGCAAGGCGACAAAATTGCTTATGCAATTTTTTCAAACAAAACGTGGATTACAAAATGAGTGTGGGAGTTCTATCTTTATCTCCAGCGCATTTATTGGAAAATAATAAATTCACCGTCCAAACAAACCTCTTTTACAAGTGGGAATACAGCAGAAAATCGAGACTGATACACCTGTTTTCGCTCAATCTTTGAATCGAATGCTGTTGGTGGTGTGCATTTGCAATCTTGCTACCGCAAAATTACACTATTTTTTCGCTTTTCAAATAGTATCTTTGCAAAAATTTATAACCAATTTTTGCGAGAAATGTTTGCAGGCTGCAATTTTTCTCGCAATTGTCGCAACGTTTAACCATTATGCTGCAAGTAAGTTTTATCAGAACCCACAAAGACCAGGTAGTGCAAGGCTTGCAAAAAAGAAACTGGACTGCCGAAGAACTGCAAATCGTGGAGGATATTATCCGCACAGATGACCGCCGCAAAAGTGTGCAAATCGAATTGGATGCCACCTTGGCTGAACGCAATCGCCTGTCCAAAACCATCGGCGAACTTATGAAGCAGGGTAACGCGGCCGAAGCCGAGCAAAACAAGATGCTTGTGGCGACACTGAAGGAAACGGCTGCCAACTTAGAATATGCCATGCGCCAGTCGGAAGGGCTGCTCGAAGATCTGCTGCTCCGGGTACCCAACATTCCGCACGAATCGGTGCCTTTTGGTACGGGTGCCGACGATAACGAGGTGTATAAGGCTTGGACGAAGCCGCTGCCCGAATTGAGCGCTGATGCTCTGCCTCACTGGGAGTTGGCTACACGCTACAAAATTTTTGATCTGGAGTTAGGTACCAAACTGACAGGTGCGGGCTTTCCTGTATATCGGGGTAAAGGTGCCAAACTGGAGCGCGCACTTATCTGGTTTTTTTTGGAAAAGGCAACCCAAGCAGGCTATGAAGAAATTATTCCGCCTTTGATGGTGAATGAAGATACAGCTCGAGGCACCGGGCAACTGCCTGATAAAGAAGGGCAAATGTATTACGTAGAACGCGATAATCTCTATTTGATCCCAACGGCTGAAGTGCCCGTAACAAATATTTACCGCGATACCATCCTGGATGAGCGCGAGTTGCCGATCAAACTTACCGGTTACACGCCATGCTTTCGCCGCGAAGCTGGCTCTTACGGCGCGCATGTACGCGGGCTAAATCGGGTACACCAGTTTGACAAAGTGGAAATCGTACAAATTGAGCACCCAGAGCGCTCTTACGACACGCTGATGTCCATGCTGGAGCATGTGTCGGGGCTGCTCGATGCACTCGAATTACCCTATCGCATCCTGCGTCTGTGCGGCGGCGATATGGGCTTTACCTCTGCGCTTACTTTCGATTTTGAGGTGTATTCTGCTGCACAGCAACGCTGGTTGGAAGTAAGTTCGGTATCGAATTTTGAAACTTATCAAAGTAATCGGATGAAATTGCGCTTCCGCGATGCCGATAAAAAGATACAACTGGCGCATACGCTCAATGGCAGTGCGCTGGCTTTAGCTCGAATTGTAGCAGCGCTTTTAGAAAACAACCAAACGCCACAAGGAATTGTTATACCCGAAGTGTTGCGTCCGTTTACTGGATTCGACCGGATTGATTAAATCAAAACCAAAATAACCATTTTTTCCTATGTTCGGATATATTGCTATTACGGTCATTTTTTCTGTGATTGGGATGATCATTAGCGGGCGGCTGCGCGGCAAGTTTTCACATTATAGCCGAGTACCCCTGCGCTCTGGCATGAGTGGCGCCGAAATTGCCGAAACCATGCTGCGGCACTACAACATCCGCGATGTGAAAATTGTAGAAGGGCAGGGTTTTCTGACGGATCACTACAATCCGCTCACCAAAACGGTGAGCCTCAGCTCGGATGTGTTTCATGGTCGCAGTGTAGCTGCCGCGGCGGTAGCTGCGCACGAATGCGGTCATGCCGTTCAGCACGCTACGTCGTATTCTATGTTGCAATTTCGTTCGGCTATGGTGCCTGTTGTCAATGTGGCGGCGGGTCTTCAGCAGTACCTTTTACTATTTGCATTGGGCGCGTTTGGCGTTGCCTCCAACAACATGTTGCTGTTGGTCACCATTGGCGTGTTTGCAGTCACCACACTTTTTAGTATCGTAACATTACCTGTAGAATTTGACGCCAGCAAGCGTGCCTTGGCTTGGCTCGACCAAAGCGGGGTAGCACGCGGCGTAGAATACGACGGTGCTAAAGATGCCCTGTGGTGGGCAGCTATGACCTACGTAGCAGCAGCACTATCGGCATTAGTCACCCTACTCTACCTACTGATGCGCCTTAATAATGATTAAAATTAAGGTTGGCTTTTTTCAAGTAATTCATTAGCAGCGGCTTACGGTTGTTGAATGTAAAAAGTTCAGCAACCGTAATTCATTATGACAAAAAAACCTGCAAAGCATAAAAAAGCCTATGAAATACCAAAACTCAAGCGGTTTTCAGTAGTTTTGCATTTAAAAAACAATTGAGCCATGTTGTCAGAAGAAGTAAACAGTTACGTAGCCCATGCCGAAGAACTAATGGAGCAGGCTATCGAACACTTGAATAAAGAACTTGTGAAGGTACGGGCAGGCAAAGCCTCGCCGGCTATGCTTGATGGTTTGCTCGTATCCTACTATGGTACACCTACGCCAATGAATCAGGTAGCCAATATCTCTACCTCCGACGCACGCACATTGGTCATACAGCCCTGGGAGAAATCCATGCTGGGCCCCATCGAAAAAGCCATTTTTGAAGCGAATCTTGGCGTGACGCCGCAGAACGATGGCGAAGTGGTGCGCATTGCTATACCCCCCCTAACGGAAGAACGCCGAAAAGACCTGGTAAAGAAGGCCAAAGCCTTAGGTGAAGAAGCCAAAGTGAGCGTGCGCAATGCCCGCCGCGATGCGATGGAACACATAAAAAAAGCGGTGAAAAACGGCTACCCGGAAGATGCCGGCAAAAGCAAAGAACAAAACGTACAAAGCCTTACAGATAAATACAGCGAAAAAATTGACCACCTCATTGAGGCGAAAGAGAAAGATATTCTCACCGTCTGACAAATCAACACGGCAAGGTGCGCCAAGCCTACAGGTGGATTCAGAAAGAATGCCAACATATGAGTGATTATCTAAACAGCGCTAAAAAGCAATTTCAATATTATAAAGGTCTCGCCGATAAGGCTATCGCGCAGACAGATGATGCGCACCTGCACTGGCAGCCCAATGAAGCGTCCAATAGCATAGCGATTATTGTGAAACATTTAGTTGGCAATATGCTAAGCCGCTGGACTGATTTTTTGACTACCGATGGCGAGAAACCTTGGCGCAATCGTGAAGCAGAATTTGAAGGTGGTTACCCCAACCGTGCTGCTATGTTGGCCCACTGGGAACAGGGTTGGGGCTGCCTCTTCAATGCACTTGACACGCTTCGCGCGGAAGACTTGGAGCGCATTATTTTCATTCGCAACGAAGGCCACACGGTGCTGGAAGCCATCAATCGGCAGTTGGCACATTATCCTTATCATATTGGGCAAATCGTTTATCTCGCGCGTTGGCAAGCAAATGCTACCTGGCAGTCATTATCTATACCCAAAGGCGACTCAGATGCTTTCAATGAAGCGCGCTTTGCTCAGCCACCTGAGCGCCGCCATTTTACAGACCACCTCTAAACGACGCTCGTAAAAATGATATGCCGCATCATGGTTATTGCATAATCATCAGCAGAATTTTATACGTGTTATCGGACGGCTTCGCATTTAATCTTTCAAAAAACAGATAAATTGCTTATAACATATTATATTCGTAATAAATAAGCGTTTATCTCTATGAAAGCGAATCTGACCACGAATCAAAATACTACATACCGCTCTTTGGAAGAGCAATTTGAAGTATCCGAACCAACCGAACACTCACTGCTTCGAGGTATTCATGATGCCTTTCTTGAGCTGTTTCAATATAATGATCCGCAAGAAGCGCTTTTGCATGCTTTCAAAATTATCTGCCCACTTTTCGAGTCTGATGGCGTTTATATTCTAAAATACAATGCTGTTTCTGAAGACACCCTGTCCACGCAGGTAACCTTCGCTATGCGCCAAGAAGGCACCGATTGGCAGCTACTGCCTGAAACAACTATTGATTTTCCATTAGAGCGGGAAGACGTGCGAACCCGTGTTTGGAATATGGTGGAGCGCGGCGACCTGCTTACGTCCAAACAAGAAAACAATCCAGACCAGCTAAACCAGGTTTTGCAAAGCCTACAAATCAATGCCTACTTTAGCTTTCGCATTCTTATAGATAGCAAGCTCTGGGGCGGCCTTTCTCTTGTGAGCAGAACCGAGCACCCGCAGTGGGTACAGCGACAATCCCATTTGCTTTTCCCTTTTGTGCAAAGTGCTACCAACCTAATCGTGCGCTACCATGCTGAACGCAAATTACAACAACAGGGGCTTTATTTACAACATTTAATAGATTTGTACCCCAATTTTATGTTTGCTAAAGATCGGGAAGGCAGATATACTATGGCGAATAAGGCACTGGCCAACTTTTTTGGGCTTACGAAAGATGAATTGATTGGTAAACACCTACACGATCTACAGCTACCTCAAAAAGTAGCCGATAGGATCATGCGCTCAGAACAAGCAATTTTTAACACCGCACAAATACAGCACTTGCCTTTTATTTCGCTGACCGATAGGCAAGGCGCAGGGCATATACTAGAAGCCCACTTTATGCCTATACAAGATGAGCAGGGCTATGTGCAGGAACTGCTTGGAATTGCTACAGATATTACCGAGCAAAAGCAATCCGAAAAGTTATTATTAGCACAAAAAAAATTCATTGAAACTATCACCGCTACAATACCCGATTTGGTCTTGTTGGTGGATATAGAAATGCGCCAGGTCAACTATTTTAATGTCAGTAATGAAATGCTCGGCTATCAAGGTCACGATGCAAAAGGTATTTTTGAATATTTAAACAGCCGCGTACACCCTGATGATCAGCAAGTTGTAGAAGCCTACCTGCACCGTTTGCAGCACGCCTCTGACGGCGAAATTATCACAAAAGACTTCAGAATGCTTGACCAGCATGGGGAGTGGCGCCACTATCACGAACGCGGGCGCGTATTTAGTCGTCATCATAATGGACGATCAAAAGAATTTTTAATTATTATACAGGATGTAACGCTTACCATTCAGGCAATTAATAAAATAGCCGATAGCCAGCGCCGATATCACAATTTTATTTATTATAGCTATGATGGCATTTATTATATGAATTTTGAACAGCCTATCCCGATTGACCTGCCCATTGAGGAGCAAGTACAATGGTACTATCGCTATGGCTACATCGAGGAGTGCAATGCGGCCTTTAGCCGTATGTATGGTCATGATGACCCCTCGACGCTCATGGGCTTGCGCACCATAGACGCGCACAGCGGCGAAGATTTTGAGACGAACCAGCAGTCCACTTTCGATTTTATAAGCAGTGGCTATCGAGTAATTAATTCTGAAACCATTGAATTAGATAAATATGGGAACACCCTGTACATCCTCAATCATGCGATTGGAATAATAGAAGATGGCTTGCTGAAGGGTATTTGGGGCACACAGCAAAATATTACGGATAAAAAAATAGCCGAAAAAAAGCTGGAAGAAAATCAGCAAATTTTAAATGGAATTGTAAATGCACTACCCGACCTGAAATTCCGCATTAGTAGCACGGGCTATGTGGTTGACTTTTACGCATCCGAATATGAAAATGAGTCAATGCTGGTCAATCTAAAGGCTTTTAAAAACAAACCCCTGACGCAGTTACTGCCCGCCACCATTGCCGATATGGCACAGACGCATATTCGGAGCACTATTTTGCGAAAGCATGTGGGAAGTTTTGAATTTAGCTTACCATTAGAAGGGCAACTGGCACATTATGAAGCGCGGGTAAGCCCAATGAGTGCGGATGAGGTGATCATTACGGTACGAAATATTACAGAAAAAATCGCTTCTCAACTAAGTTTGAAAGAAAAACTACGCGAACTGGATGAAAAAAACAAACAACTTACGGAATACATCGAATCCAACTTGCAATTAGAAAACTTCGCCTACATTGCCTCGCACGATCTGCGCGAGCCCTTGCGTACTATGCGCAGCTTCGCCCAGTTGGTAGAAAAGCGCTATGGGCATTTGCTCGATGAAGACGGGTTGCGCTACTTGCAGTTCATTGTCACGGGCGCCAACAACATGAATCGCCTCATAGAAGACCTGCTCAACTATGCTCGGATCAACGGTGAAAAGTACGTATCTGAAGTAATTAATATGCGACTATTATTTTATGATATTATACAGGAGTTAAGCGCTATTATTAAAGAAAAACGAGCAGAAATTATTACAGATATGATACCCGATGAAATACAAAGTAGCCGCACGCACCTCCGGCAGGTATTTCAAAATCTTTTGGTCAATGCTATCAAATTCAGTCGAGAAGGCGTACCACCCAAAGTACAGATCAGCTGCATCGAGCAACAGGAATCCTGGCTTTTTGAAGTCAAGGATAACGGTGTCGGTATTCCGAAAGGCATGGAAGATAAAATATTTCAGCTCTTCAAAAAACTGCACCAATACGCCGGGCAGAGCGGATCAGGCATTGGTTTGGCCCTTTGCAAGCGCATCATCGAGCAGCAGGGCGGCCTCATTTGGGTAGAATCAGAGCTGGGTCAAGGCAGCACTTTTTATTTTACCATCCGCAAAGAACAACAGCCCAGTGCCTACCTTTCGTAGATAAAAAAAATTAAAGTGTCGTTAAAAAGCAATAGACCATCGGTTTTTGCTGTTCTATGTCTGATTTGCTAAAAACGCACATATAACCGAAAGCCGTACTATGAATCAAACCGCTACACGAACAGAATCGAAGTAAAGCCGCCGCACCGGCAACATCGTTTTTCGCAGCAAGCCAAAAAGTGTATATTTTACTTCGTATCCTACAACATGGTGTCATCATAAACCCAGTCCTGACAATGAGATTACTTCTGAGTTTGTTAGCGGTCGTAGTAAATGTAATGCCTCTGCCTGCCCAACTGGGTAAGTGTATAAAAGGTAACTGCGTAAATGGCTACGGTGAATTGGTACTCCCTTCTGGCGATGAGTATAAAGGCGATTTCCTGCAAGGCAAATTTCATGGGCAAGGTATTATGTACTTCAAAAGCGGTGACAAATACCTCGGCGCTTGGGCCAGCCACCGGCGCGAGGGGCGGGGTCGTTATGTGTTTGCTGATGGTAGTGAATATTTAGGGCAATTCATACAAGATCGGTTTCATGGCAAAGGCGTGATGACGAACGCTGTGGGCAACCGCTATGAGGGCGACTTCCGCGATGGTTTGTTTGACGGGCAGGGCACCATGCACTACGCCGATGGCTCTACCTTTGTAGGGCAATGGCAGCAAGGCAAGCGCAATGGCGAAGGCATAATGAGCTTGCGCAATGGCGAACGCCTCACAGGTACCTGGCAAAACGATCAGTATCAAGCAGCTTGGGGTAGTGTACTATTTCCTGGCGATACCGTCAGCCTCCGCGATTGCAACACCAATTATTGCCTTACTGGCTTGGGTAAATATACTTACAAAAACGGCAACAAATTTGTGGGTGATTTCCGCGACGGTAAACCCGAAGGCTCCGGCATTGTATATTATACCAATGGCGACCGCTACGAAGGTGACTGGAAAAAGGATGCCCCCAACGGCAAGGGCGTCATGCATTACACCGACGGGCGCGTGGTAGGTGCCGTGTGGGAGTCAGGTGCACTGCTCAAAGAATTATTTTCTGATCGCACCCTCACCCCGTCCGAACGCAGCACCGTAATTGTGGATTATGATAAAGCCGTAAAAATCTGGGCTGTAGTCATCGGGGCAGCGCGATACACACACATGCCCATACTACGCTATACCGATGATGATGCCTATCAGATATTCGCCTTTTTAAAAAGCCCTGAAGGCGGAGCCTTACCGGATAATCAAATCCGATTACTGATAGATGAGGATGCCACTCGAAGCAATATTTTATATGCGCTGCGTACTACTTTTGCCCGAGCTGATGATAATGACGTGGTTTTGTTTTATTTTTCGGGGCATGGTATTGAAGGAGCATTTTTGCCAATTGACTATGATGGCGTTCATAATAAACTGTTACACAGTGAAGTACGCGACCTACTGGCATCTACCCGTGCTAAGCATAAGATTGTAGTAGCTGATGCTTGCCATTCGGGCGGCTTGCTGGCACTCAAAACGCCTCTTCATTTGCAAGTGCAAAAACTCTACCAGGCTTTTGAAGAAAGTAGGGGGGGTACGGCCCTGCTCATGTCTTCCAAAAGTGAAGAATACTCGCTGGAAGACGGCGGGCTTCGCTCAGGGGTATTTAGTCACTTCCTGATTCGAGGTTTGAAAGGCGAAGCCGACCAGAATGGCGACAAAATTGTAGGTATTCAGGAACTCTACAATTACGTGTATCGTCAAGTACGCAAATACACCGCCAGCGTGCAGTCGCCTACATTATCTGGTGTGTTCGACCCCAATATGCCCATTTCTGTGGTAAGATAAAGACTGTTTTTAGTTATATAAAATTTATAATTCATTGAAAATCAGGGTATTGAATTTTTTAAAAATACACCGTATTTAATTGAAAACATTATAAATCATAATCCTATGGCGCGAATGATTACACTATGGATTCTATTGGGGTGGAGCGCAGTAGCCTTGCAAGCACAGTGTATCTCTGGCGATTGTCGGGATGGTAAAGGCGCATACGTCCTGCCAAGTGGCGCACGCTACGTAGGCGAATTTCAAAATGGTGAGATCACAGGTCAGGGAGCTTGCTATTATGAAGACGGGAGCCTATATCAGGGCGAATGGCTTAAGGGCTACCCGCATGGCAAAGGCATCAAAACCTTTACTGACGGTACTCGAAAAGAGGGCATTTGGCGCAAGGGGCATTTGGTAAAAGAAGAACAACTTTCCGTGCCAGACTTGGTGAGTAAGGGGCGCGCATCTAATCAAACTGGCTGTATATCAGGTGATTGCAATAGCGGGCAAGGTATTTATATCTATCCCAGTGGCGCAGTGTATATCGGTGATTTTAAAAATGGCGAAATTCATGGCGTAGGTGTTTGTTATTATTCTGATGGTAGCAAATATCAGGGCGAATGGGCTTATCGTTACCCAGAAGGCAAAGGCACAAAATCGTATCCAGATGGACGCCAGCGCACTGGGCTTTGGAAAAAAGGCCAACCCGTAGATGATTTAGGCAATATTGTACTCCAATCTGGAAAAGATATCCCCGCCGACTTGCTCGATGTGCAGTCGGGCTGCATTCGAGGTAACTGAGGAAGGCAACGGCGTCTTCGCCTACCCGGATGGTAGCAAGTATGAAGGGGCTTTCCGGCAAGGCAAGCCAGAGGGTTACGGCACCTTTTCCCACCCCAATAATGAGCGCTACGTAGGTAATTTCCGCTCTGGCGCACCCCATGGCAATGGTACTTTGTACAAGGCTGACGGCAAAGCGAAAGCTGGGCAGTGGCAGGATGGTGAATACCTCGGCGAAGCCGCACAATCGCCTACCCGAACTGGCTGCATATCAGGCGATTGCCAAAACGGAAAAGGGATTTATGTATTTAAAAATGGTGCTCAATATGAAGGCGATTTTGTCAATAAATTGCCACACGGCCGCGGCAAGGCGCAATATCCGAACGGCGAACGCTACGATGGCGATATGGCCGGCGGCAGCTTCAATGGCTATGGCACTTTGTACCTGCAAGATGGTGGCAAAGTGAGCGGTTACTGGCGGGAAGGAGCCTCACCGGGGCCCCCAAAACCTTACGCCCCGCGCGCCGATGATACGCCCGCCTATGGGCCGCCCCGCGCGTGAGGATCTACGGGCCGCCCGC
>CALMSP010000004.1 GCA_937872405.1 uncultured Saprospiraceae bacterium | reverse complement strand
GAATACTGGGTAGTGGACCCCGAACACGAGTTCATCATTGTTTATACCCCCAATGCCGCTGGGCAATACATTGGCAGTGTGCCCTACACCGAAGGTATGGTATTACAAACGCCCATTCTGCTAGGATTTGAACTGGACATCAATAGGGTATTTGCGCAACCAAATCCTCCACCTGTAGCGTTTTGAATTAACTTTTTAAGCAAATAATATTTAGTAAAATTCTTATTACCAATTATTTATGTCGCAAAAAGCGAGCGGCAAGTAGCAAAAAGCACTACCAACAATCGTGTATTATACCCTACCCTGTCTAAACAGAAAAGCCAATTTTATGCATACAATTCGTTTACTTCATCCTTTACTTGTTTGTCTTCTATTAGCAACAAGTAGTTGTGTTACGCACAAACAGCTACTTAATTTTCAGTCTCAAGACATGGCGCTTAGCCAACCGGAAAATATTCTCAACCTCATCAATCTTCGCATTCAACCAGAGGACTTACTCCAAATTACGGTGCATAGTTATGACTTGGAAGCCGTGCGTCCATTCAATTTAGAGAACTCACAAGGAGGAGTTGGAGCTAATAATATGATGCTCAATGCCCAACAGGTAGGAAGCAACAGTTTAGAATTGTTTATTGGCTATTTTGTTGATCGGGAAGGATACATTGACTTTCCGGTGCTGGGGCGGGTGCCTGTTGCAGGGCTTACACTGGAAGAAACTAAATTCAAATTGCTGGAGATGCTCAAGACTTACCTAAAAGACCCAGTTGTTAATATCCGCTTTTTGAATTTTAAAATTACCCTGCTGGGGGAGGTGAATTTACCCGGTACAATTAGGCTGAGCAATAAGCGGATAACCCTGCTGGAAGCTATCGGATTGGCCGGAGATTTGACGCCTTATGCCAACCGTTCGAATATTCTAATTATTCGGGAGCAAGATGGCAAACGGGTTACAGAGCGCCTCAATTTACAAGATAATAGTATTTTAGTATCGCCTTACTTTTACTTAATGCAAAATGATGTAATATACGTAGAGCCGCTACGCGCACGTACAGCTACTACCGCCGATTTATTTCAGCGAATTATCGCCTACAGTTCTGCTGGTTTATCCGTAATCACCCTGATCCTCACGTTATCAAAATGATGAACTACTAAGGGCAGAAAGTCAATCTTCAATAGCGAATAGCGACAATGGAAAAAGAAACTTACTATCAGCAGAGCGAATTATCCGAAGAAGGGATTGACCTGCGAGATATCATACTACTGCTGTCAAGAAATTGGTATTGGTTTGCCTTAGGGCTAATCGTAGCATTGACCTGCGCTTGGCTATATCTAAGATATACCATTGTGATATATGGCGTAAGAGCCAGTTTGCTGATACAAAGCGATATGTATAACAAACCTTCGTTATCGGAGGAGAGCATTCTGGCGGATTTGGGCTACCAATCTTACTCTAATGTGGCCAACGAATTACAAGTGCTGAAGTCAAGAAGTCTGATGAAAAAAGTAGTAGATTCTTTGGGAATCAACATCACTTATACGATGGAAGGGCGGATCAAGAATACAGAAGTGTATCAATCACCGGTGATTCGATTGGAGGCGCTGGATACGGTTCCGGTTTATGGCGTATCCATGCGGGTAGTAACTAAGGACAATCATTCCTTTACACTTTCGGAAGAAGAAAACGATACCCTGAAATGCAAATTTGGGGTACCGTTTCGCTATAAAGGGGGCAATTGGATATTACATTCCAAAGGTGGGCTTAATGAAGACACGCCGGTGCTCATTCGTATTTCCAATCCTGAATCAATTGCTAAAAAATATGCCGGTGCGCTTAGTTTAAAATATTTAGAGTACACCAACGTGCTCAATATTAGCTTGGATGATCCTGTGCCGGACAAGGCGATTGATATTATCAATACGCTTGTTGCGGTTTATAATCAAAGTATTTTAGATGATAAAAAGTTATCCGGGCAAAAAACGCTCGCTTTTATAGAAGAACGCCTGCGATTCATAACAGAGGAGCTATATGGGGTAGAAAAAGATATAGAAAGCTTCAAACGACAAAAAGACATACCGGTAGCTCTATCTGCCAGAGCCGCCGACTACTTAGAGCAGGCAAATTCGCAAGATCAATTGCTCATAGACGTAGAACTACAACTGTCTTTCCTAAACGATATAGAGAAGTTTCTTATCAACGACGCTAATCAATCCAAGCCCTTACCGGTTACGGCCGAAGCATTATCGGGCAATCTCATTTCTATGGTGCAAGAATATAACCGCCTCATTTTTGAGCGAGAGCGCTTGCTGAGTACCGCTACCCCCAGCAATCCGATGGCACAGATAAATACAGACCAAGTAGAATACATTAAAAATAATATTTTGCTGGGCATACGCCGCACGCGAGTAGAATTAGAAGCCAGAAAACAACAAATCAACCAGCGGCGAAGACCCCTCGAAACGCGCATACAAAGCATTCCTACAAGCGAACGGGAGCTACTCCAGATCATGCGGCAGCAAAAAATAAAAGAAACCCTTTTCCTCTTTTTGTTAGAGAAACAAGAAGAAACGGCACTTACACTATCCGCCCAAGTATCCAATTCAAAAATTATTGATCCACCAATCAATTATGGCCCGATCTCTCCACAGCGCGTCAGGGCATATTTAGTCGCATTATTACTGGGCATTGCCGTACCGAGTGTGGCTATCATACTCGCTAAACGCTTGGATAATAAAATCTATTCTGAAAGAGAGATCAAACAACTTACAGCCACACCATTCATTGGTGCCATAGGGCTATCCAAACGACAAGAGCATCTGGTGGTACACAAAGGAAGCCGCTCATCCGTTGCGGAAGCATTCCGGCTCCTGCGCACCAATATACAATTTATGGCTACTGGAGAAAGCCAGCTAAGTATTTTAGTGACTTCGGGGGTAAGCGGCGAGGGCAAAACCTTTATCACTGCTAACCTAGGCGCTGCCATTGCCCTTTCAGGAAAAAAAACCGTCGCATTGGGCCTTGATCTTCGAAAACCCAAATTAGGTAGATACCTTTTAGAAAAACCACCTCTTATTGGTGTAACGAACTACTTGGTTGGAGAAGCAGATATAGCCAAAATTATTGTACCCACCAAAATTGACAATTACTTCCTCATCGGCAGCGGACCCATTCCGCCTAATCCAGCTGAATTGCTCATCGGTGAGCGAATGGATCAATTAATAGCGCATTTGAAACAGCATTTTGATGTCATTATAATTGATAGCGCCCCGATTGGGTTGGTCACAGATGCCTTACTACTCAAAGAACATGTCAATATTACCATTTTTGTGACTCGTTTTGCCAAAACAATCAAAAATGCTTTGCAAATTATTGATAATGTCTATCGGGAAAAGAAAATGCCACGCCCTTGTATCTTACTCAATGGGGTGAAAGCATCTAAGGGTTATGGCTACGGCTACGGTTATGGCTACGGCTATGGTTATGGGTATTATGAAGAGGATGGGAAGAAGAAAACGGGCAAATAGGGTTGAGAGGTTGGAAGGGTTGAAAAGTTGAGAGGGTTAAAGGCTTAGGGTGTGATGGTTTTGCGGGGTGAAAGCGGAATTTGTTCAGCCTTTAAAAATTAACTAAAAAGCCCTCTTTCATAACCTTTTAGCAGCAATATAAAAGAGGGCTTATCATGATACAACTGGGCTATACGGTAGCATCCATATCGGATAGGCTGGTGCTGGATACAGCCGTACTCTCCATGATATTTTCGGAATTGCCCTGTGGCCCTTGCCTGTCAAAGCGCACTTTCAATCGCGCGTGGGCAGTATCCATACCTGGCAAGCCGGCGTGGGCAGCAACTCTGGTCAGCTTATACAAGGTCAGGCTAGTTTGATATGCTTCAGAACCCGCCATCATCTGTGTATCACGCACTTTTTCGTACAATTGTTCTAAGGGTAGCAGAATTTCGTTCAATTGCTGAAACAAGACATAGTCATTTTCCAGGTCATTTACAGTCAAGTAATACGGCAGTACGGAAGGATTTTCGCGGGCTACTTCGATGGCATCCGCCACAAACAACTTGTTGGAGCGATTGATTTTAGCGAGCTTCCTGCGCTCCTCCAGCGTAAGCCCCAACAAAAAAGGCATTCGATAGCTGATTTCCTGAATCGCCTGCTTGATCGCAGCCACATCATCCGAGGTCAGTCGCGTATTCACGCGGTTATTACCAATGTTGTTCATAAAAAAGCAAATTTGTTTTTGTTAGAAATAATTGAGTGCTTATCACTTCTTCTGACGAAGATTCTTTGGAAAAGTCACGCCGCAGTGAAATTTATTTGATTTTTTTTCATCACCCATAATCCCAAATCTAATTAAGGGTATCCCCAAATACAATTGGACTATGTTTTAGCTATAATGAGGGGTATCGCCAAATATAATTGAATTATGTTTTGCACCCTCCTCAACTATGTTTCAACTATAATTGGGGGTATTCCCAAATACAATTCAACTATGTTTTGCACCCCCCTCTATTATATTTTGGCGATAGTTCAAATAAAGGTAGCGCCGGGGTAAATTAGGTTTTGGAAGTAAAACGAATGACGATGACAAAAAATAACTACACATGCAAGATATTTGGCGGGAATTAAGGCGGCTGCGCCCCTTTTTTAGTCGGAAAGATAAGCTAACGTATCTGGGTTTATTTGGATTAATGGTATTAGGAGCGTTATTCGATGTAATCGGTATTGGCGCGGTACCCGCTTTCGTAGCAATGCTGTCTATGCCGGAAAAGCTGCAGCAGTATCCGGTGGTGATTGAAATCATGCAAACTTTACAGCTACAGTTTGACCGGGCTTTGGTCATTAAAGGGGCCACTATACTTATTCTTCTATTTATCATCAAGAATGCTTATTTAGTATGGTTCTACAACCGGCAATACCGTATCATAGAATACCATCGCATCCGACTGGCCGATCGGCTTTTTTCGGCTTACATGTATGCACCCTACTCTTTTCATTTATCCCGTAATTCTGCCGAACTATTACGCAATGTGCAGGTAGAAACCCTCGAAATTGTTCGTACTGTTATCAGTCCGGTATTAGAAATTGCTATGGGGATTTTTATGACCTTTTTCACGGTCGTTTTACTTTTGAGCACAACACCTTGGATTGGGCTGGCAGCGGTACTCTTCATTGGGGGGGGTAGCGCGCTCTTTTACATATCTATTCGCAAACGCCTCAATCACTACGGGCAAGTAGCTAAAAAAGAGTGGAAAGAAAGCGTCAAAGCTATTAATCAAGGATTGGGGGCATTAGTAGAAGCACGTATATTGGACAAGGAATCTTATTTTACGACTATTTTCCGGCGTAGCGTGTCCATTTTTGCAAAGGTAGAACGGCTACGGCAGGTGGTATCAAAGACTTCGCCCGCTGTGGTCGAATCAATTGCTGTAGGCGGATTGCTTGCAGGGGTTATATTGATGTTGTTGGCAGGCGTAGGAACCGAAACCATGCTGCCAATTATGGCTTTATTTGGGGTAGCAGCTGTGCGCTTGCGGCAATCCACCTCACAAATTGTGAACGGATTAAGCCAATTGCAATATGGCATTGTTGCCATTCCGCACGTCACCGATGATATTCAGTTCATCGAATCGTCGGCGTACTTTCGCCAGCGTTCCAAAAATAGGGCGCAAGCACTACCCTTTGAACATACTATAGAAATAGAAAACATAACCTTTGCTTATCCAGAATCCGATACAAACGTTATTGAAGGGCTAAGTGCCATCATCAAAAAAGGAGAGTCGGTAGCATTCGTGGGCCCCACTGGCTCTGGTAAATCCACCATTATCAATATCCTTTTAGGGCTTTTGGAACCCCAATCAGGTACTATAAAAATAGACGGACAACCCACACAGGAAAACCTCACAGGGTGGCTTCGGCATGTCGGATACATTCCACAAACCATATTTCTGTTGGACGATTCTATCCGCAACAATATCGCTATTGGCATTGAACCAACGCATATTGATGATGACAAGGTATGGAAAGCCGCCAAAGCAGCACAACTCGATGAGTTCATTCGCACCTTGCCACAAGGCCTGGATACCATCGTAGGCGAACGAGGAATACGCCTCTCCGGTGGGCAACGCCAACGGGTGGGGCTGGCGCGCGCGCTGTATCATGAACCGGAAGTACTCGTTATGGATGAAGCCACTTCATCGCTCGATAATCATACCGAATCATTGGTGATGCAAGCCCTTAATAGTATAAAAGAAGGTAGAACTTTCATTATGATCGCTCACCGCTTGAGTACCGTAGAACAATGTGACCGATTGTATTTCCTGAAGCAGGGCAAGGTTGCGGCGGTTGGTACATTTAACGAACTGGTCGAGCAGTATAATGATTTTCGACAAATGGCGGAAGTAAATTAATATGATACAATAATGTATTTACTATGATTTTTAGAGAAAAAATGCAATATCTCAAAAAATAGAAGGGGTATATAAACATCAAAATAGCATGAAAAGCATCATAAAAAAAACAATCTACTTTTTTACGCCACATAAAATACGGCAACAATTAAAAATATGGCGAAAGAAACAGGCTATAGCAAAGAGCTTAAAGCGTAATTTTTATTATGATTATATCCGATTTAAAACCCATGCTTGCCCTGATCGCTTATTTCGGCATCAAGAGCACTTGCGTTCTTACATTATTATGTTATATCATAGTGTAGAAAAAGGGTTGGCACTACCAGAACCACGCCCGGGGTTTGGTAAAGACAAAATAGATATGTTGTTTGACGCGCTTGAATTATATCATTCACAGCACTACAAAGCAGATAATCAAATCATAGCAGCAATAAAGGCACTTGAGGCTTACATAGCATTTAATTTACAAAGGCATTATGATGTTCATGCCATTCGCAGTCGGCTTCAGCGTATTAGCCAACACTTTCTGCAAGCAAGTAATGAAAATGGGAGTAGCGGAGGAACCTTGTTTATAACTAAAGACGAAATATGGCAGTCGTGTAAAATGAATTTGATACCCTTTTTTGAACACAGATATAGTATTCGGCAGTTTGATGCTTCGCCAGTAGCCCTTGATTTGATAGCAAAAGCCATTCAAATGGCACAAAAAGCCCCTTCTGTATGCAATCGCCAATCAGGAAAAGTTTATGTATTTGATAATGATGAAAAAGGGAAGGCTGTGCTCAGTTGCCAAAACGGAAATCGTGGGTTTGGGCATACGGCTGATAAAATACTAATCATTACATCCGAATTAGGTATTTTTCTTGGAGTAGGAGAGCGCAACCAGTGCTGGATTGATGGAGGATTATTTGCCATGTCATTAATTTATGCACTACATTCTTTAGGCTTAGGCACTTGTTGCCTCAACTGGAGTGTAGAACAAGACGTTGATAGGAAGCTTCGCAGGATTGCCAAGATTAAAGACGCTGAGAATATCATCATGTTAATTGCATTAGGGCATATACCATCACAGCTTGTAGTTGCGCGCTCGCAGCGAAAGGACTTAGCCGAAGTAGCCTATTTTCATACAGCCGAAAATCCGATCATGCAAAATAATACAATATAATGTCAAAGTTACATAAGGTTGCTGTTGCAACTTATCATTATAGTTTTAATGAAGGGGCAATACTGCAAGCCTATGCCGTAACCCAACTTGTAGAGACCCACTTAGGTAAAAAAGCAGACCTAATAGATCAGCGGTATCCAGGAAAGCAGGCTATTTATGGTGCTCCGAATGATAATCGTAAAGAGGCACTACAAGCGTCCATTGATCACTGGTTGCCGCTGAGTTCGGCATCCTTTCGGAGTAGAGACAATCGCGCTGTATTTGATTATATCAATAACAATTACGATGCATTTATAGTGGGTAGTGATGTAATATGGAATTTACGGTACAAAAGACATTTAAGACGTTTTTTACCCGGGGGTGGCATCTTTCCGCATCAGCCCTATCCTTTTTTTACGCCATTCCCTAATATATACTGGCCGGATAAAAGCATTAAGATTCCCAAATACGCTTATGCCGCGTCCATTGGTACACTTGAGTATAATGCCATTCCAGGTAGGCACCGGCGAAATATGAAGCAAATATTGTCAGGGTTTAGTGCCATTAGTGTTCGAGACGAACGAACACGCCGATTCGTGGAGTGGGTTGACCCAAATCTTGCAAAAGATGTAGTAATTGTACCTGATCCTACCTTAGGTATTGCTTTGTTAGAACTCAATAGATTAGAGTCATTAAAAGAAAAATTGATCGCCTTAGGAGTTGATTTCAGCCGCCCACGTTGTGGTATTATTTGTGAAGGAGATCATATGCCCACTCGAAAAACAGCAGAATATCTTAAAGCAAAGGGATATCAAATAATAGGCATTACCGCAGCAAATCCATTTTCTGACATCAATCTCTTTGCGCATGGATTTCATCCAATGGAGTGGGCCTTATTGTTCCGGTACATGGACATATGTATAACCGAAAGAATGCATGGAGCTATCTTTTGTTTAAAAAATTTAACGCCATTCATTATATTAGATATTAATGAAACAAAGCATGATAATGATTCTAAGACCGTCAGCTTAATGCGACGATTCGGACTGGAGGCGTTTCGAGTAGTTAAAAAACAAGCTAACGCTGATCACATGATTGAATTGACAAAAGAATTGAAAGCGGATCAAGCTCCCTGGAATCAAGTACATTTTGTGTTAGATAGGTGTGAGAAAGAAGCGAGTAATTTCTTTCAGGCTATAGGAAAGGTTATGTAATTTGTATGAAGAATCTAAAAAAAAGCATTCCGAAGTAGCCCTTATAAAGGGGCAACTAATCTGAATTTTGTATATTTTATGCTGGCTTTAAATATGGAAAAGGAATCAATGCTTAGAGCGCTACTACTGGCGTATCACTCATTAGCGGCGGCAAAAAAACGAATGCGCTCGAGTCGTGTAGAGCCTGTTTATCCCTTTGGCGACAAGCTGTATAACGATCTACAAAAGATAGCATCCTTGTCCCAGGAAATAATAGACTATGATAAGCCGCTCGTTTCGATTCTGCTTCCAGTTTATAATGAAGAGGTAGAAATTATACCCACAATCGTTTCTTTATTATACGGAATACAGGATGCTAATATTCCTACTGAAATTATTGCAGTTAACAACAACTCTACAGACCGCTCTGCTGATTTTCTTCAAAGAATGGGAATTCGCGTTGTGTTCTGTGAAACGCCAGGTTTACGCTTTGCCCGAAACGCAGGCGTACAAGCCAGTCATTTACATAGTAAGTATGTATGGTTGATAGATGCCGATACACGCCCACTCCCGCCTTTAAAAAATAAAACATCTTTAGAAAACATGTACAATCCGCTCAAAGTATCGTATGCGTATTTGGAAGCGCATGAGGATTGCATTGCCGTATCCACAGGCATTAAGTTTGAATATCAAGTGTTTTTAAGGCGGCTAATAAAAAAGCTGCGCCTTCTGATAAAAGGAGGCCATCCTTTCTCTTGTTGGGCCGGAGCAAATCAATTTATAGAGAAAAAACATTTGATGGCAATCGGAGGAATTGACATAGAAGTGGATGGAGGCGAGGATCACCACAGGGTGTTTCAACTGATTAGATATGCTAAGAAAGAAAAGCTCTATTTGATGGGCGCGGATAGAAATCCGGCACTTATAGCTCCCGTATATACCAGCGATCGTCGTAATACAACCATAAAACAAATACTTAAAAATGTTATTCAGCAATATAGAAAACCCAAATATGCTAAAGATGAATACGGCTTGCCCATTCATCCTAAAGGCGTAAGACACAAAGATTTATATGGAAAAGAAAGAGGTAGCGCTAAGTTTTAGCCCCAAAGCGTGTAGTGCCGATGCCATTCAAAATTATATTCGTACAATATAGTACTGATTATACGGGTTCGGTGCTAAGTGCACTTTCCGCTGTAGAAGGATTGATACAAAATGGGTATGAGGTTCATGCTATTTTTTCTGCTAAAGGACCTGCTATTCACCTTTTTGAAACATTGAACATTCAAATACACTTATTGCCGCATCTGAATTGGCTTCGGCGAACTGCTCCCCTCAAGTTTATCTACGATTCTTACAGAGAATATAAAAGAGCAAAAGAATTTGAGACACTTTATCGTCAAATCAGTCCTGATTTAATATACATTAATACATCCGTCAGCTTTTCTGCGGCAGTAGCCGCCAACAGGATGCGCATACCGTCGGTGTGGCATATTCGGGAAATGTTTCAGGATGTGGGTGGTGAAATGAAAGCCCCCTTAATTTTTAAGCCCATTGTTAAATACCTATTTTCCATACTACCGACAAAGCTAATTGTGAATGCTAAAGCTGTTTCGGATAATATGCTCAATAATGAAGGACAGGCAAAAGCAGAGGTTATACCAATTGGGATAAGGGATCAATTTTTTGTAAGAAAGCATTTATCAACTATTAAACTGGACGAAGAAAGCATCTTTATAGGAGTACCAGGCACGCTGCGCCCTGCCAAAGGGCATGTTTTTTTTTTGAATGCCGTGGCGCCCATTTTAAGAAAACATCAAAACATTAAAGTATTGATTACAGGGGATGGGCATCCCAAATTTTTGGAGCATCTAAAAGCACAAGTACGTAATTTGGGTATTGATGATCGGGTTTCTTTTCTGGGTACGGTAGTGGATATGCCGGCATTTTATAAGCTATGTGATTTGATTGTAGTACCTTCTGCCTCCGAATCCTTTGGGAGGACGGTGGTAGAAGCGATGGCATCAGAAGTTGCCATTGTGGCCACGGCAGTAGGCGGAATTACCGAAATTATAGATGATCAGGTGAATGGGTTGTTAGTTGCGTATGAAGACGAGGATGGGTTAAGACATGCTATTGCCACTTTGATAAGTGATAAAGAAATGCGAAGCGCGCTTGCTGGTAGGGCCATGGCAAAAGCAAAAACGCTTTACACAGAAGCCATGTATCAGCGTAAATTGCTTTCCGTGATAGAGGAGGTGATCCGTCCACGATGATTTATTTCATTATTGTTTGTTATCAATCCGAGCGCTGGCTGGATCGCTGTCTTGCTACTGTATTCGACTGTGGTTCTTCGGATGTAAGCTGTTTATTGATTGATAATGCAGCAATGACAGTAGCGGATATCCTGGCACTCCAAAAGCGCTATCCAGGAGTTCGGTACATTCGCACTGGTTCTAACTTGAACTACGGAGGAGGCAATAATCTGGGGATAGAAATTGCATTGAGTGAAGGTGCCGAATTTATTTCCTTAATTAACCCTGATACTTGGTTTGAGCCAGATTGGTTGAGTCCATTAATTGAGGCTTTTAAAGAATACCCAAACTTTGGTATTCTATCACCGTTTCAACTGCAATACAACAATCATGAACCAGCTCTTTGGTCGGTAGGCAATATACTTAGAGGCAGAAGTTTAAAAGAAGTGCGGAAAGAATCATTGGTTGAGTTGCCATTTACGGAGGGTTCCTGTATGGTGATACGGCGCTCCGTATTAGAAAAAATAGGCGGGTTTGATCCGATTTATGATATGTATTACGAAGAAATTGATTTGTGCAGGCGGGCACGAAGGGCTGGGTTTCGGGTTGGAATAGTGACCACAGCATTTTATCATCATTTTGGCAGTGGAAATACCACAGACATCATTCAACAACAACAACGAAACATTACAATAGATAAAAGTCAGTTTATCAGTATCCTTACCTGCCCTGAATATTCGTGGCGGTATAATCATTTGCGGGTATTGTACTGGCTGCTGCGCCGTGTCGGGCAATGGTTAACAGGGCAACGGCCGTATTTTTTACACCTGCTGAAATCAATTCGGCACAAGTATGAGGAAGATTACTCAATGCTTTATCATAAATGGCAACGTGATCGGTTAATAGCGTAGCTCAAATGTTGGATATCAAAAAATGTGCTTGCCGGATGTAACCAAATGCGTTGATAAAAAAACTGTTGCGATACGATCTTATAATTTATCAAAAACATGAATACAACTTTACACGCCTCTATCGTCATCCCTACCCACAACAAACGAAAAGACGTCGTTCGTTGTATTGAATCCTTATTAAGTCAGGACTTCAGCGATAAATCCTATGAAATCATTGTAGTAGATGATGGCTCCAAGGACGATACCCCTCACATATTACCTCATTTGCACACGGGGGATATGCCGTTTACGTATCGGCGCTTGGAAGGCAAGGGGCCTGCCTGTGCTCGGAATGAGGGCATTAGACATGCCAAAGCGCCAATCGTTATATTTATTGATGATGATGCCATTCCACAACCGGGTTATTTGGAAGCTATTTATGCCCCTTTTGCTGACGATACCATCGTGGGCGTAGAAGGCAAAGTGGTGCCAGTAGAAGGAGCGGAGATGGGTTTGTTAGGCATGAGCCCTCGTAATTTGGAGGGAGGCGTGTACCTAACCTGCAATATTGCTTTTCGTCGCGCTGTATTGGAGGCTGTAGGCGGCTTAGACGAATCCTTCCCTTTTCCGGCTTTTGAAGATACCGATTTGGTGGCGGCAATAGAGCCGTATGGTAAAATTGTATGGGAGCCGAACGCAGAGGTGTGGCACCCACGCCGCCGGTGGTCGTTGAAGCGGGCTATTCGGGAAATTAAATTCAACGAACCCTTAGTAGTATTCACGCGGAGGTATGGTTATCTTGGCTGGAAAGATCGCCCAACCCGATTTGCAGCATTGCGCATCTATTTGAGTGCCGTGTTACTATTGCCAGCAGGTAGGGTGCTTCGCGGGATTAAAGGCATTTTTACTACAAAGCCATTGCAGGCAATGGAATATACGGCGATCTCCTTTCTTCAGGGCGTCGCCGCCAGCATATTGGTGATTCCTCCTATCATTAAGGGGTTAAAGGCAGACCCAATCAGGAAAAAATATCTTTAGAGCATGTTTAAATTTCATACTTTGGTCTGCAAATGTTCATCTATGGAACCTCACTTTGCCTTTTTCTCGCTCCGTAGCGCTGCTATGCAGCTCAAAAAACGCTTCGTGAGAACCCAAATCGGATCATTTTCGACTTCAAAAACGAATTTTAAACATACTCTTAATACCAAGGCAGACTCTACTACAAATGCAACACGCAAAAATAGCTATTATTATACTGAATTATAATGGCGGTCAGCTATTGTACGATTGTGTGAAGTCTTTTTTAGGTCTTACCTATTCTTCCTATCAGATTTTGGTTGTAGATAATGCCTCGGCGGATAATTCGGCCGCGCTTGTAGAACAGATAGACCCCAAGGTTACCTTACTGCGCGCTACTAAGAATTTAGGCTACACAGGTGGCAATAATTTGGGAATGCAATACGCCTTAGATGCTGGGTTTGATTATGTATTGCTTGTCAACAACGATACTATTGTCATCAACCCTGGATTTTTGGAGCAGATGCTAACATACGCTGCTCAATATGCCGACGCCGGTATGCTTGGGCCAAAGGTATATTTCAGAGCGATAGGTACGGTGCAAAACACCTTATGTGCGATGCCGTTTTTCCGAAAAACACTGCAAAGCTGGCTACATCAAAGACTACGCCCGCCACAAATAAAATCTGGTGATAAGGTAGTGCAAGCCGAAGTATTGAATGGGGTTTGTATTCTAATACGCAGTAGTTTTTTAAAAACAGTAGGTCTATTCGATGATGCCATTTTTATGTATCGAGAAGATACGGATTTGGCATTGCGAGGGAAAAATAAAGGCTGGAGTTCCTACTACGTACCTGTGGAAAGCATTGTACACCTTCAGAAGAGTACCGGATACGAATATACCAGTATGGTTAATTTTTTACTCAAGCGCAATGCCGTATATGTATTGTATAAAAATGGTTATTATTTAGATGCAGCCGGGCAGATGATAGGAGGGCTTACGTTGAGTTTTTTCCGAGCGGTGAAATCATTATTCACAAAAAAAAGAAGCCAATACTGGCGTTTTACATGGCTGCTGTTTAGGGCGTATTTGTCTATATTATTTAATAAGGTAGAATCTAAGAACTTTGGCCCGCCAAATACTCAATGGCATCAATTTCGTATTCAGGCTTAATTTTTTTTGGCAGTGGGGGCGAATCAGTTGTTTTACTTTTCAGATTTCGCAAATCTTTAAGATTTACGAAATCTCATCCATCGTTTTGACCCATTACCAAATTTTTAAATTGAAATGAAAAATATGCTTGTATAAGATATGAACCCGCCAAAGGTTGCCATTATTTCTAGACTGCCAGCACCTTATTTCGAGCCATTGTTTCAAAAAATAGAAGACTTTTGGCAAAATAAGTTAATTGTTCTGTATGAATGTAGAGGTAGAGTAGGGACTGCCTGGGGTATTGAAAAAACAGGCTTTGAAGGAAAATACACCTATAAAAAAGTATATTTTGAAGATACGCCCCAAGAAGGTCTTAATAAGTTGTGGTATTCGCTGAGAGGCGTTTTTTGGGGAATTAAGCAACTTAATAAACACAAACCAGACATCGTAATTATTCACGGATATTTCTTTCCATTAAGTTGGGCAGCTTTGATGTGGTGTGTGGTAGAAAGGATTCCTTACAGCTTGAGATCAGATTCTAATGGGTTTATAAACTCTTCGTCTGGCATAAAAGCTATAATCAAAATGTGGTTTTTAAAAAAACTTACACGAGGAGCCAGTTCTTTTCTTTACATTGGCACTGCCAATAAAGCATATTGGCAAAAATATGGCGCAACAGATTCGCAATTAATAGAAGCAAAATATGCTGTAGATGACCGTATTTTTTTCCCGACTGCAACTCCCCGAACGATTGATAGAACCGTTTTTTTGTTTGTGGGAAGATTGATACCAAGAAAAAATGTACTCCTTTTATTAGAAGCATTCAAGCAAATGCAGGACAGTTGGGATAAAATGGAATTAATAATTGCCGGTACAGGACCCCAAGAATCGCAAGTGCAGTTGTTTATAGAACAAAATCCGGAAATGCCGATTCGCTTTTTAGGGCGGGTATCGCCAGCCGATATGCCAAGTTTGTATCAAAACGCGGACATATTAGTTTGCCCTTACGAACGCGAACCCTGGGGACTCACTATTAACGAAGCCATGTCCTGCGGATTGGCAATTATAGCTGCTACGAATGGCACCTGCGGGGCGGCAGTTGACTTAATGATAGATGGACAAAACGGAGTTGGCTTATCTGATCTTTCCAGCAAACAACTCGAACAAGCAATGCAATATTTGGCAGCTGATCGCGATAGACTTGAAAGGATGAAAAAAGAATCCTTAAAAATCATTGCTGGTTGGAAATACGACTCTGCAGTAAGTGGATTTATAGAAGCTACAGAAAGACATAAAAGGAAAGACAAACCATAAAAACACTTCCAGCCTTTCAGTTTTATGAATTACGTAGCTATACATTAGCTAAACGCTCAAATCTCTGGGCAAAAACTTTTATCCAAGGACTCCATAAGCTATCACCCATAAGCTATCACCCATCACCTATAAGCTATCACCTAAACTGAAAATCCTCCACGTCATCCCCGGCTTAAGCAATGCCTCCGGGCCAACTCAAGTGGTGTATCATCTGGCGCATCAAATGATAAATCAGGGTCACGACGTGACAATTTGTTATATACAAGGGCGAGGTACTGATCCTGTTCATACTTTTGATTCCCGCATTATCATGAAGGGCTTTCCTGCGGTTGTGCTGCGTAAGTGGGGCTATAGCCCGGCACTCCGAAAGTATTTACAAAGGGAGATTAACCGCTTCGATATTGTACATGTGCACAGCCTGTGGTTGTATCCTAATATTGCGGTAATGCAAGCTGCACAGCGCCGTGGTGTGCCCTACATTATTCGCCCGGCAGGATCACTGGAACCTTGGGCGCTGGGATTCGCTGCCTGGAAAAAGCGGTTGTATTTCGGGCTGATCGAACAGCATATCATCAATGGCGCAAGCCGCATCCACGCTGCTTCCGAACAGGAGGCGGAAAATATTCGCAAACTCGGCTTTTTGACAAAAATTATGACCGTACCCAATGGTATTGATATTCAGGCTTTTCAAGTAACATCACCACAACAGAATTTGCGCAAAAATTTTGAAATTCCTGAAAACGCTTTTGTATTGCTTTTCTTTGGACGAATACATCCGGTAAAGAACTTAGAATTTCTAATCAGCGTAACACGACAACTGATAGTGCGGAACGGGGAATCGGTCATGCTCGTCATTGCAGGGCCCAACCAGCATGCCTATGCACAAAAAATCAGCGCACAAATACAGCAGGCGGGTATTGAGTCACAATGCCGATTTTTGGGTGAAATTTTAGCGGATCAAAAACATGCGGTTTATATGATCGGCGATATATTTTTATTACCTTCTTTTTCAGAAAACTTTGCGGTAGCAGTTACGGAAGCACTGGCATCAGGATTACCCGTAATAGTAAGTAAGCACACGCCTTGGGCAGAAGTAGCAACATATCAATCAGGATATTGGCTACCTTTAGAAGAATTTTTATTTGTTGAAAAGATAGAATCGTTGATACAAGACCAAGCGCTTCGACAAGAGATGTCCAACCATGCCAAATTACATGCAGCACAATACAATTGGCAATTTATCACGCGTAAAGTAATCACTTGCTATCAACAGATTATAGATGAAAGCAGTCAACATCTTGGATCAAGCCCCAAAACGATCACACTTCATGACTAAAACACCGCTAACGGTCATTATCGCTGCCAAAAACGAAGAGAAAAACATTCGGGATTGTCTGCATAGCGTAGTGTGGGCGGATCAGGTGTTTGTTATTGACTCGCAGAGTACCGACCGTACCGGGGATATCACGAGGGAAGAAGGCCGTGAAATCGTCCAGTTTTTCTATGATGGTGGCTGGCCCAAAAAACGCAACTGGGCACTTCAGAACCTGCCTATCCGCAATGATTGGGTGTTGCTATTAGATGCCGACGAACGGGTAACGCCCGAACTCAAGGTGGACATAGCTCGTGCTATTCAGCAAAGTGATTATAATGGGTTTTACCTGAAATGGCAGTTTATTTTCTTAGGACGCTGGATGAAATATGCCTGGAGCCACGGCTGGATGCTGCGGCTCTTTCGGCACGGCAAAGGGGAATACGAAGACCTGGGCATGCGCACCGAAGGCGGCTGGGATGCGGAAGTACATGAAAATGTAGTGGTTGAAGGAAAATGCGGCCGATTGAATGGTCTGTTAGAGCATAATTCTCATGAAAGCCTGTCTTTCTGGATTCGGAAGCAAAATGATTTTTCTGATTGGAATGCTAAACGCCGGCTGAAACAATTGCAGGAGCCTGTACCACCGCTGGCCTATTTGTGGTCGGGCGATCCGGGCAAGGCGCGCAAATGGCTAAAAGCAGTATTTCTGCGTTTGTCGGGTAAACCAGCGATTTTATTTTTCTATCTGTACTACCTCCGCCTCGGTTTTCTGGATGGACGGGCGGGGTACTACTTCTGCAAGTTGCGCCAAATGCACGAATTGAATATCAACGCCAAGGTATTTGAATTAAAACAGCGCAAATTTGATTAACGCATTACTACCGGATATTATCAACAAACGGCTGCTATTTGGGCTGTTGGGTGCTTTTCTTGTGTTATGGGCACTGCCTATCCCCGCGGCTCCTTTGTATGTCGTTCTTGCCTTACACGCGCTGCGAGGCCCTCGGCAAACCGTAGAGGCTATTGCACTGATGTTTTTATTGTTGATGGGTAATGGTGCCGTTTTGCCGGGAGGTAGTAAAAGTATGCGTTGGCTGGTACTGCTGGCAGGTTTTGTACGTGCGCTTTGGGAATTGCTGCAAGGATATCGTTTGCCTTCTAGTAGTGCTACACTTCGATGGCTAACGCTATTTTTTCTGCTAATGCTACCGCTTACCTGGGTTAGTAGCAAAATTCCTTTGATTTCTGTGCTAAAATTGGTTTCATTTTTTGCAGGAACTGTGGCTTTATTAGTCAGTTTTATGCGTACAGGCTCACTACGGGCCTACTGGCAGAGCTGGTTCACCACTTATTTTGTTTTTATTATTGGGGCTAGTTTGTTGGTTTTTTTAGCTGGTATTGGCTACGAACGTAACGGCATGGGATTTCAAGGTGTTTTTGGGCATCCTCAGTTGATGGGCCCTATTATGGGTACCGTGGCGGCTTGGTTGTGGGGGTTATATATGATGCGGGGTGAGCGCTCACTGCTCATACTGGGAAGTGGTATATTGGCACTATTTTTTTTGTATATCTCACAAGCGCGTACGGGCGCACTAGCTATAGGCGCTGGGTTTATTGTGGCCTACTTGATTTTTTTTCTACGAGGGCGCATGATTTCTTTTGACCGACGTTCGCGAGGCATCTTGGCAATGCTATTAGTTGGATTAGTTTTTTATAGTGTATTGCGAACAGAAGAGTTGCAAACAATGATAGTGTCATTTACCCAAAAGCGCACTTATCAGGCAGATGTTTCTGGGTTAGTGCAGGAATCACGGGGGGCGCTTATTCAAAAATCAATGGACAATTTTAGCCGCAATCCATTGTTGGGGATAGGCTTAGGTGTGCCTTCTGATTATGATTTTGGCAGTAGTACAGCAGGGCAAGAAACTTTTTGGGGGTTGCCACTTAGTGCTTCTGTGGAAAAAGGATTTTTACCTACGGCTGTACTCGAGGAAATGGGGCTAGTTGGTGCGGTTTTTACATTGATTTTTATTTTTTCTGTTATTACAACGGTCGTGCAGCAAGGTTCTTTTATCAACCTATGGTTCGTATGGAGCGTTTTTTTTATTAATATAGGCGAAGCCGTTTTTTATTCTCTGGGAGGTATGGGTTTATATGTTTGGATAATGATTGGGCTTTGTATTAATCAGGGAATTACAGATGTATTGAAAAAAGCACAAACTTTGAGCAAGGCAGCATAAAAGGATGAGCATGAAAATCCTCTCCATCGTCGGGGCGCGCCCCAATTTTATGAAAGTGGCGCCGTTGCATCGGGCGTTTCTGGCGCATCCCGCGCTCGAATCTAAGATTGTGCACACGGGGCAGCATTACGACGCGAAGATGAGCGACGTGTTTT
>CALMSP010000003.1 GCA_937872405.1 uncultured Saprospiraceae bacterium | reverse complement strand
ACCCAAATCTGATCATTTTCGACTTCAAAAACGAATTTTAAACATACTCTTAAAGCGTAACGTCGTTATGCCTCACTCCAGAAAACGCAACGAAAACAAAAAATAAACCCTGACAATCGCATTTAAATTCAGTGGGCATATCATAGCGAGCGTCCTACAGCGATAAGCACCGCAGGACGCTCCTTGTCGCTACTTAAAGCGAATTTCTCCATCGAGCTTGACTTTACCGTCCATTACATCCAACATGCTATTGGTTACGGTCACGATATTACCATCGGTGCGAGCTTTCGGGATGGTCACTTTTTTTACTTTACCCGGCAAGTGATAAACCGTGCGATATTCGGCCTCGCCCATAAATAGCCGAAGCATATCTATGCTGGCTTCTTCGTCGGCTGTTGTCGGTGCCTGCTTGGCAGGTGCTCGGCGAAGCGATTTTTTATTCAAACTAAATATGGCCTGTGCACCGCTCATCATGCCGCCGCCTGGCATGCCGCCGCTGAGTTGATCGCCCATATTCACTTTTTCCATAGCTTTACTAATATCAGCGAGTTGTGATACGTTACTAAATGGCATGTCTATTTTAATAAAAAACTGCTCTTTTGCCTCACTCATCGTCATCCGAATGGTCACATTCTCCAGCAATTTTTGGTCAGCAGCAGATAGCGAAGCAATGTCTGGGGTATTTTTCAGATAAATAAGCGTATCTTTTTCCATTTGAATCTCGGTCAGTCCCCCTTCTTCTTGCAGCGATTCCTGCAACATGCCTTTCATAAACGGATCACTAATCATATTACTCATATCCATTGTAAGTAGGTAGTGCCCCGAACCATTCGCCTCGAGGAAAAGTTCTTCTATCATATCAAAGCAGCCACTTAGCAAGGAGGTACCTGCGAGCAGCAGCATTATCCATAATTTTTTCATGCGAATTGTATTTTAAGTTGTTTAAATTGAATGCACCAAAAGTAAAGTTTTCTTGTTGAACCATCGTATGCGTATTGTAAATTTGTACGAATAAGCATTTGCTTGCTCGCGTAAAAACAATACCCAGAACGATAATTTTTTTAAAAACTATCTTCCGATTTATACGTTTCAATGTTTTTAAAATCGGAGTTACCAATCTGCGCAATAATAGCACATTTTGCAAGCGAATCATCCGAATTTCTTGATTATTAACGTAATGTGAATAACATTAATCTACCAGATTACAATGAAGGATATTACAAATTTAGGTGAATTGAAAGCCAGCGGTTATCAACCCAAAACGATCAAAGACGAACTGCGCGCCAATTTGGTACAGCATTTGAAGCAAAAAGAACGCATGTTTGAAGGTATCATTGGCTTTGAGGATACAGTATTACCGGATATAGAGCGTGCTATTTTATCTCGACATAATATTTTGCTACTTGGGCTGCGCGGGCAAGCCAAAACCCGTATTGCTCGGTTGCTCGTGAATTTGCTGGATGAATACATCCCGGTGGTGGCCGGCAGCGAACTCAATGACGATCCGCTACACCCCATTTCAAGGTTTGCCAAAGATTTGATTGCTGAACACGGCGACCAAATCCCCATCACCTGGCTACACCGTAGTGAACGCTATGTGGAAAAGCTCGCCACGCCCGATGTGAGCGTAGCAGACCTCGTCGGTGATGTTGATCCTATCAAAGCCGCTGCGATGAAACTATCTTACGCCGATGAGCGTGTTATTCACTTCGGACTCGTACCGCGCGCGCATCGTAGCATCTTCGTTATCAATGAGTTACCAGATTTGCAAGCGCGTATTCAGGTATCGCTTTTCAATATTTTGCAGGAAGGTGATATTCAAATACGAGGCTTCAAATTGCGCCTGCCGCTCGATATTCAGTTCGTTTTCACTGCCAACCCAGAGGATTATACCAATCGGGGTAGCATCATCACCCCTTTAAAGGATAGAATTGAAAGTCAGATACTTACGCATTATCCTAAAAATATAGATATTGCCCGACGTATCACCCAGCAAGAGGCAAAACTCGCCGAAGCACAGCAATCGGCCGTACATGTGCCAGACATGCTGCATATTTTGCTTGAGCAAATTTCCTTTGAGGCGCGCGAGAGTGAATTTGTAGATGAGAAAAGTGGTGTATCGGCTCGCTTGAGTATTTCCGGGTACGAAAATCTCGTCAGTACCGCTGAGCGTCGTATGCTGCTGAATGGAGAAGCGCGCACTACGGCTCGGGTCATTGATTTTTGGGGGGTTGTGCCTGCTATTACTGGTAAAGTAGAGCTGGTGTACGAAGGTGAGCAGGAAGGTCCTTACACCGTGGCAATGGCATTGTTAAGCGCTGCCGTGAAGAAGATCTTTTTGGATCATTTTCCCAATCCCGATAAGCTAAAGAAAGGCCAAGAGCGCGATCCCTACGGCACTATCAGAGCTTGGTTCGCCGGTGGCAACTCGATCGAGTTGCTGAATGATGCCTCCGACAAGGATTTCCGAAAAGCATTAGACAGCGTAGCCGGATTGCGCAAACTGGTAGAACAAAAGCTGAAGTTGGAGGGCGATGAGTTATATGGTTACATGGAATTGGTATTGCACGGGCTGGCGGAGTTCAATGTGGTTAACAAAGAAGTTATGGAATCCCGTTTTTCCTTCCGCGATTTATTGGCGAATATGCTCGATGATAATTTATTTGATGATGATAATTTTAATTAAACATAATATCACAAAAAGCTGATTTATAGGCGTTTGCAAAAAGCTATTTACTTAATTTCCAAATCCAGAAGCCCTTTTCATCAAAATAGCCAATGCGATCGCCTTGCTCTGCCCGAAATACGCCGGCACCAACATAACTAACAAATTCATATTCTGGTGCCATAATGGATTGACCATCAAGGTGTAGTAAACCATTAAAACCAAGTACGCGCACGCGCGCATGCCCCTGCTGAAAAGATTCTATATGATCATATTTAGGTGGAATGACCTGCACGCCCTTGTGGTTGATCACCCCCCATTTGCCATGCACTTGCACCACCGCTACCCCATTTTGAAACTCAGTGGCGCGTTCGTAAAAACCGTTATAGACGCCTGCTGCTTGCTCTGTAATATAATAAAAACGGTATTCACTGTCCCTTACCAAACCACGCCCTTCTCGGAACTTGAGCAGCCGATCCACACTGGGTTCTAATACCAGATTGCCCTGCAAGTCCACTAAGCCCGCACGCCTAATTCCTTTGTACACAACCGCTTTGCCACCATCAAAATCAAGGCATTTACTATATTCAAACGGCACTATGGTGCCAGCAGTACGACTGATATAGCCGCAAGCGCCATCCTTCTGTACCGCCGCCCGCCCTTCGTAGAAAGCGGAGGCTTTAGAATATGCGCAAGGAATGACCAGCCGACCGCTGAGGTCAATATAGCCATATCCTTCGCGAAGTTTTACAACCGCAAGCCCTTCCGAATAGGGTTGGATTTCTTGGAAGGGTTGCGTGGTAATCATTTCAGCCCGTTTATTAATAACGCCATAGCGCAAGGCCTGCTGCCCATAGCTGGCAATAGCTAAGCCATGTTCATTGAATGCATCAATATTATTAAAACGTCGCCGACTTATAAATTTACCTTGCTGATTGATGAGTGCATATTTACCTTTTATAATTACACGGGCGATTTTCCCTTCAAAATCAAAGGCTTTGTCGAAAGCAGGTGCAATAACAAACTGCTGCTGGTGGTTAATATACCCAACGCCCTTGGCAGTGGCAGCCCAAGCCATACCACTTTTGAAATTACCTACACGGCTATAATCAAACTCGATGACTACATTACCCATTTTATCAATAAAACCCCAATGTCTGCCAATTTTAACCGCTGCCAAGCCCTCGCTAAAGCCTAACACTTCCCGAAAGCGGCAAGGAATCACCTCTAAGCCTTCGTGATTGACAAACCCCCACAATCCGTTCCGCCTCACTGCCAGGCGCCCCTCACTGAAGAAGCCAATATCGTCGTACACTGCCTCCACAGCCAATTGCCCCAGCGTATCAATTAGCCCATATTTCGGATTGTGTATATAGGTACGCACAATGCGCTGATTGGTATTTTCCAAAAAATCAATGCCATCGTACTCACAGGGCGCCAGTATAT
This sequence comes from uncultured Saprospiraceae bacterium, assembly GCA_937872405.1. Lineage (GTDB taxonomy): Bacteria > Bacteroidota > Bacteroidia > Chitinophagales > Saprospiraceae > JADJNW01. Next base: position 14,994 of record CALMSP010000003.1, on the reverse strand, counting down.
TCCCTTTTTTTCCGATCATACCCCATTTGCCTTGGCATTCTATAATGGCCACCCCATTTACAAAATCTCTGGCATAGGAAAATTGTGGTGGCACGACCATGCGTCCAAGTGTATCCATGTAGCCCCACTCGCAGGCCTCGCAGGTCAGTACTGCTTCTTTTTGAAACAAGCGATCGTACTGGGTGTAATCCACCATGGTGCTGCCAGCATGTAAATGATGGAGATAAGACGCCAGCTCGCCCAATCCTTCTGCATTTTTCAAACTGCCCGAAAGCCGCCCTTTGATACTCACGCGAGCCAAGCCTTCCTGAAATTCGCCGATAAAAGCATAATCTTTGCGAATCACACGCCCTACGCGATCTATTAGGCCGTGCCGCCCATTAGAAAATACGCAACGTGCCATCGGGTAGCCCTGGTAGAAATCCTCAAACCGCACATCCCAGAAATCCAGATCGGTCACCAACAGTCCAACTTCATTTTTTACAATGCCATACGCTGTATTGAACCGAAAAGTAGTGCGCTCAAATTGATAACGATTGGGCTGCTCAATACCCGCCAGCGTGAAGCCAAGATTTTTATAGACTTGAATAGACTGAAAACGGGGTTCGATCTGAATGCTCCCATCCGACAGGCGGCGCAACCCCCAACGGTCATTGACTGGTGAGTAAAACCACTCAAAATGCTCCAGTACGTACTCGTTCTGCTCGCTTCGGCGACGTGGTCGGTCGGTCGGCTTTTTACCACTAATGCGAATCACAAAATGCTTTTCAAAACTGCTTTTATCTATCAGATGCCCCTCTTCATCAAGCTCAAGCAAAGTGAGGGCTTCATCATGAGTGGTATCATTTTTGCGCAGGTACGCCTTCACAAAGTTGTCTTCTATTTCCAAGCGATGATACTGCGGTGCTACCACTTCTTCTCCTTTGTAATTGACCAAACCAAAAAGATTGCCCCGCTTGATGGCACCTACATTACCTCGCAAAGGCGCTATATAATCATATTGAAATGGCGCTACCGGCTGATCGTGCAATTGCACAATACCCCATTTGCCTTTTTGATTTACTCGAAATAATTCACCATCATGCACTTGAATATCAAAATAGCGCGGATGCAGCGCAATGTCGCCACATTGATCTATCAGCCCAAGCTGACGATTTTTCTTCACAATAAGATAATGTCGGGAAAAACCATAGTAATCGTCGTATTCACCTTGTGCAATAAGTCGTTCGCAGGCTAATGAATAAACATAAACACGTTGCTCCCGCAAGAGCTTAATGTAGGTTTCATTGATACAAGTGTAGGTTTCGTATTGCGGCGGAAGCAGCGGGCGTCCATTCGAACTTACAGCGCCCCAGCTTTGTCCTGCACGATAAAAAATAAGGCTGTCGTTAAAAAAATTAATTTCATCGGCAACAGCACCAAGCAGCGTTTCGCCAGTGATATTGAGCAAACTGAGCTTGTCACCTTTGCGCGCCAGCAAGAAGCGGTCACGTTCAAGTGTGATTTCATCATATGCAGCTGCGCATACCAACCAGCCCTGATGATCCACAACACCCCAGTGTGCACCTTTCCGGAAGGACAAGTAGCGGCTGCTCAGCAAGCGGACCTGCTCGTAGCCTGGTGGTACGATCACATCGCCGTGCATATTAATTACCATCCATTCGCCGTTGCGCATAACCGACAGCAACAACGAATCCAACACTTTCAGATCATCGTACCGCGGCGCAATAATCGGCTGTCCGGTGGCATTCAACAAACCTACCTTGCCCCCTTTTTGCATAATAGCATAACCAAATCGTTGAAATGCGCCAATAGCATCGTACTCTGGTGCTACGACAAGGTCCCCGCCAGTATTGATCAAACCCCACTTTTTATTCACCTTTACAGGGAAAAAGGGCTGGGCGCATGCAGCCAGTGTACAACAAAGAAACCCAATTGCGATCCATCCTGACCTCATAAGCCATTGATATAAAACGATTTGCATTTTTAGCGTGGCGTGGTATCGCTTTAACTAAGCGCCCACTGCTACCCCAAAAAGCCAATGCCGAGTTTTGATGATCGCCTCCGCCTCTTACCTATGAAACGTAAGCCGAATATGTGTTAAAACGTCTTTTAGTCGTGCAAATTATTCAAGTGCAGATTTCCTCTGAATACTCTTTATAGATGATGCTTTTGCAAAAGTACAAATTGCACAGCAGTTATTTAGAATCTTTTATATGTAATTTTTTATAAAATGAAAAAAACAAAGGCAGTGCCATTGATTAAGGCAAGCGGGCAGCTACTTGTTCCCATATCAAAGCGACCCATCGGCGGTACATCTCACCAGAAGGATGCAGGCGATCACTGGCTACCAGTATGGGTTCTTTTAACCCTTCGCGTGAAATAGGTGTAATATCGAAGTAAATAACATTGTAAGCACGAGCTATAGAAAAGTTAATGGCGTTGTATTCATCTATCTCCATGCTGATGCGCGCCGCATTGCTACCCTGCCCAAACGGTGTGTAGGCATAATCGGGTATAGATAACACAAATACCCTTGAAGTGTCATTACCAGCGAGTTGTATGGCAGTTTCAAGAAGCTCACGAAACTCGCGGCGGTAGGTATCCTGTGGCAAGCGTTGGTATTGATTATTGACACCAATAAGTAAAGTTACCAGATCGTAGCGTTCGCGTAAGGTTGCTACCGCGATAGCCGATTTGAGTTGAGTGGTTGTCCAGCCGGTTCGAGCTATAATCTGCGGGGCTGCTACGGGTTTGTCCACTTGAAGCAATTGCTGAGCTAATTGCACCGGATAACGCCATTCAACAGCTACGCGCTCCCCGATGGTGTAAGAGTCGCCTAATGCCAAGTAATGCAGGCTATCTGGTGGCTTGGGCAGCGTATCTTGCTGCGTTGGTGTGGTAGGTGTGTTATCTGGCGCCGATGCATCGGTACACGCTGCGCAACAGCAGAGGAAAAGATAAACAAAGGACACTAAAAACAATCGAGCTGGCATTTCTTTTTATCATATAACAGCGCGCCGCGTTTTTTGCTCATAAGTGTATCCTGAAAATTATAATTAACTCAAAGTGCCCCCGAATCCATGTCTTTAGGAGAGCGGATATAATAATAGCCGACCAATCTGGCACCACCAAACAATAGCGTCAACGCAACATACACGCTATCCGCACCATATGGTCAAGTACACTGGCAATAAAAGCCCCAATCCGGCCATGACAGCAATATTAACATTTTTGGTCCGTGCATGATGTAATTTTATTTGAACGGTAAGACGCAAGAGGTACCAATTGGTTACAAAAATGATCAAAAATGTCAGCATGATCACAAAATTCGTTCCGTAAGCAGCGCAACCTTGTAATTGTACTATGTATTTCGTAATATTGTAGAAAATTATCAATTCGTTAACTTGATTTATTTACTATTGGGGCTATGCTACTAAAAATTAACTCAGATAATCCAGAGCAACGTAAAATTCAGCAAGTGGTGGATGAGCTAACACGAGGAGGTATTATTATCTATCCAACGGACACTGTGTATGGCTTAGGCTGCGACATCGCCAACCACCAAGCCGTAGAACGCATCTGCCGCCTGCGCGGGCTGGAGCCAGAAAAAGCCATGCTGTCCTTCATTTGTAAAGATATTAGTCAAATTGCAGAATATACATTACCTATTGATAATCAAATATTTAGGCTAATGAAAAAAAACCTGCCCGGTGCGTTCACCTTCGTATTACCAGCCAATAACCAAGTACCCAAAATGTTCAAAAATCGCAAACGCACCATTGGTGTACGCGTGCCAGCGCATAATATTCCATTGGCTATTGTAGCAACGCTCGGACGCCCTATTCTCACTACTTCACTCCGATCAGATGATGAAATAACCGAATATTTCACAGACCCAGAAGATATTTACCAAGATTTTAAAAAATTAACCGATATTGTAATTGATGGTGGATTATGCGGCAACGAACCCTCTACCATTGTAGATTGTACCAGCGGCCTACCTGAAATTATCCGTAAAGGCGCCGGCGAACTAACCCCTTAACCACCCCAATATCCCAATATCCCAATATCATAATATCCCAAATTCATAATGCGTATTTTCATATTAACCAGCTTATTAGGATTATTATTTCACTTTAGCGCTTGCAATAACCGCACAGATCGGGCCTTAGCGGCAGCTCAAATCGAAGCAATGCCGCAAGGTGTATTATTAGTGCGATTGCAAACCTCAGAAACTAAAATTAGCGCGCTGGAAGAAATCGGCAGAACAGATCGCGCCAATGCCACCCGCGAAGAACAAGAAGCCCGCAACAACCGCACCGTACAAGCATTCCAACAATATTTTGACTTCTGCCCGACCTACTTTTTTTATGCGCCCGATTCGCGCCGTGTCCGTGCTGGCGACTGGCAAGCCCTATTTGATAGCGTTTACAAGCCTGTACCGCCAGATGTCATGAAGGACAAGGTCTTCTTTGTAGCTGACTTTGGCAATATTGAACAGCCCTCCGAGAACGCCGGTCTATCGGCACTTATCCTGCGCGACAGCAGCTTCCGACAATTGGCTGACCCTTTCCCTTTTTACGTACAAACCAGCACCATGAATCGGGAAACGTTGGAGGCAAGAGCCGTAGAATTGTTAAACATCCGCCTCAAGGAATACCTATTTAAAGTGCAGCTACGCCGCCGCAAGCAAGAAATCCGACAGGCCCGCAGAGCACTGCGCCCCTAAGATTTCAAAGCCTCTTTTGTTCATAAAATGACAAATAAAAACCTTGTGAAGGCCGCAAATGCTACTATCTTTGCGCATTCAGTCACCTGACATTTAATGCGTTTATGATGAAATCAAATTTACTCGTTTCTATTGTTTGCTGTTTACTTCCTACCTTTTTACTTGGTCAGAATGGTACCATTCGAGGCAATCTTTATGATAAAGATACTGGTGAGCCAATTATATATGGCAACGTGCGGGTGCAAGGAACAACCGTGGGCGACATTAGCGATTTAAATGGTTTTTTCAGCATGACTGTTCCAGCAGGTAATTACAAACTCGTAGCAACATACATTGGTTATGATAGTATTGTGGTAGATGTGACCGTGCGAGCAGGCGCTATCACCTACCAGCGCATTAACATGAGTTCCAGTGCTGTGCAGTTGGGCGCTGTAGATGTATCAGGTGCGCGCGAACAGTCGCGTTCGGATATCCAAATTTCAAAAGTAGTGGTCACACCCAAACAGATTCGCGCTTTGCCTTCCACGGGCGGCGAAGCCGACATTGCACAATACCTGCCGGTGCTGCCGGGCATTATCTCTTCTGGCGATCAAGGTGGGCAATTGTACATCCGAGGTGGCGCACCTGTTCAGAATAAAATTCTCCTCGATGGTATGACCATTTACAATCCCTTTCATACCATTGGCTTTTTCTCGGTATTTGAAACCGAAACCATACGCAGCGTGGACGTACTGACGGGCGGCTTCAATGCCGAGCACGGCGGCAGAATTTCGGCCGTGGTAGATATCAAAACGCGCGAGGGCGATAAGAAAAAACTCCGGGGCTTAGTGTCGGCAAGTCCTTTCCAAGCGAAAGCACTAATAGAAGGCCCAATCATTCCACTCAAAGAAGATAGTGGTAATAGCGTATCGTTCATCTTAACCGGAAAGCATTCCTATCTCAACGAAACATCCAAAGTTTTGTACGGCTACGCCGCCGATACATCCTTCTTCTCTTTCGCTTCTGGGGATACAAGTTTAGCCGACGTCCTAAAAGACATTGGACTCCCCTATAGCTTTACGGACCTCTACGGTAAGATATCATTTGTGAGTGGAAACGGCAGTAAACTCAACCTATTCGGCTTTAATTTTGTGGACCGTTTCAATTTTGTTGGTATCGCCAAAGTAGATTGGACTTCTACGGGCGCTGGCGCTAATTTTACACTTATTCCACAAAACTCGAATACTATCATAGACGGGGCTATCGCCGTATCAGATTACGAAATCGGATTGCAAGAATCGGATGGCAGCCCACGCACCAGTAGCATCAGCAGCTATAATGCCGGGCTGAATTTTACGTACTTTGGCGGCGACAACCAAGTAAACTACGGCTTTGAATTTATTGGTTTCAACACCGATTTTCGCTTCCGCAATCTGGTAGGTATTACCTTTACCCAGCGTGACTTTACAACCGAATTAGCGGGCTATTTGAAATACAAACAACGCTTTGGCAATCTAATTGTAGAGCCTGGTCTGCGCTTGCATTATTACGCATCGCAGTCAACCGTGTCGGTAGAACCTCGCATGGGTTTAAAATATAATATTACAGACTACCTGCGTTTCAAAGCAGCGGGGGGCTTGTATTCACAAAACGTGCTGAGTACTGTAAACGAACTGGATATCGTCAATTTTTTTGTGGGTTTCCTGGCTGGCCCAGAACAAACCATTTTCAAACCCGGCACTCGTGAGCCTACCAATGACCGGCTACAGCGCGCCTTCCATGCGGTGGGCGGTTTTGAGATAGACATCGCAAAAAACATCCTGCTCAATGTCGAACCTTATTACAAAGGCTTTACCCAGCTTATAGCCGTAAATCGAAACAAGCTCAGCGAGCAGGACCCTAACTTTCAAGTAGAAACCGGCGAGGCTTACGGTCTTGACTTCTCCGTCAAATATGAAACGCGCAAAGTCTATCTCTGGGCTACTTATTCCTATGCGTATGTCAATCGCGACGACGGCGAACAGGTCTATCCAACCATTTTTGACCGGCGGCATAACATCAACCTGCTCGGTACGCTTAATTTCGGTAAAGACCTCAATTGGGAACTCGGCGTGCGCTGGAACTTCGGCTCTGGCTTTCCATTCACGCAAACACAGGGCTTCTATCAGAATATTTCCTTTAATGATATTGCGTTAACGGATATTCTGACTGGTAATTACAACCTCGGTACCATCCTCGCTGAAGAGCGCAATGGTGGTCGGCTTTCTGCTTATCATCGCCTCGATATGTCGCTCAAACGCACCTTCCATTTTTCTAAGTTTTCCAAACTGGAAGCCCTGCTCAGCATCACTAATGTTTACAACCGAGAAAATATTTTTTATGTAGATCGCATTACCAATAATCGGGTAAATCAATTACCGGTAATCCCCAGCTTAGGGCTAACGTATAGTTTTTAAATGGCTGGTGAATAACTATTGAAAATGTTTTATTTTTTATTTTGTAAAATACTGAAAAACAGGTTATTGCAATTAACACAGCCTGTCATATTCAGTTAACATAAAATAAATGCCATCATAAAGTAATGCCGCAAATTTAACACAAAGCTAACCCTCATGTAATGCCTATTTAAAGCAGCAAAGGTATTTTTACGCATTGAAAAACACCTCAAACCTTTGCTTCGCTTATGAAATACCTGTTACTGTTACTTTGCGCAGCCAATGCCACGCTTGCGGTCGCCCAGTCATTGAATGAGGATCAATTTTTAGTTAAGCCATATTTACAGTTTTCCACTCAACAAGGTATGTACATCCTATGGGAAACCAAGGAAGCCGCCAGCTCGCAAGTTGATTTTGGCGAGGCTCGGCGGCATGTGCAGCAGGCGGTGCTCGACCGTCGCGTTACGCTACCTGGCACACGCCTCATGCATGAGTTATTGTTAGATAGTTTGCAAGTCGAAACCAATTATTTCTGGCAAGTAACTTCCATTACTGCCAAAGGCGACACGCTGCGCTCGCCGATTTATACATTCAAAACAGCCGTGCAGGACAGCAGCGCTTACATGTTTGCCCTTATTGGTGATACCCAACGCAACAGCCGGACACCTTGGGCGTGGGGAAAGATTGCCGAGCGCGTGTGGCAGGATCGCCCCAATTTTGTTGTGTTGGCTGGCGATTTGGTGGACCAGGGTTTGCAGAAAAGTGATTGGACGGAACATTTTTTTCCCAACGGGCAGCAATTGATGAGCCGCGTGCCAGTGTATCCGGTGCTGGGCAACCACGAGCAAGACTCCCCTTTATATTATCAATATGTTGTAGCCCCGCCGCCAGAGTACTATTACACTTTTTATTATGGCAATGCGCAGTTTTTTATGTTGGATAGCAACCGTGACTTAGAGGAAGGATCAGAACAATATGAATGGTTGGAATGGGAACTGGCAAAATCTACCGCGACTTGGAAGATCGCTGTGCACCACCATCCGCCTTATTCTTCGGATAATGACGATCATGGCAATACGGCCTATACACTTTCGACGTTAGGTGATACCAAAGCACGCAACCTTGTACCGCTTTATGAGCGCTACGGCTTGGATTTTTGTCTCTTTGGGCATACGCACCTGTACGAACGCAGTTGGCCGCTGAAGGACAATCGGATCAATATGAAAGAGGGGGTGGTGTATATTAATTCTGGTGGCGCTGGCGGCGGTATTGAAGATTTTGCTCCTACGCGCAGTTGGTTCACACTGGAATTGCAAGCGATACATCATTATTGCACGTTTGCTATTTATGATAAAACCTTGATTTTCAAAGCGATTGACCATGAAGGTCGGCTACTCGACGCTTTTCAAATGCAAAAAGAAACGCCACATCAGCTTCGGGCCAGTGTCATACAACCACCTGCGCCGCATATTGTGACACCCGCTACGCTTTTTCAGCAGGAAACCACAGTAACCTTAGAAGCAGCCTTCGATAGCTTAGAAATTCGCTACACGCTTGATGGTAGCGAACCCACGCGCCAAAGCCTTTTATACACAAAACCACTGACATTTAAGCGCAGTATGGTACTCACGGCTCGCGCTTATACCACCGACGGACGCGCCAGCCGCCTGCAAAGATTGGCATTCCGACAAATGCAACCCCAAGTACCAGCTAAAGTAAAAAAGACCGAACGCGGGTTGCGCTATACCTATTATGAAGGTGAATGGCAACAATTGCCGGACTTTAGCAAGCTGCCAGTAATTAAAAGCGGCACTATAAAGCAACTGGGGCTGGAAGAAATTGCGCCGCGCCCGCAGCACTTCGGCGTAGTGCTGGAAGGCTATCTTGATATACCAGAAACGGGGTTGCATACTTTTTTCCTCAATACCGATGATGGCTCCAAGCTCTATATCAATGGCGAACTTATTATTGACCATGATGGCGATCATAGTGCTATCAAAAAAACTGGACAAACGATTTTAGCTGCTGGCAAACACCTGATACGTATCGAATACTATCAAGGTAGAGGCGGCGCATTGTTACAAGCTGGGCAAATCAATGCCCAATTGGGCGATGTACCGTTCACGCCTTTTCAATTGTCTTACTGATGGGTGACGGCGGATAGCAACTGGCGGACAAGTTCCGGTGTCCCAATCGTTGCAGGGTTTTTCAAAATAGTAAGATTCTTACGTAGCGATAATTCATAATTGATATTCGGCTGAGGATCAATATAATACAACAGAGCCTCTGGCGGCGCGAAATCTACCAGCCCTGCTGCTGGATACACCACCATGGAAGTACCTATGATGACCACTATATCGGCTTGAGTAATAGCCATAACTGCCTCCAGCATCATGGGTACCTCTTCGCCAAACCACACAATGTGCGGTCGCAGCTGGCTTCCCAACTCACAAGTGTCGCCCAGGTGAATATCTTTCCGCCAATCATAAACAACGGAGGCATCCTGCGTGCTACGCGCCTTGAACAACTCACCGTGCAGGTGCAACACTTGACTACTACCTGCGCGCTCATGTAAGTCATCTACATTTTGTGTAATAATAACAACTTCATACGCTTGCTCCAAATCTACCAATGCCATATGCGCAGCATTCGGCTCCACATCGTGCAACTGGCAGCGGCGCTGATTGTAAAATTCGAGTACCGGCTCAGGATTTTTGCGCCAGCCATCAATAGAAGCCACTTCCATGATGTCGTAATTATTCCAAAGCCCATTAGCATCCCGAAAGGTGCTAATGCCACTCTCCGCGCTGATGCCCGCACCACTTAGTATAACAATTTTTGATGACATTGCAATGAGATTATGATACAAAATTAAAAAAACATAATAAAAACGGCGTATGGATCAATCCAAGAATCGCCCCATACGCCCTCTATGTTGATAATATTAAAATTTAGTTTTTGAATTCCTCATTCTTGCCCGCCAAATCCAACAGGAATGCATATTGCATCGCGGTTTCCTTGAGCGCTCGGAAGCGCCCGCTCGCACCGCCGTGCCCAGCTTCCATATTGGTGTGCATCAGTAGCGGATTTTTATCGGTTTTCATTTCCCGCAACTTAGCCACCCATTTTGCAGGCTCCCAATATTGCACTTGCGAATCGTGCAAACCCGTAGTGATGAGCATAGCAGGGTAATCTTTTGCCTCCACATTATCATAAGGTGAATAAGACTTCATATAGTCGTAATATTCTTTATTCTTCGGGTCGCCCCATTCATCAAATTCAAAAGTGGTGAGCGGAATACTTTCGTCGAGCATAGTCGTTACGACATCTACAAAAGGCACCGCAGCGATAATACCTTTCCAGAGGTCGGGCCGCATATTCACTATTGCACCCATGAGCAACCCACCAGCGCTACCGCCCATCGCAAATAGACGATCTTGGCTGGTATATTTATTTTGTAATAACCATTCGGCGCAATCAATAAAATCGGTGAACGTATTTTTCTTTTTCAGCAATTTACCATCCTCGTACCATTGTCGCCCCATTTCTTCGCCACCACGAATGTGGGCGATGACATAAATGAAGCCCCGATCGAGCAGGCTCAATCGAGAAGAACTGAAGTAAGGCTCCATGCTATTGCCATACGAACCATAGCCATATAGCAGCAGTGGCGCTTTGCCATCTTTTTTAATGCCTTTGCGATACACTATGGACACCGGTACCTTGGCGCCGTCGCGGGCGCTAACATACACACGCTCCGACTGATAATTGTTAGCATCAAAGCCTCCCAGTACATCCTGTTGTTTGAGGAGTTGGAATTCCTTCGTGCGCATGTTGTAGTCGAAGGTGGAAGCCGGAGTCGTCATAGACTGGTAGCTGAGGCGCAACACTTCCGTATCAAACTCTGGATTGGTAGAAGTGTAGGCGACATAGGCATCTTCCGAGAATTTGATGTAATGCTCGGGCCCGTTCCAAGGTCGAATGCGAATCTGTCGGATACCATTTTTGCGTTCGCTCAACACTAAATAATCTTTAAAAAGATCCATATCCTCCAGCAGCACATCGCTACGGTTAGGAATGATTTCCTTCCAATTATCTTTAGTCGTTGCCGTTTCGGGCGTTTCCACCAAACGGAAGTTCTTGGCATTCAAATTGGTACGAATATAGAATTTATCACCAAAATGGTCAATGCTATATTCTAAGTCGCGTTCGCGGGGTTGTATTACTCGGAATTGCCCATCGGGTTTATCAGCCTCCAATATCCGATATTCGTTGGAGAGCGTCTGATTAGAGCCAATGACAATGTACTTTTTCGACTTTGTTTTATACACAAAGGAATAAAACGTATCATCCGTTTCCGTAAAAATTTCCACGTCTTTTGCTACGGATGTGCCCAGCCGATGCCGCATAACTTTATAGCCGCGCAAGGTTTGTGGGTCTTTCAGGGTATAAAAAATAGTTTTGTTATCATTCGCCCAGGCAATATCGCCTTGTACACTAGGTACCTGATCGGGTAGCATCGCACCGGTTTCCAGATTTTTAAAGCGTATCGTATAAATACGGCGGCTCAGGGTATCTTCTCCATATGCTATTATTTTATTATCTGGGCTGACGGAAAGTCCAGCTACATTATAATAATCATAAGGTTTTGCCAACTCATTTACATTCAGCATGATTTCCTCGGCAGCTTCCAGCTTACCTTTTTTGCGGCTGTAAATGGGATACTCCTGCCCTTGCTCGTAGCGCGTAAGATACCAGTAGCCATTCTCTTTGTAGGGCACGCTTTGGTCTTCTTCCTTGATGCGCCCTTTCATTTCTTGGAATAATTTTTCCTGAAAATCTTTCGTATGCGCTAACATCTGATCTTTATAATCATTTTCAGCATTCAGATAAGCGACTACTTCCGAGTTCTCACGGTCGTTGAGCCAGTAGTAATTGTCCACTCGAATGTCGCCGTGCATACTCAATTCCTTAGGAATTTTTGTAGCAATGGGCGCCAGAATATCCGTTTTGTCGTACATAGCACTTGTTTTATCAGCTGCTTCTTCAGCGCGGTTACAGGATGCAAAAAAAATGATTCCCAGTAATAATGCGTTGTTTAGGTCAAAAAATTTTGCTCGGATGGTTGGCATATAGTTTGGATTTTAGTGATGATGTACACGAAAGCAATAGCATAAAAGCATTGGAAAAGATAAACGCCTTGACGGAAATGAATGTTATTTGAATGTAAAATTTCGACAAAATGCACGAGAATACCCACGAATTAGACTTAACCATCGTAGAAGGACGCCCAGCGCACGCCTCGGTGCTCCGCGACCTGGCTGAGCATACTTTCCGCGAGGCTTATGCCGAAGACACAGATACTGCGAATATGGAGCGATACGTAGCCCGCCATTTTACCCTCGAACAAGTGCTCCACGACTTATCCGATGCGCAAGCCCAGTATTTACTGGCTATGCATAATGAGGAACCAATTGGCTATGCCTTGCTGCGTCGCAATCGAACCCATCCCGATACAGATGGTCAGCCCGCCCTCATGCTCCACCGCATTTACGTGCGTCGCCATTATTGGTGCAAACAAGTGGGTGCATCTTTATTACAATATATCATACAAATAGCTCAAAAAGAAAAATTTGCGTGCATCTGGCTCGTCGTATGGGATCAAAATATACGCGCTATTCGCTTCTACGAAAAGTACGGATTCGCGCATTGCGGTTATGAACTGTTTCAATTCGGTGACGAAATTACGAATGACTGGGTTATGCAGAAAAAAATCTAAAGCCGAAGCCTCCAATCGGTGTATAAATGGCATATGATACCCCTATTATGCTTTATTGAACCTCCAGAAAACGCACCAACTATTTTTTTATCTTCCAAAAATAGCCTAAAAATGCCCGCATGAAGCAGAAAACAGCGCTTTAATTTAATTTAAAAACCTGAAATTCAATACTTTATTGAAAGTAAGGGCTTTTTTAAAAATACAGTAAATCTGCAAAATGTACTTATTCTGGGTGGGAACTGGGCGTATATTTGTATTGTCAAAAGGAAAGAAGAGGAAAATAAACTAACAAATTATAATCAGAAAACAACCTACTATTCATTGTGTATAACAAAAACGACTTTACTATTAACAATTTTATAATCCCACGAATACAATATTCGAAAGAATTTACGGGGGATATCAAAGGATATCCTTTATTTTTGGTATGTAGATAGCCTCTCAAAGCTCATTTAGAAACCGGTTGGCAACCCCGACCGGTCTTTTTTTTCACATTGCAAGGTACGTAAATCTTCAAAAAAGGTTTCTGTATTTCGACAAAAAATATTTTTTACCCTAAACCAACAGGTCTAATCTTCTCACTACCAGTTGATTATGGTTTCATTTTTTTCAAGAGCCTAATCAAACACAGCCACAACAACTCCATCTGTTTTGGACTTCCAATTAGGTACATGCAAGGTTCGCCCATTAAACTGCAAGCGCACCGGCGCCGCTGATTCGGTCGGGATAAAATAATCCACCCCCGTCAGGAAGGTTTGAAGAAACCCAAAAGCTGGATGCGTATTGCCACTGCTCTGCTGGTCGCCATTATCATACAAGAAAAATGCAATCGAAGTGCGTTCAGCGCTGGCGTACTGCGAGGTAGCAAGATCGAAGCCATTAACTTGCAAAACATCTCTGTTATGTATAACCGCTTGATTAGCAGAGAATATTGTTACTACACTTTGTTTGTCATCAGCCGGAACACCTGCCAGCAACAATCCAGCCAACGATGTAGGGGGCGGGAAAATACGCAGGTAGATATGCGCATTAGAACGCACAAACGCCTCTCGATAATACAAAATAGTACGATCCGCCGTATTGGGGGTACGCACCTGAAACATATAACGTGTGACCGGCTTACCCGTCCATGGGCCCCAATTCCCATTGGTATCGCTGCTTAACACAGCATCGGGTGTGCTGCGCAGATTTTTACCTGTAGCGGCGTCCACCTCATAAATCTGAATACTTGCCTGGGCAATTGCTTGATTTTCACCAAGGGTGACGATCCTTCCGGCGAGCGTTACAGATTTTTCTTCCAGGACTGCCGTTGTTGTTGGCTGTTGTTCCTTGTTAAAAAAAGCATACATCGCTGCAAACGAAAGCTCGGAAGTAGCCACTTGGTAATGATCCAAATCGCTGAAGCGTTTATTTTCTGCCCCCGGAATGTCGCCGCCAGCTACCACCTTATCCCCTTCCGACCACAAATTGAGGGTAGGTGTTTCACCGTTCGGGCCTGCTGGCCGCGCCTGCCGTCCGCTACCAATGTGCACATAGCGCGCCACTTTGGAAGCCCGCTCGGCATTGGAAAGATAATTGTAACACAATCCGCCGCCCGCAGAATGCCCTGCCAAATGCACCTGTGCTGCGCCCGTAGCGCCAAGCACCCGATCAATCAAAGCATTTAAGATAGCTACGGCCTCGCCTTGATTGCTCAGCGTATTCCAATCAAACGCAAAGAGTGCATTAGAGCAATAACCATTCGATGTAAATCGCTGAATTTGAGTGGCATACGTATCGCCGGAAGCTAAAAAGCCATGTACAAATACAATGGGAATACGAGTCGTATCGCAAGCAGTTGTTTGTGGCGTTCCGGTCTCTTCGGGATTCGGGGTGCAAGCCTCCAGATAGCAAGCAGACAGTAGCGCCAATGCCAGCGCCCACACACGAAGGATCATTTTTTGGTGCATAAGATGTAAAGTTGGTTTAATAAAATATTGGCTCGAAAAAAATAGCCGTAGCAATTTTATATAAAATTTCTAAGTACAGGACAAAAAAGTGAGTAATTGAAAGAAAAGGTAAATTGTTGT
>CALMSP010000002.1 GCA_937872405.1 uncultured Saprospiraceae bacterium | reverse complement strand
TCACGGTCTTCCTTATCAGAAATCATTACATACACGCGGCCGGTGACCGGGGTCTTGTGCGCGCTCTCTGGGAAAGAAATTTCGAATTGCAAACCGGGGCTTTCTGCGGCCGGTTGACAACCATAAAATGCCGACAGCCACAATAGCGCCAGTGCGAATAGAATATGGATTTTTTTCATGCAGGTTGGTGTTGTTTTAATATGATGACAATTAAAGTATATTCATATGTTGGTTCGCTAATTATTTATAAAAACTGACAATTAATATTTTAAAATAAAACATTATGACTGTTAGAACAAGTTCTAAAAAGCAAAAACGTGTAGCAACATCCTATTTTTTAGGTTAGTAGCATGGCGCCGTTTTTACTAAAATAAAAGCTAAGCGATACTAATGCAACCGCCTATATTGGACAAAGTAGAAAGGCGCAGTTATCCCGATATTTTCTAATTAATTGATTAACAATTATTTACATAGATTCATTGGCGAGACTAAAGGTGCGTTCCCGAAGGTAGTCAAGCAAATCCTGCCGTTCTTTATAGGGTGCAAGCGTCGCATAGGGAATCGGTTCCCCGATACTGATGCGGATGGTTTTGCCCATTTTATTGCGAATTTCGTGGAGCAAGAAGCTAAGCCGAAGGTGCAGGTTGATCTGGCTGGCAAATTGAAACAAGTGACTATTGCGACCATGAAAATAGAGTGGCACCACGGTAGCCTGTGTTTGTTGAATCATACGTGCCGTGAAGCGCTTCCATTCTAAGTCTTGGGCAGTAGCAAAGAGGCGCGGCGAGGTAGCTACCCCACCCGAAGGAAAGATGCCCAGAGCCTCGCCTGCGCGGAGGCGTTGGATGGCGTGGGTGCGCGTGCGAAGATTGGTTTGGAGCGCATCCTTCGTTTCGCGGAAATCAATAGGTAGCAGGTGTGGCTGTAGTTGCTCCTCTCGGCACAGCACCTCATTTACCAAGAGGGCAAAGTGTGGCCGTGTCTGCGCAATCAAATGCCCGAGCGCCAGCCCATCCACAACACCAAAAGGGTGGTTAGCAATAAACACCACGGCGCCCTGAGTGGGCGTTTTGGCAAGTTGGTTGGCATCATACTGTAAGTCAATCTGAAGTCCTTGAAGGGCAGCGCCCCATATTTCTAAAGGAGGGAGTTGCCGATCGCGCACCTCATTGTAGATGCGCTCCAGTTTGCGACGCCCTGTTGCATACTCAATACTTTGGATAATGGCCCTGCGCAATAGGGGGTCATTAGGGTGGCTATAAGTAAGCCGAGCAGGTGGCATATTAAAATTTTGCGTGCTAATTAAGTTATATTTTTTATATTTAAAATATTGAATACCTTGTATTTAATATTATTTCAAAGGTTTTACGGTATAACCCGCTTGGCGGAGGAGTGCGATAACCCCCTGTTCGCCTGCGAGGTGACCTGCACCTACGGCAAAGAAAGTTGGCTTCTTGTGCATCATATCTGTCATGCGAGGTATCCAGGCTTGGTTACGCCGCACCAAGAGGATATCACTATAAGATGATGTTTCTGCGTCTTGCTCCATCATGTGCTGTAGCCCGATTAGGTCTTGCTGTTTGTACAGTTCGACCAATTGTACAAACTGGTCATTGCCACGCTCCCCTGCACGGATACTCTCCACCAGCATTTGCGCTTGTGCTTCATAGGGGATACTGTCGAATATACTCATTTGAAAATCAATGGTTTCCAAGCCATCTATTTTTTTGCGTTGCTGGCGGGCAATTTTCATCAGTTCTATTTCATAGGATACAGATTCCTCCGTGTCTGAGGACTTGCCCAAGTCTGCCGAACCCAAAGCAGAAAGGAACATCGGTTTGATACGTTCCAGCATAAACATAGGCAACCCCAATTCTTCAAAATGATTGCGCACCAATTTGTAATCCGCATCCGGCAGCAGGCTACGCAGGGTTTTTCCATCTGCCATGAAGGCTTTCATCATTAGAGGCAACAGCGTTCCAATATTTGTCATTTGCTCCATATTAATTTCAAAAACAACCGATTGGGCTTTGTCCACAGCCGCAAGAGTGGCGTCCGTTAACTCGAAATCCTTTTTACTGATAAGGTGGATCGTGCCAAATAAAAAGGAAGCTTGCTTCAGTTCTTTGCCCTGGATTTCCCAAAGCAGCGAATTTTCAGCAGCGGTAGGCGCGTACTGCGCGGCCAAGCCACTTATGACTATTATTTGAAGCCAACAAAATAATAACAGCTTTCTCATTCTGTGAGGTGGTTTAAGTATGAATCGTTCAAAAACGGTGCCCTTCAAAAACACTACAAACAAACGATGATTAATGTTTTGAATTTCAAAAGTAGAAATTTGCCTGTGCCGTGTGGTCTTGAATTGATAAGCGAAACAAAAACGCTCGCACACAGTAGATTGTTTCAGATTTTCTGGTCAAACTCATGCACAATGCGCAATACCAGCGTAATATCCTCCATAAATTCTAATACTAGTCCATAGCTAAGGTTCGACCATAGAATATAAGGTTCGAGCAAGTCTTTTGGTTCGGTAATGGCGACAAAAAAATTTTGTTCATGAAAGGCAAAGTAAATATCTTTATGCACTTCATGATAATATTGCACAATAGCCTGCTGCATCGTTTCTGGCAGGATGCCTGCTACGTGGGTGTTGGGAGTGGCATACGTCAGAAATAATTCGCGGAACTCGTCGTTCATGATTTCATGATCCACATTCAGCGCGCCCTTTGCTGTAAAGGCTTTGATAGCGCGGGTAAGGTACGGACGCTGACTGCGGGGCCACACAATCATTTCGCCCGCTACTAATGCCTTGAAGCGGGCATGTAAAAATACGCCTTGAAATACGACATCCAGATCATTACGAACCATCGCGGTTTCGCGCACCCGCAATTCAGAAAGCACAAAATCCAACTCACCAATGCGCCCACGTATAGTATCTTCTGCTTTGAAGGCATCAATTTTTGCAACAAAAATACCACTATCCAAAAAATTCTGCTTGGAAATACCGCCCGCTGGAGTGTAGGACATCGGGAAGTTTGAATCGAAATTGGTGCCATTGTCAATAAAATCGAGTAATAGCTCTACTACATTGGGTTTGAAGGATTTGCGAAAGCGATCAATTTGATAAAGTAAATATAAAATAAATAAACTGTGTGGTATAAGCATAAATAATGTAATGACCATGATATTCAGGTAAAACTGTAGCGTAATCATACCCGCCAGCACTACAACAGCCAGTGCCAAAAGGCGCATCAATCGCAAGCGCTGGCGCTCCATCCGCAATAGTTCGGGGTAGATGGTATGATTGTAATAAAATCGAAACTCTTCGAGTCGTTCCATGCTGGCGACATATCTTTTTTTGCAATGCGCGCACTTATCGCTTCAAAAATAAATAAAACTCGGATAAAAAATTCCTTTGCATACAACCACAGACCTATGTAGCGTTTCTTTGATTTGGATATGCCCGGCAGCCCTGTAAAGCAGGCGACACTACAGTCAGAATAAAGTTGCACTATTTCACAAAAAAAATATAACTTTGCGCCCTTATGAAAGATAACCGCTTTATTGTATGGTCAAGTATCCTGTTCCTTTTGGCGCTTACGGCGTGCAAGAGCGAATTTGAGCGCATACGCGCCAGCGGCGATGCAGAGCTGTTGTACAAAAAAGCCAACGAATATTACGAAAAAGAGCAATACCAACGTGCGCAGACCCTGTATGAATTGGTGCTCAGCAGCTTTCGCGGGCGCAAAGAAGCAGAGGATATTTACTTTCGCTATGCCAACACCTATTATCAGTTGCAGCAATATATTTTAGGCGCCTATTATTACAAAAATTTTTCACAAACTTACACCAGTAGCCCACTGCGCGAAGAAGCGGATTTCATGAGTGCCTATTGCAATTACAAGCTGTCACCAGTCTTTCGGCTTGATCAGAGCTATTCCCTCAAAGCCATTGAAGAATTGCAGTTGTTTGTCAATACCTATCCGCGTAGCGAGCGGGTAGCAGAATGCAATCGCCTCATTGATGAAATGCGTGCTAAATTAGAGCGTAAAGCATACGATGAAGGGCAGCTTTATTTTAATTTGCGTATGTATCAAGCTGCTACTAAGGTGTTTGAGAACTTGCTTCGGGATTTCCCAGAAACGCGCAACGTTGAGCAGGTACGTTATATGATTGTGCGTTCTGCTTACTTATTGGCTGAAAATAGCGTGGTCAGCCGGCAGCAAGAACGCTATGAGGAAGCCTTAGAAAAAACAAATCGTTTTCTGGCGCGTTTTCCAAATGGGCGTTATACTAAAGAAATAAATGGATATAAAATAGTTTCCCAACGAAAATTAAATCAGTTTAATAATGTCGGATATCAAAACTAAAGTGCAAGGGCTTGACCCCAATGTGCGTGCCCGCGACGTCGGCGAGATGGCTCGCGCCACGGGCAACATTTATGAAACACTTTCTGTCATCAGCAAGCGAGCCAAACAACTAAACGTGGACATTAAGTACGAGTTGCATCAGAAGCTGGAGGAATTTGCTGTTTCCTCTGAAACGATCGAAGAAATTAACGAAAATAAAGAGCAAATCGAGATTTCTAAATTCTACGAGCGCCTGCCCAATCCGGTGATTATTGCTACGGAGGAATTCTTGAATGGCGATATTTACCATCGCTATGCCGAACGAGAAAAGAAACGCAAACGCCAGCAAGACTGATTATTTTATTAGCCGTAATCAATACGACCTTCCTAACAAGGTTGCCGCCCATGAGCTTCTTGCAATAAGCGATGCACTGCGCGGCAGCCAGACATTCTATTGTCTTTGAAATCCGATGTATGACACATCATCTGAAGGGTAAAAAAATTTTGTTAGGCGTAACTGGCAGCATTGCGGCGTACAAAGTAGCCTTACTTACGCGACTGCTCGTCAAATCAGGTGCGGAGGTGCGGATCATCATGACCCCAGCCGCCACCACATTCATCACACCGCTTACGCTTAGTACATTGTCCAAGCATCCAGTTTGGACGGAAGTAAGCACAGAAGAGAGTTGGAATAACCACGTAAAGTTGGGCCTTTGGGCCGATGCCTTCGTCATAGCGCCGCTCACGGCTACTACATTGGGCAAACTGGCTAATGGTATTGCTGACAATATTGTCGTAGTGGTTTATCTTTCTGCGCGCTGCCCGGTTTTCTTCGCACCTGCCATGGATGCAGATATGTGGCTCCACCCAAGCGTACAACAAAACGTGCAACAGCTGCAAGCGTTTGGCAACCACTTGATACCAGTAGCGCACGGCGAATTGGCCAGTGGCCTCTTTGGCGAAGGACGCATGGCCGAACCCGAGCAAATTGTCGCGCTGCTCAACGATTTTTGGGCCCATCGGACCGATTTTGCCGGCAAACAAATTCTCATTACGGCAGGCCCTACCTACGAACCCATTGATCCGGTACGCTTCATTGGCAACCGTTCATCCGGTAAGATGGGCATCGCTATAGCCGAAGCCGCCGCCCAGCGTGGTGCAACGGTGACCCTGCTGCTCGGGCCTGTCAAAACGCAACCCAGCCATTCGAGCATACAAGTAATACCGGTGCATACGGCCCAAGAGATGTACGAAGCAGCATTGCAGCACTTCCCGAAATGCGACATTGCCATCCTGGCGGCAGCCGTTGCAGATTATCGGCCGGCAAATCCGGCGCCAGAGAAAATCAAACGCACATCGGATGCACTTAGCATCGAACTGATCCCCAATCCCGACATTGCCGCTACATTAGGTCGGCAAAAGCGCTCCAACCAATACATTGTAGGTTTCGCTTTGGAAAGTACCGACGAAGAGAACAACGCAAAACTCAAGTTGGAAAAGAAAAATTTTGATTTGATTGTATTAAATTCGCTGAAAAACCCCGGCGCCGGATTTGACCATGCCACCAATCAGATTACAATTATTGGCAAAGGCAATAAGTTGGTCAAATTTGAGTTAAAACCCAAAATCGCCGTGGCAGAAGATATACTCGATGCCATAGCCGACTTGCTAGGTCTTAGCCATTGACCAACAAAACTGATAGATGCTATGTTAAAAAAGATGGTAGGTGTAGCCCTTTTGCTGTCAGTAGCAGCTACAATTTTCGGGCAGGAACTAAACGCTACGGTGCGTATCAATATCCAAAAGCTACAAACCGTAGATCCAAAAGTATTTGAAACGTTGGAGCAAACGCTGCGCGAATTTCTGAACAACCAGAAATGGTCGGATGCGTATTATGAACCAAATGAACGCATCAATTGCAACATTTTACTTACTATACAGGAAGAACGCTCCCCTACTAGTTTTAAGGCAGACCTTGCCGTACAAGCCTCGCGCCCAGTGTACAACAGTTCCTACGAAACCGTTATCCTCAACCATATTGACCGCGATGTAACTTTTGTTTATGAACAGTTTCAGCCCTTGTTTTACAGTCGAAACGCCTACAATGACAATCTCTCGGCTGTTCTGTCCTTCTATTCGTTCTTAATACTCGGCTTAGATGGCGACACTTTCGCCCCATTGGGTGGCGAGAAATATTTCCAACTGACGCAAGAAGTGCTCAATACGATTCCTTCAGGAGCAGCTTCCGCAAACCCTGGCTGGCGCGCGCTGGATGGCGATCGCAACCGCTTTTGGATCATCGAAAATATGCTTTCGCCGCGTGTGCGCCCTTTCCGACAGGCAATGTACGACTACCACCGCCAATCCTTAGATTGGATGGCTTCTGACACCAATAAGGGCCGCCAAGCTATGGTCGGCGCTTTGGAAAAAGTGGCCGACGTCAATCAGGCATATCCCAATTCTATGGTTATCCAAATGTTCAACAACAATAAATCGCAGGAATTGATTGAAATTTTTAAGCGTGGCACCTTAGCCGAACAGGACCGCGTTATTCAACTTATGACGCGCATTGACCCAGCTAACATTTCAAAATATCGAGCGATTAAGTGAAGTTATTTTGAAGGTGGATACAATCATTTTCTGTTAAAAGAGTACTTTCAGCAGTGATTGGGAGGTGCCGAACTTACCAGCATATTATGCCAAGTTAACGCGCAATTGATGAAAAATATCGCCATATTCGCTTCAGGTACAGGTTCTAATGCTGCAAAAATAGTAGCATACTTTCGTAATAATCCGCATATTCAAGTACGTTTAATTGTGTCGAATCGTTCAGAAGCCCCCGTATTGAATATGGCGCGTGCGGCTGGCATTGAGACTTTAGTCGTTTGGAAGCACGAATTTTACGATACGCAAAATCTTTTGCAAATATTACACGCCCGGCAAATAGTATTCATAGCTTTAGCTGGTTTTTTGTGGCTTATACCTGATTATCTGGTGCGCGCCTACCCCCAACGGATAGTCAATATTCATCCAGCGTTGCTGCCGCGTTATGGTGGTAAAGGTATGTACGGCAGGCATGTGCATGAGGCCGTGAAAGCCGCTGGCGAAAGCGAAAGCGGTATCACCATCCATTATGTAAATGAACGATACGACGAAGGCGATATTATTTTTCAAAAAAAGTGTATCCTGGAGCCAAATGACACGTCAGAAGATATAGCACATAAGGTGCAGGCGTTAGAACATCGGTACTTCGCGCCGCTGATCGAACAGTTGCTACTATCCGATTCGGCTGTACAAGATACCAATTCAGAAACCATTATCAATTCATAAAGTTATGGCAACAAGAATGCTGCTACTCCTCCTCGGGTTGTGTCTGGGTAATTTGGTACAAGCTCAGGACAATCTGAAATGGCAAAAACATCAAAAGCAGGCCGAAGCCTTTTACAAGGAAGGTAAGTACGCCGAAGCCGCTGATCAATATGAAAAAGCCTGGCGGAAAAAACAAGGCAAAAAAAACCTGATCTTTAGCGCTGGAGAGTGCTATTATCTGGCAAAAGATTACCGCAAAGCTGCGGAAGCCTACCGCAATGTAAAAGACGATGGCAAAAACTTCCCCTTAGTTGGGTTGAAATATGCTCGCAGCCTCAAGCAGGACGGGCAGTACGATAAAGCCAAAACAGAGTTTCAGGCCTTTTTTGATAAATATACCGGCGAGTCAAAAGCTATTCTGGAAGAAATTATTAAAACCGAAATTGCGGGCTGCGATTTGGGCATGAAGCTCCCCCTACAAATCAACCGCGACTTAAAAATTGGCTACCCGAGTGGCGGCATCAACTCCTCGGCGTCAGAGTTCGCGCCTTTCGTCTTTTCCGATGACGTGCTGTACTTTTCCTCTACCATGGGTGGCAAAGCACGCATTTATCGCTCACAGCGGCAGGGGCCCCAATGGACAAAAGCCTCCACGCCAGAGAATTTTCCTGTGATACAAAATGACCAACACTTCTGTAATGGCGCGCTTTCGCCTGATGGCAACCGCTTCTATTTCACTATTTGTAGCGGCGCCCAAACTTGGGGAGACTTGAGCTCCCGCTGCGAAATTTTTGTACTCAAACGCAGAAATAGCACTTGGTCGCAACCCGAACGCTTACCGGATTTTATTAATATGGACAAAACAACCGCCACACATCCCAACGTGACACACCAGGGCGGTCGCGAGATTCTTTATTTTGCCTCTAACCGCGACGGCGGGCGAGGCGGCATGGACATCTGGTACAGCAGCCGCGATCTCGCGCGCGAAAATGCTGAATTTTCTATGCCGGTCAACCTTGGTAGTATTGTCAATACCCTTGGCGATGAGGTAACGCCCTTTTATGATGCCTTGGACGGCACACTCTATTTTGCCTCTAACGGACACGTTTCAATCGGTGGATTTGATGTTTTTTATACCAAAGGCGATGGTACACGCTGGGCGCCCCCTCAAAATGCCGGAATGCCGCTCAATTCAAGCGCTGATGATTATTATTATGTGAAAAATAAATCTGGGCTGGGTGGCTTTTTTGTATCCAACCGCACCTTTGGAAGTCAGAAAACATCCACGCGCAATGAAGATATTTTTGAGTTTGGCAGTAGTAGTGGTGATGCCGGCGGACGGCGCGTCAGCTTGCGTGGCAATGTGTATGACCAATCATCGGGTGGGCCAGTGAACAATGCCACGATCACATTGTATGAAGTACGAGCTGGCGAAGATGTACGCTTGGACGAAAAAGCAATCACTGAGGGATATTATGCTTTTGATATTCAATTTGATAAAAGCTACAAGGCAGTGGTGACGGGTGCTGGCTATGATCCTTATACGTTTCGGTTTTTGACAGATGATCCTGAACTTTCGGTATATGGGCAGCCTGTTTATCTGATCAGAACCATAGGCGAGCCGAAAAAACAAACGCCTCCTACAACGGATGTAAAGACTCCCACTCGGCGCCCATCGGATAAAACCCCAATAGACAATGATGGAAAAGAGTACATCATACGGGAGGATAATTTTAGCATTGTCACCGCTGCACCACGCTACAACGGCGCTTATTATCGCGTGCAATTAGCTGCTTTGCGCAAATACAACCCAGACAGCGAAAACTTCCGTGTTGTAAAAGAATTGGGTACACTGCACACAGAGTACATCAACGAGCGAAAGCTGACCCGGGTACTGCTCGGAGATTTCTTCTCACAGGAAGAAGCAACCGCTGCGCTCAATCTTGCCAGAAAACATGGCTTTGAAGGCGCTTACATCGTCGGTTATGAAGATGGTGTCAAGAAAGGGCGCGTAAATCCTTAATGCGATTTTTAAAGGCTGTAAGGTATTGAAATATAAGGTATTGCAAAAAAAATCGCTTTCATCTAAAAATTAAAACCTGTTCGTGCATCCATAAAACGAGCAAATAAAAAGCAGCGTGTCGGCAAGTTAATACTTCACCGACACGCTGTTCTTTTTAAAAATGCGCCCCTTCTTATTTGATGGTTACAGAAAAAGTTTGTTCAGCATCCGTATCGCCAGTAGTGCAGGGATTAGCAGCATTTTTATTTGGCTCATGCTTAAGCGTTACTTTAAGGGTACCAGTACCAGCGGCGCCCGTTCTAAGTGTGCTATTCAACCCCAGCGGCTTACCCTTGCCATCCTTATCCTGAATGGTAGGAGCAGGCATGGCACCAGTTGCAGCAAAGCAAATGAGGTGTTCATCGCTTTCTTCCTGCACTTCTTTCGTAATGTCTTCCGGTGGTGTTTGTGTCTCATCTAAAAACTTGATCGTCAGCACATAATTCGTATTGGCATTCAAAACTACAGGCTCCACTACGGGTGGGTTACCGCCATCACCATCCAAATCTCTGGCGGTAAAGGTCACCGAACCGCTCGAAGACGTAAAGGTTAAGGCAATAGTAGTGATAAGTTCCTGTTCATTGTCTGGGTCATTATCTTTGTCTCGATCACAACTTGTGCCAACAAGTAACCCGACTGAAAGTAGTCCCATCAAAAAAAGCGATTTCAGATTATTAGTCTGCATAATGAGAAAGTTTTGAAATATTTGTGATTTAAAAAAATTATCGCACTTTCAATTGAAGAACACGCACTTTTGCCGTAATATATTGTTTTTCAAAAAATTATAAATTAAAAACTTGTGATTTGCATTGGTGCTTCACTGTACACCAAACGGCACGCGAATACGCAGCGAAATATTTCGCCCGGGTTCATCTACGAAGTACCGAAAGCGATTCAAATATTCGCGGTACCGCTCGTTGGTCAGGTTCAGAATCAACAACCCAATCTCTATGGGCTGCTTGTGCCAGCGTACAGTGGTGGCTGCTTCCAAGTCGAAGCGCGTATAAGCTGGCGGAGGTGGGGCGTAGTCGAAGTTGGCAGGTACACGAGTTTGCTCTAACACGTTAACCATGGTGAATCGTATAAACGGTGCTAAGTCCGTTGCATCCGAGTGCCGAAAGGTATATTTCAGTCCATGTTGAAACTGGTCGGCAGGCATCCAAATCAGGTGGTTTTGCAATGCTTGATTGCTGGCACGTATAAAAGCTGCTTTTGATTCTAATGTCCAGCCAGGAACCAATTCGTAATCCATGCCCCAATCCAAACCTGCCAAGCGCGCATTGGTTTGTGCATAATAAAATGCTGGAAATGCACCTCTGATAGTCAATTGTGGTTGCGCCTGGGGTTCGAGGAAAATGAAATCGCGAATCAGATTATAGTACACTGTTAGCGTAGCACGCAGGTTTTTATTATTATCCAATTCGGCGGATAGATGAGTATTCAAGGCGCGTTCGGTACGCAACTGCGGGTTGCCCCGTTCGTATGATGCCGAACCATGGTGTACGCCATCGCTGTATAGCTCACTTACGTGCGGTGCGCGCCATGCGGAGCCGATATTCGCACGAAGGAGTGCCAATTTTGGAAATTTATAAATAGCGCCAAAAGTACCGGAAACATTGCTGAATTGTAAGGTCTCATCAATATCTCGGCGCCCTTGCCGTCCGATGGCTATTGTTTTGAAATCATAGCGAACCCCAGCTTCCAGTTCGATGGGAGCAGGATAGCGTTTCCAACGTTCAATCCAAAAAGCGCTACCGTTATAACTAATAAAATTGGGAATAAGCGCCCCCCGATCGGTTGTGTTAGCTTGCCGCATCATATGCACCCCTACATCGCCACGCAAGTGGTGAATAGGTTTGTGTTCCCAAACCAAATCGGCGGTATGTGTTGTAATTTCAAACTGAATACTGGGTTGGTCAATAGCATCGGGCAAACGATTGTAAAGCCGATGCGCATCAAATTCTCGGCGATGATTGAATTGTCGAGTCAATTGTAAGCTCAATTTGCCTATGTCGCCTGTAGGACGGCTGGCTTTTACTTTCGCTAATTCGTGCGAGATTCGCTGCTGCGGACGCCCCAGCGCATACGTGAAAGCGCCATCTTCCAGTGGGCGTTCGCGTTCGATGGCATTTAGCAGATCGCTGACATTGCCAATATGGGCACTGCGCAGGATGCCAAGCTGCGTATAAAAGCGCGTGTAAAATGCTTCGATATAATATTTGCCTTGCTGCAAACCCGCAGCCCAAGAGAAATTGTATTCCTGCACCCCCGTGTTCTGCAAAAAATAATCTGGGGTGTGCAAATTACCGCCCCTTTTCAGCGTGCCCTGTATGCGCCCGCTCAATGGGAGCTTACCGCTCCATTTTCCGTGTAGCATACCAGAGAGCACGCCTGTGCGTCCGTTGCTAAAACCGACCAAATTGACCTGCCCGCCGATACCCGGCGTTTCAGGCAAGGCTCGGGGTTCTACAAGAATGACGCCGCCAATAGCATCCGAACCATAGCGCACGCTGCTCGCGCCCTTTACCACTTGCACCCGATCCGCTAAGAAGGGATCAATTTCTGGGGCATGTTCTACGCCCCACTGCTGCCCTTCTACACGCACCCCATTATTTAGCATCAGAATACGATTGCTATGCAGCCCTTGTATAACCGGTTTGGCGATAGTTGCGCCTGTGTAGAGGGTCGTTACGCCTGGCAGCCGCTTCAGTGATTCGGCGAAAGGCAGACCCTGCGTATTCAGGAGGGCTGCGCCAGAGACTTCCTCGCTTGCCTGCGTATGCTGCAACTTGCCAATTTTCGCTTCTACGACCACTTTATCTAAGGTTACAGCCGTTTCTTGCAGCAAAAAATCGTACGATACGTGTGTCCGCACGTACACCTCGTGCTCTACATGATTACAGCCTACCATCGAACACACAAGCGTGTAATCCCCCTCGCAAAGGTTAGCAAGTATGTAGTGGCCTTCCGCGTCAGCTGTGGCGCCTATATTTTTTTCCCGAACAAAAACATTGGCGAATGGCATTGGTTCGCCTGTAGCGGCATTGATAATTTTACCGCGTACACTCCAGGTACAAGTTTGCTGTGCCCATGATTGTGAAGATAAGCAGAGCAGACAAGCACTGAAGAGCAAATAAAAATAATGGTATGCAAGGATTCGCGCCAATGTAATATGCTATTTTAACACTCGGATAAGCCAGCTGATTGAGCAGCAAGGCTCTCATTTTGTTGTTGTATTTTTACAAAGATAATTGTTTTTGCAATATAGTTGCACTCTTTGATAACTTTTTTGTTCTAAAATTTGTTCTGCTTATATGTATTTTTGTTGCCAAAACGTTTCACTACCATGTTGCAAACTATTAATAACCCTCCCATAATCGAACTGCTCGAAAAGCATGGCTTGCGCAAAACCGCTATTCGAACGCAGGTGCTCCATGTCTTCTTGAATCGGCGGGAAGCGCTTTCTCATGCGGAAGTAGAAGAACTCCTGAAGGATGCTGACCGGATAACGGTGTATAGAACCCTCAAAACTTTCGAAGATAAAGGACTGATTCACAAGGCGATAGACGGAGGTGGCAAAACAAAATATGCGCTTTGCCATGGTGGTTGCAGCGAACATGCACACCACGACCACCACGCGCATTTTCATTGCGACGATTGTGGAAAAACCATTTGCTTGGATACAGTAGCCGCTCCCCAGGTTCAAGCGCCCGGCAAATTTCGTGTCGTCGCTACGCATTTGGTGCTCACTGGCCAATGCGACGCTTGTTCGGAATGAATAAAAAAGGACACACAACCAATAGAGAACCTATGAAGCATTTGTCTTTGATACTTACAATTAGTACGCTTATTGCTTGTGGCCAGGCATCTAAGAAAGAGAATCCCATACTGGCGGAGGCTGCCGAAATCCATGCGCAGGCTATGCGTATAGAGCAAACAATGAAGCCCAACTTAGAGGCGCTTATTCAAATTAAAAATAATCTAAATATACAAGGTAGGGCGCTCACTTCTCAAGAGCAAGACCTGATCACTCAGATTGAGTTATTGGCTGCGCGTTATGCTTATTGGGAAGAGAACCATGTAGAGGTGCCCGGGCATGAACACCATGACCACGCTGACCATGCGCACCACGACCACGATCATCACCATGGGCATCATCATAATGCCAATCTCGACCTTTCTCCACAGGATATGCTACTGGTACAACGGGAGTTTCTGGATAGTATTCGTGTCATCAGCCAGAGCGTAGAACAATTGCTTAGCAGTGCTAAAAATTAACACAACCTCGCTTTTTTAAAAAAAAATGGCGCAGAGGCAACCATCTTTCGATTATTTGGTTTATTTTTGCAACAATGTTGCATTTATGAAGACAAAATTTGTTACCCTGAATTTAGATTTCTTAGGGTTTTCTGCTTCGATGCTTTGTGCAGTACACTGCGCAGCGCTGCCCTTCGTGATGACAGTTGGGGCGCTCAGCAGTTTCACCTGGCTCGACAATGCGCTTTTGGAAAGCCTTTTTGTCATTAGTAGTTTTGGTATTGCCACTTGGTCGCTACTCAAAAGCTACTGGCGGCACCATCGCCGGTTATTAGCAATCGGCGTAGTGGCAATTGGATTCGTACTGCTGGCTACAAGTCGCTTAGTCGCTGAAGATTGGGAACCCCTTCTTGCTGTAATGGGCGGCGTTACTATTGCTGTAGCGCACATCATCAATTGGCGGCTGCATATAGCCTGCAATATATGCCACACGCATTAAGAAACATGGCTCTCGGCCAACGCTGCTTAGCAGAAGCGCCGTCTGACATAAAATGATAGAAGTAGCAGGAGCTATTTCGCGCTACTAAGTGTTTGATTAGCAAATCATGCGCCGGGAATGGGTTATACTATAGCCTCGTTCCCGGTTTTTTTGTGGCTCGCGCTACGCTATTCTAAAAAATCGTACCTTAGCCGTTCCATATTATCACTATTCATATGGCATTGCGCATCGTTTTTCATTGTTGCCTCATCCTTGCTTTAGGAAACTGGAGTTGTCGCCAAGACACGCCCAACCAAACCGATACGGCTACCACACCTACCGACACAGCTGAAGTAGCCTCACCAGAAGTTATTGTTTTTGATTCCTCGCTTTATAATTTTAAAAATGGAGAACTGCTGCTTGATTGGCCGACCTTAGCGCAGATTGATTTTGAAGAACGCTTCAATGAGGAAATTCAAGGCTGGATGATGTATCCTATTTTCAAACCCATCGTGAAGGCGCTACACAAGCAGCGTGTGCGTGTGCGTGGTTTTGTGATTCCAGTAGATGAAACCGGCGACGAACAACTTTTAGTGTTATCCGCATATCCGTATAGCAATTGCTTTTTTTGCGGCGCTGCCGGCCCCGAATCGGTTATGGAAATCAGACTTAAAGCCACGAGCAAGCGTTTTCGAATGGATACCGAAACCGCCTTTGCGGGTACATTTTTGCTCAATGACACCGATATCAATTCTTTGAATTATATTTTAGCCGATGCCGAATGGGTAAAATAAAAAGACGTTACAACCACGTCCACCCATATGAGCGTTGGGTTGCTTGGAAATATCCAATTTTAGACTAAAAAACTGATTTTGAGGCTTTTAAAAATAAAGAAATACACACAGTATAATCAGCGGCTTTCGCTACCTGATTGGCACAATATTGTACCAACGGAGCGTTTATAATACATATGCTCTCAAAAACCGATATGCTGCATGAAATCTTACCAGCTTTATCCAGCGCTGCACCTGACAGTCGTTCCCCTTTTGCTATCGTTTTGCTGTATAATTTGTTGCCTTCCGGCATCCGCTCAACGAGTGATTCGAGGGCTGGTAACCGACGCGACCAATGGCGAGGCGCTATCTGGGGTGTTGGTGAGCGTAAAGGGTAAAAACAAAAACGTAACAACCGACGTGAATGGCCGCTATCTGATTGAACTGGATCGCCGCGAAACCATGCTTGTGTTTAGTCATACAGGTTATCGGCGCATCGAATCAGAAGCTGCGCTACGCACCATCGTTAATGTGGCCTTAGAAGCCGATTTTACCGGATTGGATCGTATGATAACCACGCCACTTGGTGTACAACGCCCCGAGCGCGACCGTGCATACAGTGTACAAACGCTATCCGGCACGGCGCTCAATCGGGCGCGCGAGTTTGATTTTTTGCCTAACCTAAGCGCGCAGGTAGCTGGTTTGCAAGTGGTACAACAGCCCGGCGGCTCAGCCCTACTGACCTTACGAGGCGAACGGGTGCTACGTAGTGCTCATGACAATCAACCCCTGCTCGTGGTGGATGGCGTGCCAGTACACAACCGATTTTTCGGTAGCGCCCGCTTTGGCTATCAGGAGCTTGACTTCGGTAATGGTGCGGCCTATCTGATACCCGAAGACATGGAATCGGTCACTATTCTAAAAGGTGCCACGGCGGCAGCCTTGTACGGTGCGCGTGGTAGCAACGGTGCCATGATGATTGCAACTAAAAATGGTGCCAATACAAAAGGTATCGGCGTTTCATTTCACAGTACCTTATTGTTTGAAAGTGTGCTGCGGTTTCCTGATTATCAAAATGCATACGGACAAGGGCTGGAAGGACAATTTAGCTTTGAAGATGGCTTCGGCGGAGGCTTGAATGATGTGACCGATGAAAGCTGGGGCCCCGCCTTTAGTGGTCAACAACTGCCGCAGTTCTCCTCGGGCGCTATGCATGGCGCTCGTGGCGGGGATGTTGGCAATCTTTTTCCATCCATTGGGCTAGTCAATCGTGCCGCGCAATTGGCAGCTCGTGGCTCCGTGGATTCAACTGCTTGGCAGCCCTATCCGAACAATGTACGCGACCTTTTCCAAACCAGCGTTATGCAACTGTATCATGTAGGGCTGAGCGGCAGCAACGCACAAGGTGATTTTCGCTTGTCTTACACCACTTTCCAGCGACAGGGCATATTGCCCAATACCCCGACACAACGTCATAACCTATCTTTAACGACTAATTATCGCCTCAGTCAGCGCCTACGCAGCCATGTTTTTGTCAATTATATTCGCTCCAATAGCGACAACCGCCCAGCACTTGGCGTAGGTTCGGATAATGTTATGTACTTATTGCAACATGGGTTGCCGCGCAGCGTGGACATGAATAGCTTACGCGACTATTGGCAGCAAGAACTGAGTGGGCAGAATCAATTTAACTTTAATTATAGCCGGCAGAACAACCCCTTTTTTAGTTTGTACGAAAATACGAATACACAGCAAACCGATCGCCTCTACGGCAATGCCGCTTTGGGTTGGCAGTTTACGGAATGGCTACAATTGTGGTTGCGGACGGGCTTGGACAGCCACGCAGAATGGCGTACACGTCGCCGCGCTTTTAGTACCCAAAATGCTTTGCGCGGCAGCTATCGAGAGGAACAGATTCGTTATGAAGAAATCAATACGGATGTGCTCCTGACCGCCGAGAAGTCATTATCAGAATCCGTGCAATTTTTTGCGGCTTTTGGTAGCAATCTCATGCGGCAGCAGTTGCGCATTACGGATGTAGCGGCCACCCAACTGGCGGCACCAAGCGTATTCAATCTGAGCAACGCCAATGCGGGTCTGGAAGCGTACAATTTTCGTTCTCGAAAAGATATGCAGAGCTTATATGCTACCGTTCAGCTTGTTCTATGGAAATTCGTACACCTTGATGTAAATACCCGCAACGATTGGCAAAGTACCCTCCCCCAGTCCAATCGGAGCAATCTATCTTGGGCTGCTGGAACCGCATTGCTGCTGAGCGACGCATTGGGCTGGGAACCGCAAGGGGCATTATCCTTTGCCAAATGGCGCTTATCGTATGCGCGCACTGGCAGCGATCCGGACCCCTATTTGCTGCGCACAACGTATCAATCCCGACCGCCGGTGCTGGGCAGCCCTGCCTTTTCTGAGTCTGCTATATTGGCGAATCCCGACCTGCGCAGTGAAGTCACGAGTAGTATCGAAACCGGCATAGATATTCGTTTTTTTGATAATCGTATCGGATTGGACGGCACCTGGTATCGAAGCCTAACCGATCATCAGATACTGACTATTCCACTGAGCAAGGGCACTGGCTATCAGGCGCGCATCATCAATGGAGGTGCCGTACGAAGCGAAGGTCTGGAGGTCGTGCTGCATCTGGCGCCCATTCGTATGAAAACTTTTCGCTGGGATGTAGATGTTAATTTTACCCGACAGCGTAGCCACTTATTGCGACTGTACGATGACCCGCTTTCCGGCGAACCGATCCAAACCTACGTGATAGCGGATCGCTATGTGCAAATGGAAGCGCGGGTAGGCGAGCGGGTTGGCAATTTGTATGGAACTGGTTTTCAAATAGTTAGCGCCGATCCTGACAGCCCTTATTTTGATGCCAGTGGGCAATATATCGGACAGCGCATATTTGATTCAACAGGCAAGCCCATCCCTTCTACTGCGCCGATACAACTTGGCAATTACAATCCTGACTGGATGGCGGGGGTGCGTAATACCTTCTATCTCAAAGGGTTCACGCTCAGCCTTTTGGCAGATGTGCGCTGGGGAGGTGTCGTATATAGTCATACCCAGGCATTAGGCATCGGCGGTGGGCATCTTCAGGAGTCTTTGGCCGGGCGACTCGACGGATACGATCTCAGCAAAGATGGCAACGGCATCATCGGGCAAGGTGTCATGCAACAACCGGATGGCTCTTTCGTGCCCAACCAACAGCAACTTAGTGCAAGAGAGTGGCATCGAGCCTACACCATTGATCGCCTCATCCCCGAAGTGCTCACGCACGACGCAACGTTCATCAAACTCCGCGAAGCTCGGCTGGGTTTTCACTTACCGAACCTCCTCTTAGGCAAGCTGGCTGTACGAGACGTACACATCTCCATAGTTGGGCGCAACCTGTTGCTCATTACCGATGTGCCACATATTGATCCAGAGACATTCTCCCTTGCGGGCAATACCTTTCTACCTGGCATCGAAACCCTCGCCCTGCCACCTACCCGAAGCATCGGGGTAAATTTGCACTTTCGCTTCTAAAATAGTCCGATTTTCTTACCAAGTTACTTCCTGTACGCCGCTTACATATTGTATATGGCAGTGGTCGGCAGTGATATCGAAAGGTTCGTTTACTACAATTTCGCCAGCGCTAAGCCCTTGAAAAATAAAGGTTTCGGTGCGTTTTTCCAATTGCGATCGCAAGGAATCCG
>CALMSP010000001.1 GCA_937872405.1 uncultured Saprospiraceae bacterium | reverse complement strand
TGCTACAGCTCGCTCTATGCCTCGATATAGGGACTCATGGGTAGTGCGCAGCAAATCCATGGTTTTCTCAGGCACATCTCCCAATGCAAAAGTGTAGGCAGCATCGCCAAAATAACCATTTTTATACACCCCGCAGTCTATGGATACGACATCCCCTTCCTTGAAGGTATAGTTAGAAGACGGCATTCCATGAACAACAACATCATTTACTGAAACACACAACGTGTCAGGAAAATCGTTGTAACCTTTGAAACCTGGCTTTGCCTGATTGTCTCGAATAAATACTTCTGCTATCTGGTCAATTTTGGTGCTATTGATACCAGGTTTTAGCACTTTTGCTACCTCCGCTAGTGTTTTGCACACTAAGAGGCAGTTATGTCGTATTAACTCAATTTCTTCGTCCGTTTTATAAAAAATCATCGCTTGGGTGTAAGATTAAACAATTCTTCAATAAACAACGATTTGAATTTGTATAATGTTTGAATCTTACATGTTTGCGCCAATACCTTGTACTCGACTTCCCCTACCCTGAATGCGACCAGATTTGACAAGTCCTTCATAACGACGCATCAACAAATGGCTTTCAATTTGTTGTAATGTATCCAGCACAACCCCTACCAAAATTAACAAAGAAGTGCCTCCAAAAAACATAGCAAAAGCGATGTTGACGCCAAATGCCGCTGCAAACGCTGGTAGAATGGCGATGAAACCTAAGAAAATAGACCCAGGTAGGGTGATACGTGTAGTAACAGCATCAATAAAATCAGCAGTTGGCTTACCAGGCTTGATGCCAGGAATGAAAGCATTCTGGCGCTTCAGGTATTCTGCGTACTGCTGTGGATTGACCATGAGCGCCGTGTAAATATAGGTAAATAACACTACTAATACGAAGTAAATAATATTATACGGCGCTGAGGTGAAATCATTTAGTGCCCGCAACACAGGATTGGCAGCTACATCTGAATTGTTACCAGCTAAAAATTGCGCGGCGGTAGCTGGCAAAAACATCAGTGCCTGTGCAAAAATAATAGGCATCACACCCGCAGCATTTACCTTCAAAGGAATGTAATCACGCACCCCAGCAGCAGGCATAGCTGCGTCGCCACGTCCGACCATGCGTTTAGCAAATTGCATTGGAATTTTGCGTACCCCTTGTACAATGACAATAGTAGCAGCGACGATAACAAATAATACCAACAATTCTATAACGAATACCAATACCCCACCGCTATTCAATCGCAGAAGAAATTCCGCTATAAGTGCTTGTGGCAATTGTGCAATAATTCCTACCATAATTAACAACGACACCCCATTGCCGATACCTTTGTCGGTAATGCGCTCACCCAGCCACATAGCAAAAACAGTACCCGTGGATAGGATGATGATGTTCGATATCCAAAAGATACTTCTTGGGATGGAAGGATCAATGGCGCCCATTGTACTGATGTAGGTGAGATAACCACCGCCCTGTACTAAGGTAATGAATACCGTGAGCAAACGTGTAATCTGATTGAGCTTTCTGCGACCAGATTCGCCTTCTTTTTGTTGAAGCCTTTGAAAATAGGGTACTGCAAAACCCAATAATTGTATAATGATAGAAGCCGTGATATACGGCATAATACCCAATGCAAAAATTGCCGCATTGTTGAATGCGCCACCAGTGAATACATTGATCAGGCCCAACAGGTCATTTGGAGAACTTCTGTTTTGCGATGCGCTTTGAAGGATAGAGGGTATAACCCCCGGCAAAACAACATAAGAACCAAAGCGAAACACCATCAACATTCCTAAGGTAAAAAGAATGCGGTTGCGCAACTCCTTGATTTTCCAGATGTTTTTGAGCGTAGTGATCAGTCTTTTCATTGCTATGCTTTAACGATGTTAACGCTTCCGCCAAGTTGTTCGATGGCTTGCTTAGCCGTTTCAGAAAATGCATGGGCTGTTACATGCAGCTTTACATTTAGCTCACCTGCGCCCAAAATCTTGACGTTATCGGTTTTCTTTACAATACCTTTTGCTACTAAGGTGGCAATATCAATTGTATCAATCTGATATTTATCTACGATCTCTTGCAGTCTGGAAAGATTTACCCCTACATAAGCGACCCGATTCAGATTTTTAAAGCCAACCTTCGGCAAACGCATTTGGAGCGGCATTTGACCACCTTCAAAGTTGCGCTTGCGCTTGTGTCCAGCACGCGATTTATCACCTTTATGACCCTTTGTAGAAGTCCCGCCATGTCCAGACCCTTGTCCTCTTGCAATACGCTTCGTCCGCTTAGTGGAGCCGGCTGCAGGTTTTAAATTATGCAGTTCCATTTTATCTGCTTGATTTATTCGTTTCAGGAAAAAAATTATGCCTCTTCCACTTTCACTAAGTGATTCACTTTTCTAACCATACCCAGTATCTGGGGAGTCGCTTCGTGAACCACCGTTTGGTGCATTTTGCGAAGCCCAAGCGCTTTCACCGTGTCCTTTTGTCTTTTCGGACGGTCAATAACGCTTTTTACCTGTGTGATTTTTATCTTAGTCATCTCTTTCGAGTTTGTCAGATTTTCAATTTATCCTTTAAAGAGGCGATCCATAGAAATATTGCGTTGCTTAGCCACCTCTATCGGATTTCTCAAGCGGGAAAGCGCATCAATAGTAGCTTTTACCACATTGTGCGGATTCGATGAGCCTTGCGATTTTGCCAATACGTTGTGTACACCCGCAATCTCCAGTACTGCTCGCATGGCGCCACCTGCAATCACACCGGTACCGTCGGCAGCAGGTTTGATAAGCACCTTGCCGGCCCCAAACTTGCCTTTTTGCTCATGCGGGATGGTACCCTTATATACTGGCACTTTAACTAAGTTTTTCTTGGCGTCGTCAACGGCTTTGGCAATTGCCTCCGATACGTCGCGAGCTTTACCCAAACCCTGA
The DNA here is from genome assembly GCA_937872405.1 of uncultured Saprospiraceae bacterium. Lineage (GTDB taxonomy): Bacteria > Bacteroidota > Bacteroidia > Chitinophagales > Saprospiraceae > JADJNW01. The sequence goes on along the minus strand of CALMSP010000001.1, from coordinate 16,067 downwards.
CCAACCGTACCGTTGCCATCTCCTACAACTACAATAGCTGCAAAACTGAATGTTCTACCGCCTTTTGTTACCTTGGCAACACGATTGAGGCTCACCAGTTTTTCTTTTAATTCCGTTTCAGCTGGTTTTACTCTGCTGCCTTGATTATTCTTTGCCATTATTGCAAACCATTAAGATTATTGTTAGAATTGGAGTCCCCCTTCGCGCGCACCGTCAGCCAAGGCTTTTACCCGACCGTGGTAGAGATAACCACCTCGGTCAAAAACAACCGTTGTAATGTTGTGAACTTGTGCACGTTCTGCTATGAGCTTACCAACTGCTTTTGACTGTTCTACCTTGTTGCCACCTTTACTGCTAACGCTTTCTTCTCTGGAAGAGGCAGCAAACAGTGTTATACCACTTACGTCATCAATTGCTTGGCAATAAATAGACTTGTTGCTTCGATAAACGCTCAGACGCGGGCGCACAGGCGTCCCAGATACTTTTTTGCGAATGCGGTAGTGAATCTTTCTTCTTCTACCTTCTTTGTTGAATTTCATTTTTTTCGGTTTTAGCCTTAGTGTAGGACAAGAGCGTCAGACCCAAGGCGCTACGAAATAGTGTATTATTGCTAACAAAAAATTTTCAGGTTCAGTTGACGATTATTTTTTGCCGCCGGCCGTTTTACCCGCTTTGCGACGAACATCCTCACCCATATAGCGTACACCTTTGCCCTTGTAGGGTTCTGGCTTCCGCAGCCCCCTGATTTTAGCTGCTATCTGCCCCAACAATTGCTTGTCTATACTTTCTAGCCGAATGAGTGGGTTTTTACCTTTCTCTTGTTTAGTTTCGACCGCTATTTCGGATGGAATATAGAACATAATTGGGTGTGAATAACCTAGCGTTAGCTCCAATAATTGTCCTGTGTTGGTAGCGCGATAGCCCACCCCAATCAACTCTAATTCTTTCACAAAACCATTTGTAACACCTTGTACCATATTATTGACCAAGGCGCGGTACAGCCCATGCAAGGCTTTGTGGCGGATTTGATCCGTTGGGCGCTTCACAGTAAGTACGCCATCTTCAATTTCGACCTGTATATCAGGGTCAACCTGCTGCGAAAGTGTCCCCTTAGGACCCTTCACCGTAACGAGGTTTCCTTTGCTAATATTAATTTCTACGCCTTTAGGAAGCTCAATTGGCGCTTTTCCTACTCGTGACATGGTATATTCACTTTAAAATGTCCTCGAATTAATAAACATAACACAATACTTCACCACCCACATTAGTCTCGCGCGCCTGCTTGTCCGTAAGTACGCCTCTAGACGTAGATACAATGGCAATACCAAGCCCATTGATTACTCTGGGAAGTTCCGTGGCTTTCACAAACTTACGCAGACCGGGCTTGCTCACCCTCGACAAGTTACGGATGATGGGTTTCCTGGAGATCGGGTCGTATTTGATAGCTATTTTGATAACGCCCTGTGCACCTTTACCTACCTCATCTTCAAATTTGTAGCGTAGGATATAGCCTTGATCGTATAGAATTTCTGTAATACGCTTTTTGATATTGGATGCAGGAATTTCAACAATTTTGTGTCCAGCCTGCTGCGCATTACGAATTCGGGTTAGATAATCTGCTATTGGATCTGTAACTGCCATTGTATTGAGATTTCACCGACGGGTTTTCCTTGTTCAACGGAACCTTGCCGATTGTTCAAAAATATTAAATTTTACCAACTTGATTTAGTTACACCAGGTAACTTGCCAGCAAGTGCCATATCGCGGAACTTAACCCTGCAAAGACCGAAATGACGCATATAACCCTTGGGGCGCCCCGTTAACTTACAGCGATTGTGCAAGCGAATAGGATTGGCGTTGCGAGGAAGTTTATCCAATTCGTCCCATTTACCTTCCTCTTTCAGCTTTTTGCGCAATTCTGCGTATTTCGCTACGATGCGCTCACGCTTTCTTTCCCTTGCAATGATGGATTTCTTTGCCATTGTTTATCAAATATTGAAAAGGTTCAATTGATTAACTGCGTTGTTGGTTTCTAAAAGGCAGACCCAATAGACGCAACAATGCTAATGCCTCTGCATCTGTTTTAGCCGTCGTCACAAACGTAATATCCATACCCGTGATTCGGCTTACTTTGTCGAGGTCAATTTCCGGAAAAATAATATGTTCCGTAATGCCCATCGAATAGTTGCCTTTACCATCGAAACTCTTATCATTGATGCCCCGAAAGTCACGTACACGCGGTAGTGCCACCGTTACTAAGCGATCTAAGAACTCATACATCTGATCGTTTCGCAACGTTGCGCGGACACCAATGGGCATGCCCTCGCGAAGTTTGAAGTTAGATACAGAGCGCTTAGCCTTCACCGCTACAGCCTTCTGCCCAGCTATCAGACTCATCTCTGCCACAGCGTTATCAATCAACTTCTTATCTTGCGTAGCTGCACCCACCCCTTGGTTCAAACAAATTTTTACCAGTCTGGGTATTTCCATTACCGAATCATACTGAAACTGCTCCATAAGTGCAGGAGCCACTTCTTTCAAGTATTTCTCTTTGAATCTTGGTACGTATTTCATTACTCAATAATTTCGCCTGATTTTTTAGAATAACGAACCAGTTTGTTGTCAACTAATTTGCGGCCAACGCGCGTAGGTTCTGATGTTTTCGGGTCCACCAGCATCAGGTTAGAAATATGGATCGGAGCCGGCATTTCCGTGATACCGCCAGGATTATTCTCTGTCGGCTTCTTATGTTTTTTCACAATATTTACTTGGTCCACGATTGCCTTGTTTTCATGCGGGAATACTTGCAATACCTCCCGAACCTTGCTTCGGTCTTTGTATGCACCCGATATAACGATTACGCGGTCGCCTTTTTTGATCTTTAGCTTTGGCGCGAATCGTTTTTGCGTGGATTGTATTTTCTTTTTTGTTGCCATTTCTTTATGCTATTTGCATCCTATCTTTACTCAAAGACAGATCGTTGGAATTTTAGAGTACTTCAGGAGCAAGTGAGATAATTCTCATATAATCCTTGTCGCGCAATTCTCTCGCTACGGGCCCGAAGATACGAGTACCTCTTGGTTCATCCTGATTATTGAGCAATACTACGGCATTGTCATCGAAACGGATGTAAGAACCGTCCTTTCGGCGAATTTCCTTTTTAGTGCGCACCACTACAGCTTTAGAAACGGCACCCTTCTTAATGCCCCCTGGTGAGGCATCTTTCACAGAAACAACAATTTTATCACCTACAGAGGCGTAACGCCGCTTAGAACCGCCCAGCACTCGAATGCAAAGCACCTCCTTTGCACCGCTATTGTCCGCTACTTTTAGTCTGCTTTCTTGCTGTATCATGGCTTTACTAGAATTTGATCCCTCAGAATATATTCCTCTGGGAAAACATTATTGAAATTTGAGAACCGGAAACGACACAGGGTTTCGAATACGAAATACACTTCGTGTTCTTGTGCAAAATTTTATTTGGCTCTTTCGATAACTTCCACCAAGCGCCAGCGCTTGAGCTTACTCAATGGGCGGGTTTCCATGATGCGCACCACGTCACCAATGTTGCAGTCGTTATTTTCATCGTGCGCCATGAATTTTTTTGTCTTTTTGACAAACTTGCCATAAATAGGGTGGCGCAATCTCCGCTCTACTGCCACGGAAATGGTCTTGTGCATTTTATTGCTTACTACGACCCCTGTTCTTTGTTTTCTAAGTTTTCTTTCGACCATTGTTAGAAATTTTTCACCCCGCTTTGCAGGCATTGCTATTACTTACGTCGTCTCCGCTCGCGAATTTTTGAACGATTTGCCAATTCCTCCGAACTCATCGCATTGATCTGGCGACGACGCACCTCTGTGTTGAGGCGCGCAATATCCCGACGGATTTCGCGTAGCATCAAAGGGTTTTCTATCCCTTTGATAACATGGTCGAATTGGAGTTTCTGGTATTGAAGCTCTGTTTGTTCCAATTCACTGACCAAGTCCGAGTCGGAGAATTCCTGCAATTCCAGGTATTTCTTGGTTGCCATTTTATTTAAACTAATTTTACTTGAATTTAAAATTACTCAGAATAGTCCGTCCGCACTACTGTTTTAGTTATTACAGGCAACTTTTGAGCTGCCAAACGCAATGCCTCAATAGCAGTAGCTTGGGGTACGCCATCTATTTCAAACATGATGCGCCCAGGTTTTACTAAGGCCACGTAATGATCAAGCGAACCTTTACCTTTACCCATACGAACTTCCTGTGGCTTAGCGGTAATGGGCTTGTCCGGAAAAATACGAATCCAAACCTTACCTTCCCGTTTCATGAAGCGGGTCATAGCAATACGCGCCGATTCGATCTGCCGGTTAGTGATTCTGCCGCCAGTAACTGCCTTGAGAGCGAAAGTGCCGAATGCGATGGTGCTTCCTCGATGAGCTACACCTTTATTTCGCCCTTTCTGCTGTTTGCGATATTTTGTCCTTTTAGGCTGCAACATTGTTCCTGAAAATTTGTCGGTTTAAAATAGCCCGAAACGCTATAAACGTTACCTTCCAAAAAAGCCACGCAAAGGTACGGCCATTTTTTGATATTTCCTACCTTCTTTTCTGATTTCTTCCACCGCCACCACCTCTACGATCGCCACGCCCCTCGCCACGTCCTTCGCCTCTGCGGTCGCCACCGCGTCCTTCACCTCGACGGTCGCCACCACGGCCTTCGCTACCGCTTCTTGGTTTGCTATCTTTTTTGCCTGCTACGCCAATATTAGGTGAAAGATCGCGCTTACCGAGTACTTCACCCTTACATAACCATACCTTTATTCCAATTTTACCATAAACTGTTTGCGCCTCCTGCAGGGCATAATCAATATCAGCTCGGAAAGTATGCAAGGGTGTTCGGCCCTCTTTGTACTCTTCAGTACGAGCCATTTCCGAACCTGCGAGGCGACCAGAGATACGAATTTTGATGCCTTCTGCCCCAGCGCGCATCGTGGATTGGATTGCCATTTTGATTGCGCGGCGATAATTGATACGTGCCTCAATTTGCTTCGCAATCGTTTCTCCAACAATATTGGCGTCAAGTTCGGGCTTGCGGATTTCAATAATATTGATTTGCACATCCTTATTCGTGAGTTTTTTCAGTTCCTCACGAATACGATCTACTTCTTGTCCGCCTTTACCAATAATAATACCCGGGCGAGAGGTATGTAAAGTAACCGTAATGCGTTTGAGCGTGCGCTCGATCACAATACGCGCAATGCCTCCTTTCTGAATACGAGCGTTCAGGTAAGTTCGAATATTTTCATCTTCGACTACTTTTTGGGCATAATCTGTACCCTTACCGCCGAACCAGTTGGAATCCCAGCCACGGATAATTCCTAAACGATTGCCAATTGGATTTGTCTTTTGACCCATATGATTTATGGTGTAATTAGAATTTGCTAAAAATTATGCTTCCTCTTCTTCGTCAGCTGTTACCACATCTGCCACTGCTGTTTCGTTTCGCAATGGCAAGCGATTGGCAACAATGATAGTAACATGATTGCTGCGTTTGCGAATGCGATGTGCACGACCATGCGGCGCCGGACGGAAACGCTTCAACATCCCTGCCTCGTCCGAAAATACCGTATGAACAAATAGCTCATAATCATCCGCACTCTCGGTGCCATTGAGTTTGTATTCCCAGTTGGCAATGGCCGAGCGCAGCAGTTTTTCTAACCACATTGCCGATTCCTGCTTGCTGTAGCGCAGGATATCGAGTGCGTCCTCTACCTTTTTGCCACGAATATTGTTGACAACCAGCCGCATTTTACGCGCTGATATCGGACAATTTCTGAGTTTAGCTATTGCTTGCATCTCTATCTATATTGCATTTAGCGCTGGAGAACAAAAACTGTGTCGCCTGCGTCCTTGAAATTTTTTAAAATTTACTTTTTCCTGTTACCGGAGTGCCCTTTGAAGTTGCGTGTTGGAGCAAATTCGCCCAACTTGTGCCCCACCATATTCTCTGTAACGAATACTGGTACAAATGTTTTACCGTTGTGAACAGCAATCGTTTCGCCTACCATGTCGGGGATAATCATAGATGCCCGCGACCAGGTTTTTATTACAGATTTTTTGTTGGACTCTTTCGATTTGAGTACTTTCTGCAACAATTTATGGAAAACGTATGGTCCTTTTTTAATAGATCTTGCCATGGTTTTACCGAATTTTATACTTCACTGATCCTAATTATTGACCAGATTTGGTTTTTCGCTTCGAGATAATCAACTTAGTTGAATGCTTCTTATTGTTTCGGGTTTTCTGACCTTTCGCCATAATTCCCGTGCGTGAGCGAGGGTGACCGCCCGAAGCGCGCCCTTCGCCACCACCCATAGGGTGATCTACGGGGTTCATTGCTACACCTCTCACGCGCGGGCGTTTGCCCAACCAGCGCTTTCTACCTGCTTTACCTAATACCTGCAAACCGTGATCCGGGTTGGAAGTACTCCCTATTGTTACTTTGCAGGTCAACAAGATGCGGCGCGTTTCTCCAGAAGGTAGCTTCACAACGCCATACTTGCCTTCGCGCCCCATTAGCGTAGCATAAGTACCCGCACTTCTTGCCAGCGCAGCGCCTCTGCCGGGTTGCATTTCAATAGCAAAAATGTTCGTACCCAGTGGCACCTCACGCAAAAAGAGTGCATTGCCTACATTGGGGGCTGCCCCTTCGCCTGACATGATCGTTTGGCCCACTTTCAGACCATTAGGTGCTATGATGTAGCGCTTTTCGCCATCTTGATACTCCAATAAGGCGATGTAAGCAGTCCTATTTGGATCATATTCGATGCTTTGCACCACCGCTGGAACGCCGTCTTTATCGCGCTTGAAATCAATAATACGGTACCGCCGCTTGTGCCCACCGCCGCGTTGGCGTACCGTGCGCTTACCGGTATGGTTACGCCCGCCACTTTTCTTGATGGGCGCCAACAGGCTCTTCTCCGGCGTATCAGTTGTGATTTCCGTGTAAGCATTTCCGATTCTGAATCGGGTGCCTGGCGTTATCGGATTATATTTTTTAACTGGCATATTCTAAAATTTCAGCTTTCGCAATCAAAAGTTCAGGTTGCCCATACCACAAGGGTGGACGTTTTTTTACAAATCGCCGAAGAAGTCAATCGTTTCACCTTCAACAAGCGTTACCACCGCCTTCTTGAAGGAAGGCTTGCGGCCGCGCAGTACACCGGTTTTTGTCATCCGGGTTTTCTGTTTGCCCGGCAATATTAGTGTATTGACCGATTCCACAGCTACATTATAGCGCGTTTCCACGGCTTTGCGAATTTCTATTTTATTCGCTTTCTTATCAACCACGAAACTGTACTGCTTCAGCCTCGCCGATAAGGTATCTGCTTTTTCGGTGATAATGGGTCGTACCAGAATTATCTTTGCCATTTTTCAGAAATTAACTTTGCTTACGCAAACGTTTCCTTAATTTTCTCAATGGCGCCCTCTGATAAAATCAGGGTATTGGCATTGAGAATATGATATGTATTGAGATCCACCGCGCGGGTAATGCTTGCTTTTGGCAAATTGCGCCCCGAAAGGAACACCTCACGCTCGTGGTCTGCCGTTACCAGCAATGTCTTGGCTTGGTCAAGTTGCAATGCTTTTAATATCTGCTGAAAAGCCTTTGTTTTCGGAGCTTCAAAGGAAAAATCCTCCAGCACAATGATCGAACCATTGCCTGCTTTGCTAGACAGCGCCGATTTTCTGGCCAAGCGCTTTACTTTTTTATTCAGTTTTTGGCTGTAATCGCGCGGTTTGGGCCCAAATACCCGTCCGCCACCAACAAACAAGGGATTATTGATGTCGCCTTTACGCGAGCCCCCAGTACCTTTCTGGCGATGCAATTTTCTTGTAGAACCAGATATCTCACTCCGCTCCTTGGATTTGTGCGTACCCTGGCGCTGGTTGGCGAGGTATTGCTTAACCGATAGATACACGGCGTGCTCATTTGGTTCCACGCCGAAAATGTCGTCTGGTAGCTCTACCGTTCTGCCGGTTTTTTCTCCCTGGATATTGAGAACATCAACTTTCATGATATATCCTATTTGCGTATGGGCGCTGCACGCCGCATTACTATTATTTTACAGCTTAGGTTTTTTCTCCAAAATCACGAATGCACCACGATGGCCCGGTACGGCACCTTTTACCAATATCAAATTGCGCTCTGGCAGCACCTTTACGACTTGTAAATTTTTTACTTTAGTGCGTTCGCCGCCGTCGCGGCCAGCCATCCTAAGCCCTTTCACAACTTTGGACGGAAAAGACGAGGCACCAATAGAACCTGGTGCGCGCCCCCGATTGTGCTGACCGTGCGTCTGCATACCAACACCTGCGAAACCGTGCCGCTTTACTACACCTTGGAAGCCTTTCCCTTTGGAAACGCCCACAGCATGTATAGTATCGCCTTCGGCAAAAACTTCATCTACTTTTACAATATCGCCGAGCGACTTGGTCACAGCATCGAAATCGCGGAATTCAACTACTTTTTTCTTCGGGCCAGTACCCGCTTGCTTGAAATGCCCTTCGAGAGGCTGGGATGTGTTTTTGGCTTTTGCCTCACCGAAGCCCAACTGAAGTGCCGTGTAGCCATCAGTTTCTTCTGTTTTCACCTGCGTAACGACGCAGGGTCCGGCTTCGATTACGGTACAGGCAACGTTACGACCTTTACTGTCGTAAATGCTGGTCATGCCAACTTTTTTACCAATTAATCCGTTCATCCGTTTCTTATTTTACGATGGTGGATACCCAACAGCGTACACTGACAACTTGTGACAGGCCAATACAGCATGGTATCTGATTGGCGCAACATGAAGCTACAGCGAACGACTATCGGAAACCCAATAATCTTTTACTTTGATAAAATCAGGTCAATTTCACCTGAATATCCACGCCACTCGGCAGTTCCAGCTTGGACAGGGCATCTACTGTCTTCTGGGTGGGCGTATAAATTTCGATGAGGCGCTTGTGCGTGCGTAACTGGAACTGCTCCCGAGATTTTTTGTTGACGTGCGGAGAACGGAGCACCGTAAACACTTTCTTCTCAGTGGGCAGCGGAATCGGACCCGTCACAACAGCGCCGCTGTTACGCACTGTTTTCACGATTTTCTCCGTTGACTTGTCCACCAAATTGTGGTCATAGGAACGGAGTTTGATTCTGATTTTCTGATTCATGCCTGATTATTAAATATTTAGCTTGCGATTCCGAATGATTCATTGAAAATTTTAGAATCGCTCTACTTTTCTTTTAAATGCTTAGACTTTCACAGCCCCTTTGGCTTTTTCGATCACTTCGTTAGCAACGTTTGTTGGCGCGGCAGCATAGTGCGAAAATTCCATGGAAGAACTTGCACGTCCAGAAGTGATGGTACGTAACTGCGTCACATAGCCGAACATCTCCGAGAGGGGTACTTCTGCTTGAATGGCTATGGCTCCACCTGGGCGTCCCTCTTGACCTTTGGGCAAGCCCCGACGGCGGTTGAGGTCACCAATTACTGGACCTACGTACTCTTCGGGTGTCACTACTTCCAGCTTCATGATTGGCTCCAGCAATACTGGTGCAGCCTGTTTGGCAGCCACTTTGAAACCTTCTTTTGCGCACAATTCAAATGCAATAGGCTTGGAGTCAACCGCGTGCATAGAGCCATCATAAACGCGCACTTTCATTGCGTCTATCTGATACCCAGCCAATACACCGTTATTCATCATTGCTGTAAAGCCATCTGTGATAGGCTTCATATAGTTTTTGTCAATGGAGCCACCTACAATACCCCACACAAACTGAAGTTTTTTCTTACCACTCTTGAAATCTTCACTTTGCAGGAACTCTTCATCCGCAGGGCCAAGCTCGAATTCCATATCTGCGAACAAACCAGCACCACCTGTTTGCTTCTTCAAGCGTTCTCGGTGCATAACGGATTTGGTCAATGCTTCTTTATAGTTCACCTGAGGTGCTCCTTGGTTACATTCTACCCCAAACTCTCGACGCAAGCGATCTACGATGATTTCCAAGTGCAGCTCACCCATACCAGAAATAATCGTTTGATTCGTATCTTCGTTGTAACTTACCTTGAAAGTGGGATCTTCTTCTGCCAATTTTGCCAGACCGTTACCCAGCTTGTCTAAATCTTTTTGTGACTTAGGCTCGATAGCCAAACTAATCACTGGTTCTGGAAAGACCATACTTTCCAGTACAATTGGGTTGGCAGGGTCACAGAGTGTATCGCCAGTACGAATATCTTTGAAGCCCACTGCCGCTGCAATATCCCCTGCCTCTACCCGTTCAATCGGGTTTTGCTTATTAGCGTGCATTTGATACAAACGCGATATACGTTCTTTATTATCAGAACGCGTGTTGAGCACATACGAACCCGCATCTAATGCACCTGAATATACCCGAATGAAACATAAGCGACCTACAAAAGGATCAGTTGCGATCTTGAAAGCCAGTGCCGCGAAAGGATCTTCGGTTGTCGGTTTGCGCTGTACCTCTTGGTCCGTCTTAGGGTTTGTGCCTTTTACAGCCTCTACATCAATCGGAGAAGGCAGATAGTAGCAAACAGCATCAAGACATGCTTGCACCCCTTTATTTTTGAAAGCAGAACCACAGAACACCGGCGTGATAGCCATGTCAATAGTCGCTTTACGAATTGCCGAGCGAATTTCTTCTACCGTGATTGAATCGGGGTCTTCGAAGTATTTCTCCAACAATTGCTCATCATATTCTGCAACAGCTTCTACCAATTTGCTGCGATGCTCGATAACCAGTTCCTGTAGGTCAGCTGGAATTGGCACTACTTCGTAGGTCATGCCCATGTCCTGCTCGTTCCAAATGATGGCTTGGTTAGTCACCAAATCAATAACCCCTTTGAATGTATCCTCTGCACCAATGGGGACTTGCATCGCCAAGGCATTCGAGCCGAGTTTTACCTTCATATCGTTGATTACATTGAAGTAATCAGCGCCTACGCGATCCATCTTGTTTACAAAAGCCAAGCGCGGAACTTTATAGCCATCCGCTAAGCGCCAGTTCGTTTCGGATTGTGGCTCTACACCATCCACCGCACTAAACAGAAAGACTAAACCATCCAATACGCGCAAGGAGCGATTCACCTCAACAGTGAAATCAACGTGCCCTGGTGTATCAATAATGTTAAAATCATACTTCTGCTCGGCTACTGTCCAAGCACATTTAGTAGCAGCAGATGTAATGGTAATACCGCGTTCTTGCTCCTGCTCCATCCAGTCCATGGTAGCGGCGCCATCGTGTACCTCACCAATTTTGTAAGATACGCCCGTATAATAAAGGATACGCTCGGTAGTGGTAGTCTTACCGGCATCAATGTGCGCTGTAATACCAATATTTCTCGTAAATGTTAGATCTTTTGCCATGATGGACTTATGTGATAGTTTTGAGTAAACAGTAACCACAGGTCTTTTATGCCCTGAAGTGTGCGAATGCACGGTTAGCTTCCGCCATTTTATGCATGTCGTCTCTACGTTTTACAGCTGCCCCTTCGCCTTTGCTTGCCGCGATTAATTCGGCTGCTAACTTCTCTGACATTCCCTTGCCACTGCGTTCTCGTGCAAAACGAATCAGCCACTTCATTCCAATAGAAACCTTGCGCTTAGCACGAATTTCCGTAGGGATTTGGAAAGTAGCCCCACCAATACGGCGGCTGCGCACCTCTACCTGTGGCATCACGTTGCCTAATGCCTTCTTCCAGATACCGTGCTCATCCTGCTTAGTTCTTTCTTTTACCAGATCCATCGCATCATAAAATACTTGGAAGGCTGTACTCTTTTTGCCTTCCCACATCATATTATTGACAAACTGTGTGACCATTGGGTCATTGTAACGCGGATCAGGCACTAATACCCGTAATTTTGGTTTTCTTTTTCTCATTTTTTATCGTGTTCCGTTTTTCCAATATGTGCGTGCATCATACACACTATGATAAAACACAATTTTTAAGATTTTGGACGCTTCGTTCCGTACTGCGAACGACTCTTCTTGCGGTTATTTACACCTTGCGTATCCAAGGCACCGCGTACAATTGTATAGCGCACGCCTGGCAAATCCTTCACACGACCGCCGCGCACCAGCACGATGGAGTGCTCTTGTAGGTTGTGCCCTTCGCCTGGAATGTATGCAATTACTTCGATTTGATTCGTCAGACGTACTTTTGCCACTTTGCGCAACGCTGAATTCGGCTTCTTGGGCGTCGTCGTATATACGCGCGTACACACGCCACGCTTCTGCGGGCAGGCGTCCAGCGCACGCGACTTGCTCTTCGTCACTACTTTTTCTCTTCCTTTGCGCACCAATTGATTAATAGTTGGCATACCGTGTATTTTAAGTTGAAATGGTCTTATTTTTTTTGTTTTTCGCTATTTAGAGATATGCCTTCTCAAAAAGCGATTGCAAAGGTATGATTTTTTCTTTCAATTGCAAAAGCCATTTTTAAAAAAATATTTTTTTCTTTGCTGACGGGGTATTGATGCGATCTGCCTATTCAAAATGTTGTTCGGAAAAGTGTTAATATTCCTTCGTATATTTGCAAAAAAACTTGGTAAATACCGTAATTTCAATGGTTTATGCACTTAGGCTACGAAGAAAATTTTATTGTTCGTACTTATGAAATTGATAGCCGCAAAAAAGCTACGCCTGCTGCGCTGGTGCGTTTGATGCAGGAAGCTGCTATGCAAAATGTATTACAACTTCGGCTTTCGGTGTGGGACTTGGAGCCTTATTCTATATCTTGGGTACTCATACGCATGTATTTACGCATAAATAGATTGCCTAATTTGAATGAGCGCATTCACATCCAAACCTATCCGGCGGGTTTTGAAAAAGTACTTACCCACCGCGATTATAAAATTTTTGATGCCGAGGGCAATCTACTCGCCTACTCCTCGTCCACTTGGCTCCTCCTGGATACCAACACCCGCCGCATGACCCGCATCCCTGATTTTATTATGCAATTCCAACAACAAGTACCTCCTGAAAGCGAATGCTTACCACGTTCGAACGATAAATTGCCTAAATTTGAACACGCACACTTTGTTAAAGATTATCAGGTGAATTGGCATGATCTTGATTTTAATATGCATCTCAACAATACCTTATATATACAGTGGATGTTGGAAACCGTAGCGGACGAACTCTTGCAGCATAGTTATCTGCGCGAACTGGATATTTTATTCAAAGTGGAGGCTTTGTGGAAGGATGTAATTCGATCCGAATCGCAACAAATAGCGGATGGCACTTTTCTGCATCGCTTGGTGCGCGCAGCCAATGGAAAAGAAATAGCGACGATGCAAACTAAGTGGACGCTTCCGCCTGATCCAGAAACTTGGAAAACCTAAGCTCCAATACTTTGGCTTCCTTTGTCGGAAGGTTGCTGAATTCTTTCCATCCCACAATAAATATTGGCTTTCTGGGGTCGCAAAAACCCTACCAGCGTCATACCATGCGCCTCGGCCAACTCCACCGCTAAGCTCGATGCGGCGCCCACGGCTGCTAATATTGGCACACCGGCCATAATGGATTTTTGTACCAATTCAAAGCCAACTCTGCCACTCACTAATATTACAGAATCGAATAAAGGTACTGCCTGTAGCTTCAAAGCCGCGCCAATCAACTTATCCAATGCATTGTGCCGCCCCACATCTTCACGGAGCAACTGCAAGTTTCCGTGCTGGTCAAACAGCGCCGCCCCATGAATACCGCCGGTTTGTGCAAACAACGCCTGTTGCTGATTCAATTGTTGCGGAAGCGCGAAAAGAAAGTCAGCCGAGATGAGCGGTTTGCCTTTGGGCAACAAGAAACGGCAAGTGCTTTGCACCAGGTCAATTGAAGCTTTACCACAAATGCCACAACTGGAAGAAGTGTAAAAATGGCGGCTCAAATGGTCTGCCTCAAAATCGAGATCAGGATGCAAGTCCACCAGCACCACGTTTTCCTGAGAAGCCTCATCTAATTGCTCCGTCAAGTAGCGCATTTGTATCACCTCCTTATCGGAAATGATAATACCTTCCGTGAATAAAAAACCCCGCGCCAAATCAAAATCATGTCCTGGCGTGCGCATCGTTACTGCGATGCTTTTTCGTGTGCGCGCTGCTCCCCTACCCCAGGCTATTTGGATTTCCAGAGGTGCTTCTACCGCCAGGGTGTCGGCATACGCTGCTACAGAGTTGCCCGTGTTCAATCGCTGAATCGCTCGCAGAACCGTACTTTTCATAGCTATTGTATTTACGGGGAATAGGGGGATAGGAGGAATGGGATTTGTTTTAATTCAAGTAGCGTTTTGCAACAAAACCCCAGATAATCAGCTTTTTATAAAATAGCGCATTATAACCCATCCCCCCTATCCCCCCTATCAACCTATCAACCCATCAACCCATCAACCCTATCCCCCCTATCAACCCATCACCCCTATCAACCTATCAACCTATTTCCCCTGACTACAAATGACCGGCAGCAAGGTATCGAACCAATTGACTAATGCTAAGGAGCGCATGAGCGTAAGATCGGCGCAGGCTTCCGCAAAGCGATTCATTTCCAGATACGCCTGCCCGCGCATGTAAAGAAAGTTGGCATCATTTGGAAACAGCTCAATTGCCCGACTAATTTTGGCGATGCCAGCGTCCTGTTCGCCATTGTTAAATAGTTCTGCACCCTCAGCCGCTAAGGTAGCCGCTTGCTGATATTTGTCAATTTTCGCTTTGCAAGCTGCGCGCTCTGGCACAAAGGAAAGGCTCACATTGTAAGCAGACGGCACTTTATTGCCTTCCAATGTAGCCACTTTCCATTTGCCGGCAGTAGAAGTCACCGCGTTGATAGCGGCATACCAAAAGTCGGAGCCTAAAGCATTATAATCTGTAAGGTCAAGAATACGCACATTGCCGCGCCGATCCACCAATAGCTGAATATCAATCGTTCCGATCAAGCAACTGTCATTGCCGGAAGGCGGATATTGTAGTTTGTTATTCAAAAATTCAAATAAGGCCTCCTGCCCGCCTATGTATTCGAGTGGCTCATCCAGTCGAGTATAAACCGTATCCATCCCTATAATTTCGTAAGGCGGCGCCTCTTGAAGGCGAAAGCGTACCGGCAGCGTAAACTGTGTGCGCACAGGTTTCCCTTTATTTTTGCCAGGCACCCATTTTACCTCCTGCTCTACCAGCGCATTGATGATGCGCAAGGCTTCCAATCCGCAGCCACCTCCCACATCCTTAACGATACGCGGATTGGTGAGGCTACCGTCTTTTTCAATCACAAAAGTGAGCACCACTGTACCTTCATTGCCGTTGATTCGCGCCTCATAAGGATATACAATATTCCGACTCATAAAAGCCATTAGCTGCTGTTGCGAGCATTGGGTCTTAAATTCGAGGGTGGTATCCAGCCCTTCGCATACCGGAAAGCGGGGCATCTCCTCAGCAACCTGATAGATCGTGGTATCGGTTTGAGCTGGCAGGCACATGCATACCAATGCACTAATCAGTGCAGTAAAAAGTAGTTTATTCATAGATGTTGTTGGCGAATACATATGATAAGTTTTATTAAAATGCTTGTCAAAATAGCCCATTCGTTTTATAAATAATTGATTTTGAATGTCTTAAAAAATGGCAATAGCAATGTAAAGTCATCTTTTCATTTCAATCGGCGAAAATACCCCCTTCTGGGCAAAAATGCAAATCGGGATAAACAACTCGCCAACAGCCGCCAAGAAAATATTTTGGTCGAATACTTAGCTACATTGGTCGAAGATGCATTCTACCATACCATCATTTTTTTGCACTATTTTTTTGATTTTACTGAATCATTTTTTCAAAAAAATATTCCTAAACGCCTCGCTTTTTCCGTTTTTCTCAGAATAAAATTCTGTTAATCGCCAAAAATCAGAATGCGCGTAGTAAAGTAAAATATTATTTGACACAGATATAAAACCTTTTAGTCAGTTCGGCTGTTGCAGAACCAATCAAAACAAATTAAATTTGCCCTAACTTTTGAGCGGTTTTCTGAACGGCTCAT